>CAVGIU010000041.1:0-13037 GCA_963629425.1 Oscillospiraceae bacterium
TGTTCTCCATCCCTACGGAGAAGGAAATGCAATCCATGATGGAGGAAATACGGCAAAACCCTAAACAATTCAATGTTTCTGCATAACGCAGAACACGGTGAAGCTCCTCAAATTTCGGGACTTCACCGCATCCTACATAATTACTTCGCTATTGGCCCGTGCCAGATGAGCGGTGTTTTTTAGTTTATGTACTTGTCAATGGCGGTGTTGAGCTCTTCGATGAAGGTATCGTCGCCGGTCTCAACTGCGTCGGTGATGCAGTGCTCGAGGTGATCCTTGAGTATAACTCGTGCCGTGCTGCTCAGGGCGGAGCGCACGGCTGCGAGCTGAATGAGAACGTCCGTGCAGTCGCGCTCATCCTCGACCATGCGCTTAACAGATTCAAGATGCCCTATCGCGCGGGAAAGTCTGTTTATGACCGCCTTGCTCTGCGTATGCGTGTGTGAATGATTATGATGCGGATGCTCGTGCGCCTCGTGCTCTGTGATATCGTCGCATGGCTTTATCTCATGGCAGTGAAGTATTCCGTCGCCGTGATCGTGGTAAAACCCGTCGTCAGGTCTATGCATTTTTCCCCTCCAAAATTATTGCATTTACACTATAATACTTCAAATGCGCGTCAAAAGCAACAAAAATAGCCGGACGGAAAATCCGTCCGGCTAAATTCATTTTCTTTTACAGCTTGTCGACAGCCTCTTTTATGGCCTTAATAGCTATCTTGCCGCCGCGCTTTGCCATACCTGCAATGAGATGCGGAGCAATCTTTTCGACCCTGGGCGAGACGAATTCATCGACCCACACGAGCTTTATCGCATCGAACTTGCACTTTGTGGTGCAGATGCCGCAGCCCACGCAGCGCAGCTCATCAAGTACGACAGCGCCGCAGCCGAGGCAGCGTTCGGTTTCCTTCTTCATCTGCTCCTCGGTGAAGGTTCCGCGCAGATCGTCCATGGTTTTCTTTGCCGTTGCTGCGCTTGCGTCGGCGGTCTTTTGGCGTGGAGTTGCGTCATATCCGCCGAGTGCGAGCGCGGCCTTTGTTTTATCCAGCGAGGTGAAAACGCGCCTGTCACGGCCGAGATTCTGAGTCTGACCGGGGTGTACGTAACGGTGTATCGAAATGGCTCCCTCCTTGCCGGCAGCAATGGCGTGGATGACGAATGCAGGCCCCGTCACAACGTCGCCGCCCGCGAAAACATCAGGCTCGCCGGTCTGATATGACAGCTCGTCGACCTTAACGCAGCCCTTTTTGTCAAGCTTCATAGCGCCCTTGTCGATGTCGCCCCAGTCGATTACCTGACCGATTGCGCCGATAACGTTGTCGACTTCGATAGTCTCGAATTCACCCGTGGGAACCGGCGCGCGTCTGCCGGAGGCATCGGGTGCTCCGAGATTCATCTTCTCAAGCTTGAGTGCGGTGACTTTTCCGCCCTTGCCGATGATCTCAACAGGGGAGGAGAGCAGCTTGAGCTTCATGCCCTCTCCGAGTGCATCCTCAATCTCCTCGGGATCGGCTTTGAGCTCATCTCTGCCGCGGCGGTATATAAGTGTTACCTCCTTTGCACCGAGCCTTATCGCGCTGCGCGCAACGTCGACGGAGACGTTGCCGCCGCCAATGACTGCGACGCGCTCGCCGATCTTCATGGAATTTCCGGTAAGCGTCGAGCGCAGGAAGTCGATGCCGCCGTAAACGCCGTCGAGTTCCTCGCCGGGGATGCCTATGGGCGCGCTCTTCTGTGCGCCGATGGCCATGTAAAATGCCTTATAGCCCTGGGCTCTGAGCTCGTCGAGGCTTATGTCTTTGCCGACCTCAATGCCGGTTTTGAATTCAACGCCCAGCTCCTTGAGAACTTCGATCTCGGACAGAACAACATCTTTTTCGAGCCTGAAGGTGGGAATGCCCATCGTCATCATACCGCCAAGAGTATCTTCCTTTTCAAAGACGGTCACAGGATAGCCCTTTACCGCGAGGTAATACGCACAACTCAGACCAGCGGGGCCTGCGCCGATGACGGCAATCTTCTGCGGATACATTTTGCCGATCTGATTGACCATCTTGGGAACAAACCTGTGCTCAGCCTTCATATCCTGCTCGGCTATGAATTTCTTTATATCGTCTATGGCGATGGGATCGTCAATATCGCCGCGGGTGCAAGCGTCCTCGCAGAATTTCGGGCATACACGGCCGCAGATGGCGGGGAAGGGGTTCTCCTTTTTTATAAGCTCAAGAGCCTCCTGATATCTGCCCTGAGCCGCGAGCTTTATATAACCCTGAACTGCGATATGAGCCGGGCAGTTTGTTTTGCAAGGCGCGGTGCCGGTCTCAACGACATTTTCGCGGTTTTCGCGCCAGTTTTCGTTCCAGTGCTCTTTTGTCCAAAGCTTATCGTCGGGCGCTTCGGAATGGCTTATCTTCAAAGGTTCAGTCGAGCACAGTTTCTGTCCAAGGCGCAGAGCGTTCATCTGACAGTTTTCAACACACTGGCCGCAGGCGACACACTTATCCTTGTCGACCTGAGCGCGGTAGTTGGATTTCATTATCGTCGATGTATTGAACAGTCGACCGCCGCGCAGCGACAGGCAGGAGCACTCGCAGCAGTTGCAGATGCCGCCGACCTCTCCCGTACCGTCGGTATTCGACAGCTCGTGTATCAGGCCGTTTTCCTCAGCTCTTTGCAGTATCTCGTAGGCCTCCTGCTTTGTAATCTCACGGCCGTGACCGGTCTTAACATGGAAATCGGCCGCCTTATTGAGCATGATGCACATATCCTGCTCAAGATGCCCGCAGCCCTCGCCCATGATTCTGCGTGTACGGCGGCAGGAGCAGTCGGTAACGGCAATCTTCCATGCGCCCTCTATGTATTTGCTAAGCTGATCGGACGAGACAGCATGACGGTTGAGATCAATGGACTTTTGTACGGGGATAACGCGCATAACGCCCATGCCGCGCGGAAGGTTTGGAGACATGAGCTTCATGTTCTTAAGCGTATATTCGTCAAAGCAGCGCGCAATCTCCGGGTGAGCCTCGACCTGCTCCTTGTTGCCGACCATCATCTCCAGTAGGCCCGGTACCCAGCACGGCATCGAGTAGTAATCAATGCCGTCGTCGGGGCTCGTGTACATAACGATGACACCCTCGTTGCCAAGCTCCCACAGAAGCTTCTTTGTCACCTCGGGAGATTTTCCGCATCTTTTGGATATCTCCTCAAGCGTGAGACTGTGACGCACCTTACATGCCAGTGCAACGTCGGCCTGTTCGTCCGTTACCACCTCAGCCAATATGCGGTATTCGGGATCGGAGGGGACGTTTGGAATGCCTGTTCGCGCTTCTAGAGTGATTTTGTTCGCGAGCGCGAGTATTTTGGGTCTGAATGCCATAGTTTTGCTCCTTCCTTTACTTTAATGCCAATGTTGTATAAACACTTATATGTTAAGAATATCATCTTTTGCGAATTTGTCAATGCTGACGCTGAAACGAACACAAAATTTATATAATTTGTACATGCAATAGCTCAGTATAATGCTCTGAGGTGATCTTATGCTTGGAATGTCGCTGGCTATGCTGCTTGGCGGTGTATTGCTTATGCTCAGACTCTCGCCTGGCGGTTCATTTCCGAGTCCGCTTTCGGCGGAGGAGGAACGGAGATATCTCATGCTTTGGCAGGGAGGGGATGTGACGGCGAGAAATGTGCTGGTCGAGCACAATCTTCGGCTCGTTGCGCACATTATTAAAAAATATTATACGCAGACAAATGATATGGAGGATCTGATATCCATAGGCACCATTGGACTCATAAAGGGAATAAACACATATAAGCCAGATCGAGGCATTCGCCTTGCGACTTATGCTTCAAGATGTATAGAAAACGAGATACTTATGTATTTTCGCAGTCAGAAGAAAACCATGGGCGATGTCAGCCTTTCGGATGTGCTTGACACTGACGGCGAGGGCAACAGCCTGTCACTTATGGATGTTTTAGCTCAGGACGATGAGATGAGCGACAGAATAGCCGAGCTTGAGCTGTGCGGAAAGCTTAAGGGACTTGTAAGCAGTGCTCTGAGCGAAAGGGAGGCAAGAATAATAAGACTCCGCTATGGGATTGGCGGCAGTGAGCCCATGACACAGCGTGAAACCGCTAAGGCATGCGGTATAAGCCGCTCTTATGTCAGCCGTATCGAAAAGAAGGCGCTCGCAAAGCTAAAGGAAATACTCGGCGATAACTGTCTGATATAGCTGACAGGTGTTTGACTCCCGTCAGCCATAATGCTCTTGTATAAGCCGTTGGTTTGTGGTAAAATAACATGAAATTTTATGAGGAGGTGAGCCCAAATGCGCATAAAGAAAACGGTGTGGACTTTTTTCATGATAATAATGGCCGCAATGCTGGTGCTTATAATAAATTCGCGCGTTCAGCTCACCGCAGAGATCGTTGTCGGCGGATCGGACTCGGTGTTTGTTAAAAGCGACAGTCTTAAGGATCCTTTGGACGAATATCAGTCGTCTAACAAGATCTCGCTTGAAAAGTACGCGGATCTTGAGTTCCCGGCGACAACTATTACCGAGTGGCAGTATATACTCATTAACAGCTCCACTTCGATAAAGTCATATGCTCCGACAGTTAAGCAGTTCGGATCGGACGGACTGTATGTGGATAAACGCATTATTGACAATTTGTCGTCTCTTGTGTCTGCCGCCAAGGAAGCGGGCTTTGAGCCGTATATAGGCGTTGGTTACAGGTCATATGCCGATCAGCAGCAGCTTTTTAACGAAAAAGCCTCCGAGCTCAGCAAAAACGGCGCGTATACCTATGAAGAAGCGCAGGACATCGCAGCGGAGATAGTCGCAAAGCCCGGAACGAGCGATCATCAGACCGGCCTCGCGATAGATATTTTTGATAAAGAGTATGATGTGCTCGACTATGACCAAATGGACGCAAAATTCTTCGACTGGCTTGACGCTAATTGCGCGCAGTTCGGCTTTATAAAGCGCTATCCGAGCAATAAAAAGAGCGTTACCGGCTGGGATGAGCCGTGGCACTATAGATATGTCGGCAAGGAAGCTGCGGAGTTTATCACGGAAAACGGTATGTGCCTTGAAGAATTTGTTGCTCATTATAAATGATCGAGCAAAAAATGCTTGCAATCACGGTATATAGATGTTATTATAGTCAAGTAAGTCAGTAAGCATGTAAGAGTGGGTCACAGCCCACTCTTTTTGTTGAGCATTTTGCAGATGATAAAATCAGGAGCTTTATATGAGTAAGATCAGTGATAAAGTAGAGGCGCTCGCTCGGCCTGTCGTCGAGGAAGCCGGCTGCAAGCTGTGGAGCGTCGAGTATATTAAGGAAGCCGGAACATGGTATCTGCGAGTTTACATTGATAAGGACGGCGGCGTCGGTATTGCCGACTGCGAAACAATAAGTCGTAAGCTCGATCCGATACTTGATGAGGCCGATCCCGTACCCGGCAGTTATGTGTTTGAGGTCGGTTCTGCCGGAGCTGAGAGAGAGCTCAAGCGCCCGTCGGATTTTGAGCAGTTTATCGGCTCGGAGGTCGAGGTTAAGCTGTATCAGCCGTATGATGGAAGAAAAACTCTTGTCGGTGCTCTTGAAAGCCACAACGACGGAAACATCACCGTTTCCGGGATAGAGTTTAAAAAGGAACAGATCGCGCAGGTAAAGCTGCACATAAGCATATAAAAAAGAAGAGGTATATTGAAAATGAATGCTGAATTTTTCTCCGCTATCGAAGATCTCGAAAAAGAAAAGGGCATACCGAGAGAATACATGTATGATAAGATAAAGCAGGCCATGCTGGCCGCTTTCCGCCGCGATAATCCCGAGTGTGCGGATAATGTTGATATTCTGCTTGATGAGGACAGGAAACGTATCGAAATGTATGTAAACAAGGTCGCCGTTGAGCAGGTAGAGGATCCCGCTTTGGAGATAGATCTTGAGGCGGCAAAAAAGATCAGTAAGCGCGCAAAGCTCGGCGACACAATAAAGATACCGGTCGAGACAAAAAAGTTCGGCCGAATTGCGGCTCAGGCTGCAAAGCAGGTAATAATCCAAGGTATCCGCGAGGCAGAGCGCGGTATTGTATATGAGGAGTTCACCTCTAAGGAGCATGAAATACTCACAGGTGTCGTATCGCGCATCGAGCCGAGAACAGGAAGCGTCTCGATTCGTATAAGCTCAAACAGCGAGTATACCGAGGCTATGCTTGCACCCAATGAAAGAATAAAGACCGAGCCTCTTAAAGAAGGTGACCGTATAAAGGTCTATGTCGTCGAGGTCAGAAATTCCACCAAGGGTCCGCAGGTACTCATAAGCCGTACTCACCCCGGCCTTGTAAAGCGCCTGTTCGAGCTCGAAGTTCCCGAAATATTCGACGGCACGGTCGAGATAAAATCCATCGCCCGTGAAGCGGGCAGCCGCGCGAAGATGGCTGTTTGGTCTACCGACCCCGACGTCGATCCTATCGGCGCATGCGTCGGCTCGAAGGGCGGCCGCGTTGCGAGCATAGTTGATGAACTCGGCGGCGAGAAAATCGACATCATAAAGTACAGCGAGATCCCCGAGGAATATATCGCGGCGGCGCTCGCACCCAGCGAGGTTATAAGCGTTACGATGCTCGAAGACGGTAAGAGCTGCCGCGTCGTTGTGCCCGACGGTCAGCTGTCCCTTGCCATCGGCAAGGAGGGACAGAACGCGCGTCTGGCTGCAAGACTTACCGGTTTTAAGATCGATATAAAGCCCGAGTCTGAGGCATAAAAAGAAAGGAGGCAGCCGCAGTGCAGAAGAAAATACCGATGAGGCAGTGTTTAGGCTGCCGAGAAATGAAGCCCAAGCGCGAGCTTATCCGCGCGGTGAGATCACCGGACGGGGAAGTGAGCCTGGATTTTAAGGGCAAAATGCCCGGCAGAGGCGCATATCTTTGCCCGAACAGTGAGTGCCTGAAAAAAGCAATGAGATCCAAAGCACTGGAGAGAGCGTTCTCCGTGCAGATCCCCGAGGATATATACGATGCTCTTCGTCAGCAGATGGAGGCTAACCAATGAGAGAGAAAGCTTTAAATCTGCTGGGGCTCATGCGCAAGGCCAATGCATTGCGCATAGGCGAGGAGGATACGGGCTCGGCGGTCAGAGAGCATGAGGCAAAGCTCGTGCTCCTTGCGTCGGATGCATCGCCGAATGCTCAAAAGCGCGCGGCCGGGTATATGTACGGAAGCAAAGCCCCGCTTATAACCGTTCCGTTTACCAAGGAAGAGATATCCGCCCATGTCGGAAAATCCGGCTGTTCGATGGCAGCGGTGTGCGATATCGGCTTTGCCGACGCACTTATGAAGCTGCTGTGCGGGATATCGCCAAATGAATACGACGAAGCGGCCCAAACAATACAACGACGCGCAATTGAGAGTAAAAAGCGCAAAAACGACAGCCCCAGCCAGAAAAACAAGAGGACAGGTAAAAGGAGGAACAATGCATGAGCATGATCAATAAATATAGAGTACACGAGGTAGCAAAGGATTTTAACACCACGTCCAAGGTGATAACTCAGATATTAACTGACTATGCTACGACTCCTAAAAACCATATGCAGGTTCTTGAGAATAACGAGCTCGATGTTATATTTGAGTATATGACTCAGCATAATCAGGCGGCGAGCCTGGCTGATATATTTGCCTCCGCGCCCAAGGCCGTTGAGGCAAAGCCTGCTGAGAAAAAGCAGGAAAAGACGGCGCAGCAGACTGGCGGTAAAGCTGCCGCTCAGCCCATACCCGAGAAAAAAGAAAAAGAAAATAAGCCGCATGTCCCGCGTCAGGTGGCGGAAAAGCGTGTTGTCGATACCCGCGGCAGCGCGGCGGTGAACATTGCAAAATATGACGAGAAGTTTGACAACATGGCCGGTGATAAGAACCGTAACCGTGACCGCGACCGCAAGGGCGGCAAGGAGAAGATTATCAACAAAGCAAAGCAGCGCCAGCAGGGTCAGGCGGCATCCGCAAAGCGCCGTCAGGAAGAGCGCGACAAGATGCAGAAGCTGCAGCTTGAAATTGCGAAAAAGCAGCAGCTCAAGGTAATGATTCCGGACGAAATCAATGTCGGCGAGCTGGCATCGAGAATGAAAAAGTCGGCGGGCGAGGTTATAAAGCGCCTTATAAAGCTCGGCGTTTTCGCATCGGTCTCCGATGTCGTCGATTATGATACCGCGGCGCTCGTAGCGATGGAGTTCGGCTGCAAGGTCGAAAAGGAAGTCGTCGTAACGGTAGAGGAAAAGCTCATTGACGATCATGAGGACAGCGCAGATGAACTCGTCGGCCGCGCACCCGTTGTCGTCGTCATGGGTCACGTTGACCACGGCAAGACCTCGCTGCTCGACTATATCCGTCACGCAAACGTCGCCTCCGGCGAGGCCGGCGGCATAACTCAGCACATAGGTGCGTACACCGTTGAAATCAATGGCAGCCCCATAACCTTCCTGGACACTCCGGGGCACGAGGCGTTTACTTCGATGCGTGCCCGCGGCGCGATGGTAACCGATATCGCGATCCTCGTCGTTGCGGCCGATGACGGCATCATGCCGCAGACGGTCGAGAGCATAAATCACGCAAAGGCGGCGGGCATCCCCCTCGTCGTTGCCATAAATAAAATGGATACGGTCGGTGCAAACCCCGAGCGCATAAAGCAGCAGCTGACTGAGTACGACATCGTTCCCGAGGAGTGGGGCGGAGAGACTATAGTCTGCCCGATCTCCGCTAAGACCGGTGAGGGCATAGATAATCTGCTCGAAAACCTCGTAATTCTTGCCGAGGTGCAGGAGCTCAAGGCAAACCCGAATCGTGCCGCGAAGGGCGCTGTCATAGAGGCAAGACTCGACAAGGGCCGCGGCCCGATCATGACTGTTCTTGTACAGAACGGTACGCTCAAGCTCGGCGATATCATCATTGCAGGTACGGCGGTAGGCCGAGTCCGCACCATGATAAACGACAAGGGCGTGCGCATCACCGAGGCCGGCCCCTCCGTGCCTGTTGAAATCTCCGGCATGTCCGAGGTCCCCAGTGCGGGCGACACATTCAACGCCGTTGCCGACGAGCGCATGGCTCGCGAGCTCGTTGAAGAGCGCAAGACCCAGCAGAAGAATGCAGCCTTCGGCAGCAGCAAGAAGGTAAGCCTTGAGGATCTGTTCAGCCAGATCCAGGCCGGCGAGATGAAAACTCTCAATATCATCGTCAAGGCCGACGTTCAAGGCTCTGCCGAGGCTGTCAAGGCCTCACTTGAGAAGATCACGAACGACGAGGTTCGCGTAAAAGTCATCCACAGCGCAGTCGGCGCTATCAGCGAATCTGACGTTATGCTGGCCGCAACTTCGGGAGCTATTATCGTTGGCTTTAATGTCCGTCCCGATAACGCCGCTCGCGACAGTGCGGCTCGCGCAAATGTCGATATGCGTATGTACCGCGTAATTTACGACTGCATCAATGAGATTGAAGCTGCCATGAAGGGTATGCTTGCGCCGAAGTTCGAGGAAGTAATCATCGGTCACGCCGAAGTGCGCGAGACCTATAAGGTCTCCAAGGTGGGAACCGTTACCGGCTGCTATGTCCTTGACGGTAAGATTCAGCGTGGCTGTTCGGTGCGCGTACTGCGAGATAATATAGTCATCCACGAGGGCGAGCTTGCGTCGCTGCGCCGCTTTAAGGACGACGTTAAGGAAGTCGCCAGTGGCTATGAATGCGGCATGCAGGTCGAAAAATTCAACGACATCAAGGTCGGCGACGTTATTGAGTGCTTCGTTATGGAGCAGGTAAAAGTTTGACAATAAATCTTTTAGGGCGGTCGTTCAGACCGCCCGATACATAGATACAGGAGGAGAAAAATGCCTTCAAACAAACTGGCAAGAACCAATGACGATATCCAGCTTGTCATGAGCAAGCTGCTGCGCGAGATTAAGGATCCGCGCGTAAATCAGGGCATGATAAGCGTAACGCGAGTTGAGACCACCGGCGATATGCGCTACTGCAAGATATGGCTGTCGGTCATGGGACTTCAGAACGAAAAGGAGTTCAAAAAGGGTCTCAAGTCAGCGTCCGGCTGGCTCAGACGCGAGCTTGGCAATTCGCTCAAGCTGCGAAATACGCCGGAACCCGTTTTCGAACTCGACCACAGCATCGAATACGGTGCTCATATAAACGAGATAATCAGCAGCCTTGATATAAAACATGACGAGGACGAGGAATGAATATCAGAGAATGTGCGGCGTGGCTCGGTGCGCATGATAATATCCTGCTCTTAACGCATGTCCGCCCGGACGGCGATACGCTCGGAGGAGCGGCCGCGCTTTGCTCAGCACTGCGCAGAACGGGTAAAAAGGCCGCAGTTTATAATAATCCCGATATAACACCAAAGTATATGAAATATGTTAAGGATTATATCTCCGACGGCTTTGAATACAGCTGCGCTGTTGCGGTAGATGTTGCCGAAGCGCATATGCTGCCGCGAGGCTACAACGGCGAGGTCGATGCCTGCATAGATCACCACCCGTCAAACTCTCATTACGCAAAAGAGCTTCTGCTCGACGGCAGCAAAGCCTCCTGCGGCGAGATTGTGCTGGAGGTAATAAAAGAGCTGTGCGGCGGCCTTACCGAGCAGGAAGCAAGCCTTTTGTACATGGCTGTGTCTACCGACTGCGGCTGCTTCCGCTATGCAAACGTGACGAGCGAGACCTTCGCTGCGGCAAGCGAGCTGCTTTCTTTCGGCGCTGAGGTGCAGAAGCTTAATTTTGACCTTTTCCGTCAGGTCTCGCGCGCCCGCATGACGCTTGAAGGCAGCATCCTTTCGGGACTTAAATATTTCTTTGACGGCAAGGTCGTTGCAGCGACGGTAACGCACAGAATGATGCAGGATGCCGAAGCAACGGAAAACGACTGCGATGATATCGCAGGGATCCCCGGCAAGGTGGAGGGCTGCATAGTCAGCCTCGTTATCCGTGAGATGGCCGATAATAAGTGCAAGGTATCAGTCAGATCGCATGAGGTGTTCGACAGCAACGCTCTCTGTGCCCGATTTGGCGGCGGAGGCCATAAGATGGCATCTGGCTGCACGATCATGGCATCTCCTGAGGAAACTCTCAGCATGCTTGTCTCCGCAATAGGTGAGGTGCTTTGATGAACGGCATCATCCTTGTCGATAAGCCGCAGGATTGGACGAGCCACGATGTTGTCGCCAAGCTGCGCGGCGTGCTGCACGAGCGCCGCATCGGTCACTCGGGAACGCTTGACCCGCTTGCAACGGGGCTTTTAGTCGTGTTCGTCGGCAGAGCCACGCGTGCGGTTGAGTTTGCGGAGGCCGACAGCAAGGAGTATCTCGCCGGACTGCGCCTCGGCGTGAGCACCGATACGCAGGATATAACGGGTAATATTGCCTCAAAATGTGACGCGCTGCCCAATGAAGCTGCGGTGCGGGAGGCAATAGGCCGCTTTATCGGCAATATAGAGCAGATGCCGCCCATGTATTCGGCAATAAAGATAGGCGGCAAAAAGTTATATGAGCTTGCCAGGAGAGGCGTGAGCGTTGAGCGCACCCCGCGAAAAATAACGGTCTCGTCTATTGACATTGTCGGTAAAGACGATACCGATTATATTTTGAACATCTCCTGCTCCAAGGGCACATATGTACGCACGCTGTGCAATGATATCGGCGATGTCCTCGGCTGCGGAGCCTGCATGAGCAGCTTGCGCAGAACGCGTGCAGGAGCGTTTTCCGTCGCCGCCGCGCACAGCCTTGACGACATCGAGACTGCTGCGCGTGAGGATAGACTTTCCGATATCATTTTGCCGGTGGACACGCTGTTTGCGTCTTTTCCTAAGATAATCGTCAGCAAAAGTGCGGCAAAGCGGCTGAAAAACGGCAATATAATAAAAATATCCGCCGAAGACGGAGATTACAGGGTATATTCTGACTCCGAAGAATTTCTGCTGCTCGGCAGAGTCGAGGGCGGAAAACTGAAAACTATAAAAAGCTTTTTTGAGGTAAGCTAATGACAAAACAGAAAGTAATGGCGCTCGGATTTTTTGACGGAATCCACATCGGCCATGCGGCGCTCATAAATATGATAAAGCAGCGCGCACGGGAAACGGGCGCGGATCCTGCGGTGCTGACCTTCGACGTCCACCCGGACAATCTTGTTTTCAACAAGACCGTGCCGCTTATAAACAGCGCCGAAGATAGGGAGCACATACTCAAGCGCTGCTTCGGTATAGACGATGTTGTCGTTATCCACTTCAGCCGACGCGTCATGCATATGGACTGGCAGGACTTCATCGACGAACTCATCGACGAAATGAATCTGCGCTGGATCGTCGTCGGGCACGATTTCTGCTTTGGCTACAAGGGGCTCGGCACGGCTGCGAAGCTCAAGGAATACTGCGCACAGCGCGGCGTAGGCTGCGACATTATCCCCGCTGTATGCCGCGACGGTGTTGTTGTCAGCTCAACGCTCATCCGCGAGCTCATCGAAAGCGGCGAGATGGAAAAGGCAAACGCCTACCTCGGCCATCCGCACACGCTCACCGATGTCGTCCGCAGCGGCTACCACCTCGGAACGCAGATGGGCACGCCGACCATCAACATGGGCTTTCCTCATGGCGTTATCGTCCCGCGCCACGGAGTTTACGCTGCAAAGGCGTATATCGACGGGCAGGAGTACATGTCGGTCACGAATGTCGGCATCCGTCCGACCGTGAGCGACTCCGGCAATGTCAATGTCGAGAGCTTCCTGCTCGATTTCCGGGGAAATCTCTACGGTCATCAGGTGCGCATAGATTTTTATAAATTTCTGCGCCCCGAACGCAAATTTGGCGATGTCGAAACTCTCGCGGCTCAGATAAAGAGTGATGCCCAAACCACGCGCGAGTATTTTGAAAGCTTAAAGTGAATATCAGACCAAACCGGCAGAGCTTCCTCTGCCGGTTTTTTTGCGCAAAAATATGAAAAAACGCAACTGTCAAAAAGTATACCTTATGACAGTTGCGCTTTTATA
>CAVGIU010000042.1:0-12960 GCA_963629425.1 Oscillospiraceae bacterium
GTATCTTGCCTATCTGTCGCGCGACAGGGTCAAAAATCAGCGCAGTCGTGAAACTGCGTATGGAACTATGGCTTCAACGCGCGCGCGTAAGGTTTCCACATTGCGCAGTTTTTATAAGTATCTAACCGTTAAGGCAAAGCTTTTGGATGTCAATCCCCTGCAGGATCTCGACGTGCCGAAGATTCCTAACAAGCTGCCGAGATACCTTACTCTCCCCGAGGCACAGGCCCTCCTCTCCTCTGTTGACGGGAAAAATAAAGAGCGAGATTACTGCATACTTTGCATATTTTTAAATTGCGGCCTGCGTATATCTGAGATCGTCGGACTGAATCTGTCGGACATTCGAGTCGACCACATAAGAGTGTTCGGCAAGGGCAGCAAGGAGCGCGTGATTTATATAAATGATGCCTGCGCCGAGGCTATAAATCAGTACCTTGCAGTCAGAAAAAGCATCGCGGCGATCGACAAAAATGCGCTGTTTTTGTCTAACAGACGAACTCGTATGAGCCGTGAAGCTGTGCACAGTATGGTGAAAAATTCGCTGCGAAGAGCCGGTTTGGATGCCGAAAAATACTCATCGCATAAGCTCAGGCACACGGCGGCGACGCTTATGCTGCAAAACGGAGTTGATGTGCGAACGCTGCAGGAACTGCTGGGACATGATAATCTGAACACCACGCAGATCTATACGCATGTTGATAATTCGGAGCTCAGGATAGCTGCCGAGGCCAACCCCCTCGCCCACTTCGAGCCCGACAACAAAAAAGACTAATGGCAATTAGCCATTAGTCTTTTTTTCGTTTGTTTCAATCATCAATATCATCCGGCTGAAGGTCAACCGCAGGTAAGCGGACAACGTTCAGTACGCCGAAAATCGACGCGGCAAAATCGAGCAGAACAATAAACCAAAGTGTTGCGCCGCCGGTGAGCGCGAGCACTACCAAAACAAGCTTTATAAAAGCCGTAAATATCAGATTTTCGGTTGAAAGACGCGTTACTGTATGCGCTGATGTGTATGTTACAGGCAGTCCAAAAATCCCAACATTGCTTGTCAGAATATCGGCACTGTCGAATGATGAGCCCACCTTTGCGTCTATATCCGCCGCCGTGTGATACTCAAGATTCTCGGCGCTTATGTACATAAGTTTCTCGTCGGGAGCCAGTTGATCTCTGCATTTTTGGATTATATCAGCTTTTTCTGAAAAGCCGCACTCATAGTGAAGCTCATCGACATGAAGTGACTTAGCAAGCTTTTCGCTCACTTCCCTGCCATCCTCTGTTACGAGTATACTTTTAATATTGCCCAATGCGGCGAAATCAGAGATGACACTTTCGGCGTAAGGATTGACCTTTTCTTTCAGAGTAAGGCTTCCGGCATATCTTCCTTCGATAGCGAGATAAAGAACATATCCGCTTTTGCGGTCGGCCTCCGGGATTGCTATCCCCTTTGCGTCGAACAGCTCACGTGTACCCAAGAGAATAGGTTTCCCCTGCAAAAGTATCACCATCCCGCAGCCCGGTATATCTCTGAAATCAGATATGTATGAAGGAATTATATCTCCACCGTAGGCGCTCACGATAGGAGCCGCAAAGCGTTGCTCGGATGAGTATGCGGTGTAAGCTGCGAGCTTAAGAAAACTATCGTTGTCAAGTATCGGGGAATTAACTGACGCAAGCTTAGGCGCGCCGTCTGTAAAAACATCGGCTTTGTCGTATATAACAGCGGCCAACTTTTCTGTGTTTTCAAGCGTTTTTGCATCTTTGACAAATACGCCGTATTCCGCCGAGCGGCTGAGTCCTGCAAGTGAGTACACAGGGAGCGCTGCCAAAGCCGATATTGGAACGGAAGCGACGGCAAGCATGCTTCCGCGGCGAATGCTCATTATATACGTCATATCGGTGATAAGGGGCACAACTGCGGCAAATAAAACGCCTACTATAAAGGCAGCCTTTGAAAACAGCTCAAAATACGGCAGATACTTTGACATAATCGAATTTTCGCCGCCGGCAGGGCTGCTGAGTATGCTCCTGAGCCGAAGGCTTCCCTCCCTGTCATCGGGGGAAACGGCGGAATAAAATCCTAACCCGGTTTTCCTGATGACGAGATTTAAGCATGTACGCCCAAGCTGATAAACTGTGAGCATGACAACCGTTTCAACATAGCATTTGATGCAAAAGCACGCGATGGCGCATAAGCAGATAAGCAGCTGATCGTTAAGATAGTCATGCTTTCTCAAGGCTTTATCGATGGCATCCAAAACAATATCAAAGCCGCTTATCAGAGCCGCCGTTGCGAGTATAAGCACTGACAGGAAGGCGGCTGCATTGATTGAATACGCCAGGATCAGCAGTAAAACAGACAAAAGTGCCCGAATTGCAGTTACTATATCCTGTGCATAGACGCAGCCGTTTTTGCGATTTTTATATGAATGTACTTGAGCCATTGCAGCACCTCCCTGCTATGTTTTAAAATTGTGTCAGGCCTTGCCGTTGCAGCCGAGGACATCAGTGATCTTGTGTGCGACCATAGACTTTATAGCTGCTCTTGCAGGCTTAAGATACTGCCTGGGGTCGAAATGATCGGGATGTTCGTTGAAGTATTTGCGGATTGTTGCAGTCATTGCGAGGCGAAGATCGGAGTCGATGTTTATTTTGCAGACGGCCATGGATGCAGCCTTGCGGAGCTGATCCTCGGGAACACCGATAGCGCCGGGCATGTTGCCGCCGTTTTCGTTTATCATCTTGACAAATTCCTGAGGAACGGAGGATGAACCGTGCAGAACTATCGGGAATCCGGGCAGACGGTGTTCGACCTCCTCAAGAATATCAAATCTGAGCTGAGGCTTCGTGCCGGGCTTGAACTTATATGCGCCGTGAGAGGTTCCGATAGCTATTGCGAGTGAATCGCAGCCTGTGCGCTCGACGAACTCCTGAACATCCTCGGGACGGGTGTAGGATGAATCCTCGGCCTTTACATTGACCTCGTCCTCTATGCCAGCGAGCGTACCGAGCTCAGCTTCGACGACAACTCCGTGATCGTGTGCGTACTCCACGACCTGACGGGTGAGCGCGATATTATCCTCGAAGGACTTTGATGAAGCATCTATCATTACAGAGGTAAAGCCGCCGTCAATGCAGGATTTGCACAGCTCAAAGCTGTCACCATGGTCAAGATGGAGCGCTATCGGAAGACCGGTCTCCTCTACTGCGGCTTCAACGAGCTTTATGAGATAGGTGTGGTTTGCGTATGCGCGCGCACCCTTCGATACCTGAAGAATGAGCGGAGCGTTGAGATCAGCAGCCGCTTCGGTGATACCCTGCACAATTTCCATATTATTCACATTGAATGCACCGATGGCATAGCCGCCCTTGTAGGCTTTTTCAAACATTTTACTTGTTGTTACGAGTGGCATAGTAGATCCTCCTGTAAGAAAAATAGTGATATTGCACAATTTTTTTAAAAATCATATTTATTATAAACCTAAAACATGTTATAATCAATAATCATTACGTAAATGGAGGCGTAGTTTTGGATAATTTTTTTGAATCGCCATTGGTCGGTGCGTGTATTTTCGGCCAATCAGGCGGACCTACGGCAGTTATCAATGCAAGTGCATACGGCGTTATAAGAACGGCGCTTGACAGTGACATCATAACTAATGTGTACGGTGCTGCGTACGGCATTCAGGGCGTACTTAACGATGAACTCTATGACATGGGAGAAGAAGAGGATTATGAGCTTAAGCTCCTGCTTAATACGCCATCATCTGAGTTGGGATCGTGCAGATACAAAATGGCTGATCCCGACGTTGATGACAGCGACTATAAAAAAATACTCGAGATATTTAAGAAGTACAATGTAAGATACTTTTTCTATAACGGCGGCAACGATTCTATGGATACCTGCAACAAGATAAGCAGATACATGGAGAAAGTCGGATATGACTGCCGCGTTATGGGCGTACCGAAGACCATAGACAATGACCTTTTCGGAACTGATCATTGCCCCGGCTTCGGCAGCGCCGCAAAATTTATTGCTACCTCGTGTATGGAGATCGGCAAAGATACAGACGTTTATAATACTGATATGGTCACGGTCGTTGAGATCATGGGCCGTCATGCAGGCTGGCTGACAGCCTCGGCGGCGCTTGCAACGGAATACGGCAACGGTTGCGGACCCGACCTCATTTATCTTCCTGAAAGGGATTTTGATCTTGACCAGTTCACGGATGACGTTTTGAAGATAATGAAACAGAAGCGCAATGTTCTTGTCGCCGTATCCGAAGGTCTTCACTACGCAGACGGTTCATTTGTATCTGAGGCAAAAACCTCCGGAACTGACGGATTCGGTCACGCTCAGCTCGGCGGTTTGGCTGTCAAGCTTGCAAACTATCTCAAGGAGCGCCTCAATCTTAAAAAGGTTCGAGGTATTGAGCTTAGCCTGCTGCAGCGCAGCGCGGCGCATATAGCTTCGGCTGTGGATGTTGAAGAAGCCTATTCCGTCGGCAAATATGCCGTTGAAGCCGCGATCGGAGGCGCTACAGGTCAGATGGTTGCGCTTGAGCGTGAGGATGAACCGGGACTGTATTCCTGTAAGCCTGTGCTGCTTTCCCTCAACAGTGTTGCAAACTACGAAAAGAAGGTTCCGCTCGAGTGGATAACCGAAGACGGCAATTATGTTACCAATGAATTTATAAACTATGTCCTCCCGCTTATTCAGGGAGAACCGAAAATACCACGCAGTAATTCCCTCCCCCGCTACGCACGACTGAAAAAGGTCAGAGCTAAGGCGCATGAGGAAGCTCTTGCGGAGTAGATAATGTTCAAATAGCCGCTGTTTTGACAAAAACGCCAAAACAGCGGCTATTTTTATAACAAATCATCAATGCAATTGTGCAACATGGTGTAAAGAAGTTGTTAAGATTAGCGATAAGACGTAGTCAAGCAGCATATTGTATGTTAATATACATGTATTATTTTTTGGAGGATATAGCAATGCAGAAAAAACGTAAAATAAACTTAGCCGGTTGGATAATCATCGCAATGTTCGCCGGTATTGCAGTAGGCTTCGTATTTCTTTTGGCCGCGCCCGAAAGTACCTTTACGACAGACTATCTCAAGCCATTCGGAACGATATACATAAACCTGCTCAAATTCATGGTCGTTCCCGTTGTTCTGTTCTCGATATGTGACGGTGTTGTTTCGCTCAATGACCTCAAGCGCGTCGGCAGTATCGGTGCAAGGACCTTTATCTACTATATGTGCACGACCGCGATAGCAGTTGTTATCGGTCTTGCCGTCGTCAATTTTTTCAAGGGCTTCTTCCCTGTCCTCGATTCAAGCATAACAGACACGCTTGAGTACACGGCCAATGAAACACCCAAGGTTATGGACGTCATAGTCGGCATCTTCCCTGATAACCTGCTTAAGCCCATGGTCGAGATGAACATGCTGCCGGTTATCTGCATAGCAATATTCTTCGGCGCCGGTATACTCGCAGCCGGCGAAAAGGGCAAGAAGATCGCCGATATCGTTAATTGCATGAACGAAGTCACCATGAAGATACTCATGATGATCATAAACCTCACCCCAATCGGCGTGTTCTGCCTCATGGCTGATGTTGTTGCCGTAAACGGTGCGAAGGTCGTGGGCTCTCTTGCTCTTGTAATCGGCGTGGCTTACATTGGATATTTCCTGCATGTCCTTATTGTTTACGGATGCAGTATCAAGTTCCTGTCCCGTATGAGTCCGATAGCATTCTTTAAGGGACTGTTTCCTGCAATGCTCACGGCATTCACCACCACCTCGTCCAATGCAACGCTACCCGTTAACATCGAGTGCTGCAACAAGATGGGTGCGGAGCCTGAGATCAGTTCCTTTGTCCTGCCTCTCGGCGCAACGATCAATATGGACGGTACCGCTATCTATCAGGCAGTCTGCGCAGTGTTTATTGCCTGCTGCTACGGCGTTGATCTTACCCTCGGCCAAATGGCAATGATCGTTCTCACCGCAACTCTTGCATCCGTAGGTACTGCAGGCATCTCCGGTGCAGGTATGATAATGCTTTCGATGGTTCTCCTGTCCGTCGGTCTGCCTGTTGAAGGTATCGCGATCGTCGCGGGCGTTGATAAGCTCTTCGACATGGGGCGTACAACGCTTAACATCACCGGCGACGCTACCGCAGCAATGTGGATATCCAAAGTCGAACGTCAGAAAATGGCCGCAAAGGCATCAAAGTAAGCTATATGATGAAAATTCCCCCGTTTACGAACGGGGGAATTTTTTTAGTCAAATGCGGGGTTAACGGCGTAGAAGTTTTTGGAGTCCAGTTTCTCGATTGCTTTTCTGAGCCCCTCGCCGAAACGCTGATAGTGAACGACTTCTCGCTCGCGCAGGAACTTGATAACATCGTTAACGTCGGGGTCGTCGGAAAGCCTGAGAATATTGTCGTAGGTAGTTCTGGCCTTCTGCTCTGCTGCCATATCCTCGCTGAGATCCGTAATTACATCTCCGTTTACCTGCATTGTAGCCGCAGTCCATGGTGTCCCAGAAGCAAACTGAGGATAAACACCGGCGGTGTGATCGACAAAGTATGCCTCAAAGCCTGCCTTTTTGATCTCTTCAGTGGTCATTTTTCGAGTTAGCTGGTGTACTATTGCTGCAATCATCTCGAGGTGGCCGAGCTCCTCGGTTCCAATATCCGTGAGCAGCCCCTTCAGCTCGGGGTAAGGCATGCTGTATCGCTGACTGAGATATCTTAGAGATGCCCCGAGCTCACCGTCCGGCCCGCCATATTGTGTGATTATGAATTTCGCGAGTGCCGGATTGGGATTTGCTATTTTGACCGGATATTGCAGCTTTTTCTGATAAATAAACACGCTCAGCCCTCCTTTTTGGCGCAATAATCCCACGGCCATGGGTTTTTGAGCCATGTATAGCTCTGCGCCTGACTGAGATCGTTCTGTGTCAGAGGGCCATACAGCTTAACGTATTTTTCTTTCGCGGTCTTCGACAGAGAGAGGACATTTTTGTATAGATCAAACGCCTCCTCATCCTCAGCGTGAGTGTCTAAATACATCGCCAGCTCATGGGCGACAAAGTCCAGAGCCATTACCTCTCCCAAGGGCGTGCCGGTCAGCTCTCCGGTATTGACCATATTCATAAAAGGAAGGTCGAGCCCCGGAAACAGAGTTCCGCGGCTGAGCGCCTCGGCGTTGCTGTATATCGGCTTTACCGAGTGCTGCATCGGCACGTAAGCCATAGCAAGCGGTGCGCATGATGGGAGCATACCATCCTTGCAACCGCAGTTTTTGTTTTCATCCATTATTAGTGCAGTCCTCCTTTGCAAGATATTATATGGGAGGGCATGCTCATTTGTTAAATATAAAAACGCGCCGTCTTAAAGACGGCACGTCGGCTTATTTTATCATTTCGTTAAATTGATCTTCGTTTATTACGGTAATTCCGAGGTCTGTTGCTTTTTTTAGCTTGCTTCCCGCATTTTCTCCCGCGAGGACATAGGTGGTTTTCTTGGATACGGAAGAGGCTGCCTTGCCGCCGTAGCTTTCGATTATGGCAGCTGCTTCATCGCGCTTATATCCGCTGAGCTCGCCCGTCAGCACAAATGTCTTCCCGGCAAAGCGGGTATCTTTTACGGCATCCACGCTTTCAAATGAGACACCTGCCTCGCGCAAAAGCTTTATCTGATGCTGCGACTGCGGCAGCGAGAACCACTCGATCAAAAAATCGGCTGTTATGGCGCCGATATCGGGAACGTTTGTAAGCTCCTCAAGCGTTGCCTGCATGAGCTTATCGAGCGTGCCGAAATGTACGGCAAGCGTCTTTGCGGCCTTCTGCCCCACCTGCCTTATTCCGAACGCGCACAACAGGCGAGCAAGACCGGCACTTTTGCTTTTTTCAATGGCATTAATGAGGTTTTCGGCAGATTTTTCGCCCATACGCTCAAGCTGAGCTATGGACTGCACATCGAGCGAATACAGCTCCGCCGGACTGCCGACGAGTCCGCTGTTTATTAGCGATTGGCAGACCGAGATACCCAGTCCCTCAATATCCATGGCCTCTCGTGAGGCAAAGTGCGCAAGGTTACGCAGTCTCTGCGCCGGGCACTCGGGGCTTGTGCACCTGAGCGCCGCTCCGTCGGCATCGCGCACGACCGGTGCGCCGCACTCCGGGCAAAGCTCCGGCATTTTATACGGAACGGTCCCATCCGGACGCTTATCCTTGTTTACGGAAAGAACCTCGGGGATTATCTCCCCCGCTTTCTGAACAAGTACAGTGTCCCCAATGCGGATATCGAGCCTGTCTATATTGTCCTGGTTATGAAGCGTTGCGTTGCTCACGGTCGTTCCGGCAAGGCGCACAGGTTCAATGACCGCCTTCGGTGTGAGCACACCTGTTCTTCCGACCTGAACGACGATATCGACAACACGACTCTCCTTCTTCTCCGGCGGATATTTATAAGCGACTGCCCAACGGGGGAATTTTGCTGTGCTGCCAAGCGTTTCACGCTGCGAAAGCGAGTTTATCTTTATGACAGCTCCGTCAATATCATAGGCAAATTCGCCGCGCTTCTGGCCGATATTCTCTATGCGCTCGCAGCATTCGCCTATGGTGCCGCACAGCTTATACGGTACGATAGGAAATCCCATGTGCTTCATTGCGTCGAGTGTTTCTGCGTGGGTTTTATAAGGCTCACCGTCGGTATACTGCATGTTAAAGCACACGATATCGAGTTTGCGGGATGCAGCGATCTTTGGATCGAGCTGGCGTATAGAACCGGCTGCGGCGTTTCGCGGATTGGCAAGCAGCGCATCTCCGTTAATTTCTCTTTCGGCGTTGAGCTCATTAAATACGGATTTGGACATATAGACCTCACCGCGAACTATAAGATGTGTCGGTGCATCGACCAAATGCATCGGCAAACTTCTGACAGTACGGAGGTTTTCGGTTACATCTTCGCCTGTAACGCCGTCGCCGCGCGTTGCGCCTCGAACAAAATAGCCGTTTTCATACTCGAGAGACATTGACAGACCGTCAATCTTCGGCTCAACGCAAAACTGTCTGTCACTGCCGAGCGCTTGATCCATGCGCTCTCCGAAGGCTCGGAGCTCATCAAAGGAAAACACATCGCTAAGGCTTTCAAGCGGCACCTGATGATGCACCGGCGTAAACTGAGACAGAGCATTGCCGCCTACCCTCTGTGTTGGAGATGTCGGCGTTATGAGCTCGGGGTGCGCTTCCTCAAGCTTTATGAGCTTCACCATGAGCATGTCATAGTCATAGTCGGATATCACAGGTGCATCGTTAACGTAGTAAAGCCTGTTGTGATACTCTATTTCTTCTCTGAGTTTTTCTATCTCTTTTTTTGCGTCCATGCTCAGTTCTCCATATTAAGATATGTATTGGGCACCTTGCCGACAATGACGGTATCGGCAACTATGACCTCAGTAACGGTAGACGTGCTCTCAGTCCCCCATGGTATGAGGATGTCGATATCAATGGTGACTTCAAGTACAAGCTGATATTTTGCCTGATTAATGCCGCAGGATACGACCTCATTGCGAAAATCAACCCGAGACGATGTCAGCGTGATTATCTGTACATTTACGTCAGGCCCCTTGTTCATCAGCAGATTCAAACCGGAGAGATTGCCTAAGGGGATTCTGACGGTTATGACACCGTTATCGGTAGACTCAATGACGGAATTAAGTATATCCGTGGACAGCGTGTTTATGTGTGCCATATCGCTTGTTATGGCCGTCACATTGCCGCCGGCATCCTTTTCGAGGTTTATGAAATAGTCGAAGCCGTAAACTCCGCGGCCGATGACCGTGTTTATAGAATCGTTAACGGCCTTTGTCACTATGTCCGTTGCGTCCGACACGGCCATTTGCGTTGACAATTTTCCGAGAAACCAACTTATCACAGCGCACAACGCTAAAACAACGATAATAAAAATGCCGGTTCCCGCTGTTCTTCTGCGCCGGTGACATCCTTCGTCAGACTGTCTGTCGTATCTCGGTTTTCGATGCCGACGAAAATACATGAGACCACCCCATGTATTATATGCTCATTTTCAGCTGAGCATTTCATTTACTGCCATCATTATGCCGAGCTTGCCGGATTCATATGTTATGCCGCCCTGAACGTACAGCGTGTACGGCTCACGCATAGGACCATCTGCTGAAAGCTCAATCGACGAGCCCTGAACAAATGCTCCGGCGGCCATAATAACGGGAACATTATATCCCGGCATTTGCCACGGTTCCGGCGTTACATACGAGTCTACCGGTGCACCGGCCTGAACTCCGCGGCAGAATTTTTTCATATTTTCCGCATTTTTCAGGGTCACCATTTGGATTATATCATTGCGCTTATCTTCCGGCGACGGTGACGATTCAAAACCGATCTTTTTCATCATCGCGGAGCAGAAGGTCATAGTCTTTATAGCCTGTGCGACAATGTGCGGAGCCATGAAAAATCCCTGGAACAGCAGACGGTTATTGCCGAGCGTTGCGCCGCACTCGCCGCCGATGCCGGGCGTTGTGAGTCGCATGGCAGCATTCTCAACAAGGTCCTTCCTGCCTACTATATAGCCGCCGGTCGGTGCAAGACCGCCTCCGGGGTTTTTAATAAGTGAGCCTGCCATGAGATCGACTCCGAACTCAGTGGGCTCATGCTCGCCGGTGAACTCACCGTAGCAATTATCTACCATGACCGTGACATTCGGAGCAACGCTTTTGATGGCATTGCATATATCGCCTATCTCCTCTGCCGAGAAAGCCTTGCGGTTTTCATAGCCTCTTGAGCGCTGAATCAGCACTGCTGCGACGGATTTATCCGAAAGAGCAGCCTTTATGGCTTCTATATCCGGCTCTCCGTTTTTGAGATCGACCTGCTTATAGTTTATGCCGTAGAATTTAAGCGAACCGTGGCAGTCGCCTTCGATGCCGATAGCGTTTCTGAGCGTATCGTAAGGAAGTCCGGTAACGGACAACAACGTGTCACCGGGTTTGAGCATTGCAAAAAGGGCGGCCGAGAGCGCGTGCGTGCCGTTTACAAAGCCTATGCGGACTAGCGCAGCTTCCGTGCAGAACACCTGAGCATAGACCTTATCGAGTACTTCCCTGCCGAGGTCATCGTAGCCGTAGCCGCTGGTTCCTGCAAAGCACGAATCGGAAACCTTGTTATCCTGAAAAGCGGTCATGACCTTGCGGGTGTTCAGCATCGCAATATGGTCTATGCGCTCAAACTGTGGCCTTATCTCTTCCTCTGCCTGACTTGCAAGCTCGTACACTTCGGGTTTTATATCATTTACATTCATATCAAAGCTCCATAACTATCTGTTTGAAATATTTGCCGCGCTCCATGAAGTTTTTGAATTTATCAAAAGCGGCACATGCCGGAGAAAGCAGAACTATATCGCCCTCTTGCGCACCTTCGGCGGCGGCAAGAACCGCGGTCTTAAAATCATCTATCTTCTCTATCGGCAGTTTTCCGTCGTAGTATTTCGAATTTACGACGGCTTCATATATTTTTTCCGTAGTTGTACCGGTCAGATACAGCTTTTTAACGTGCAGGCAAATCTCATCTCCAAGTTCATCAAAAGGAATGTGCTTATCATAGCCGCCTGCAATAAGTATCGGCTTTGTTTTAAGTGCATGCAGACCTGCTGCCGTGCGCGTGGGGCTTGTGCCGATGGAATCGTTAATGTAAGTAATTCCGTTCAGCACTCTCACCTGTTCGAGACGATGCTCGACTCCGGCAAAGCTTTTTGCGACGGCTATACATGTGTCGTTGCCGACATAGCCGTCGGTCGCCGCAAATGCGGCCATGTAGTTTTCAAGATTGTGCGTTCCGGGAAGCTTTATATCGTCGGAGGACATTATGGCTTCGGCTTTACCGCCGTGCACACGATAAATTACCCCGTCTGCGCAGTAAACTCCGTTTTCCGGCCTAACGGCGCGGCTGAAATATGATATATCCGATTTTGCCTTTTCGGCGTAATATGTAGAAAAATCATTCTCATGGTTTAGAACGAGCCTGTCATGTTCGTCCTGATACGCGAATATTGAGCTTTTGGCGTCGATATAATCCTGATAATCCTTATGCTTATCAAGGTGATTTGGCGATATGTTTGTTATCACGGCAACGTCCGGCTTGCAGACCATGCTGTGCAGCTGAAATGAGCTTAGCTCGAGGACCGCAGCGTCGTCTTTACCCATATCGTCAACATCGCACAGGAGCGGCCTGCCGATATTCCCGCCGAGGTGGACCGTATATCCCTGAGCCTTCAGCAATTCGGATATGATTGTGGTTGTGGTCGTCTTACCGTCGCTGCCCGTTACGGCAAAAATTCTGCACGGGCAAAGTTTCATAAAAAGCTCCATCTCGGAGGTGAGCTCCGCTCCGCGGCTTACAGCGGCCTGAAGATGCTCATCAAACGGCATAAGCCCTGGTGTGCGGAAAATAAGGTCAAAATCGAGCTCATCGAGATAGTCCTCGCCGAGGCGGAACTTTGCGCCGAGCTGCGAAAGAGCGCAGAACTCATCGCCGAGCTGCCCGGCGGTGCGTTTATCGCAGGCCGTTACGTCGCAGCCGGAGCTGAGCAGCTTTTTTATAAGCGGCGTGTTGCTCACACCGATGCCGATAACGCCAATGCGTTTGTGCTTAATACTGTCTATATATTTATTCAATGTCATGCTTCAATCCTCCCGTTAACTTATATATTATACGGCTTTGGGCGTGCAAAGACAAGAAAATTATATTGACTTGCGGCTTTAAAATGATTAAAATACTTAACTGAGTGAGCCGAACGACCGCGGGTGCATTCCGAAAGGAAGTACATGAGGAAAGTCCGGGCTCCATAGGGCAAGGATAGCGGGTAACGCCCGCCAGGGGTGACCCTCGGACAAGTGCAACAGAAATATACCGCCGAGC
>CAVGIU010000043.1:0-12814 GCA_963629425.1 Oscillospiraceae bacterium
TCTTCATGTGAGGAGCTTCGGATGAAAAAGCTGTTAAAAAAGATATACAGGTTCCTTTTCCCGCCCGAAACCGAGTCCTTTTGGAAATACAGGCAACGCATTCTCTATCCAAAGGGGCTGCAGAAGCTTTTCAGGCCGTGGTATTCAATGAAGGTCGAGAGAATACTCGATAAGCTCAATTCCGGCGTTCCCGTAAGCGAGAGCATAAACCGTTTTTGGGCGCCGCATGGGCTGTGCGGGATATTCATTTCAGCCGGAGCAAAGGTTGGCAGGGACTGCACGATATTCCATCAGGTGACGATCGGCTCAAACACCGTGCTCGGCAGTAAGAAGCGCGGCGCACCGGTCATCGGTGACCGTGTCTACATCGGCGCGGGAGCCAAGATCATCGGCGGCATTACCGTCGGAAGCGATGTGCGCATCGGCGCAAACTGTATCGTGACTGAGGATATCCCCGCAAACAGCACGGTGGTAATGGAAAAGCCACGCGTCATCACATACGATGAGCCTCGTGATAATACGTTTATTGAATGGGACAAGTATCAAGCCTCACTTTAATAATAAAAACGGACTGCAAAGCAATCCGTTTTTTTCTATTTAAGCAGCTTTAAAGCCTCGGAAACCTCCTCAAGCTTCATGCTGTGCGAAGCTTTTACGAGCACCGTGTCGCCGCTTTTTATTAGTTTCGGCAGAGCAGCTATGAGCTGCGCATTACTGTCAAAATGAAGTGAAGTTATACTCTGTGCTGCGCTGGCTGTGTTTTTAGACATTTCTCCGACGCAGAGCAGGAGCTCCACTCCGTGCGCAACGGCATATCTGCCGATATTCTCATGACGCTCAGCGCGGGCAGTGCCCATTTCGAGCATGTCGCCCAAAACGCATACCTTGCGTCCGGAGCTTCCGCACATGGAATCTATTGCGCACTTGACCGAGTCGGGATTTGCGTTATAGCAATCGTCGATTATGGTGATATAGCCGGTGTCTATAACGTTTGCGCGCCGGCCTACAGTCTCGTAAGATGCTATGCCGCGTATGATCTCATCGTCACTAAGGCCGAATTTCATGCCCACGGCAGCACCCTCAAGCGCCGCGTACACCATGTGGCGGCCGTAAGCCGGGATAGAAACATGTATGCGCCGCTCGCCGGATATTATATCGCAGGTCTGCATGGCAGCACTTTCGACGCTTATGTTTTCCGCTCTGACACCGGCATTTTCGCCAAGGCCGTAAAGCACCCTGTTTTGACGGCAGGAGCATGCGCCGAGAAGATCGTCGTCGGCATTTAAAAACACCGTGCCGTCGTCTTTTATATATTCAAGCATTTCGGTTTTTGCCTTGAATACACCGGGGCGGTCGTGCAGCCTGTCAAGATGTGCGTTTCCGATGAGGGTATAAACGGCATCGGTAGGCCGCACCATCTGTGCGAGGCGGCTCATCTCGCCGAAATCGGAGATGCCCATCTCAATCACCGCAGCCTCGTGCTCGGGCTCGATGCGGAATATCGTAAGCGGCACGCCGAGCTCGTTATTGTAGTTCTTATCCGTCTTAAGGACATTAAAGCGCTGCGACAGGACGGCGGATATCATTTCCTTTGCCGTTGTTTTTCCAACAGAGCCGGTTATGCCGATAACGGGAATATCGAGCATGTTTCTATACGCCTCTGCAAGGCGCGCCATCGCTTTCGCCGTGCTGTCAACGGCTATAAGGCAGCCGGGGGCTCCTGGAATATCGTGCTCAACGATACAGCATGACGCGCCTAGCTCAAATGCTTTATTCACATAGTCATGTCCATCTACACGCTCACCGGCTAAGGCCGCGAACGCAAAGCCGGGCTGCACATTTCTGCTGTCTATGACGAGCCCCGTTAGTTTGCGCTCGGCATCACCATTGCCGGACAGTCTGCCGCCGACTATTTCAGTCGCCTGCTTAACACTGAGACCCTTCATTCGTACTTCTCCATGGAAAGTCTGATTATCTTCTCGCATATCTCACCGAAGCTGAGCCCCTGTTCCCTGCCCATCTGCGGGATAAGGCTCGTCGGTGTCATGCCGGGCAGCGTGTTTGCCTCAAGGCAATATATCTCGCCACTTGCGTTATCCATGAGAAAGTCAGCGCGGCAATAGACATCGACCATAAGAGCTGCGCTCACGCGCTCGGCAAGGCGCTGGACCCGGTCAGTGTCCTCAACACTTATCGGTGCGGGACATATCTCTTCGGTAAGACCAGCCTGATACTTATTTTTATAATCATACCATCCGGCCTTGGGAATTATCTCGATAACGGGCATCGCCTCGCCGCCCATAACTCCGACGGTGAGCTCACGTCCCTTGATAAAGCGCTCGACAAGGACATGGTCTTCGTATTTAAACGCAAGCTCAAGCGCCGACGCATACTCAGCCGCGTTTGCGACCATGCTCGTTCCGACGCTCGATCCGCCGCTGCAGGGCTTCACGACACAGGGAAAGCCGACATTTTTCACCTCGCCTCCATTTTCGAGCACTATGCCCTCAGGAACGGGGATTCCGCTGTTGCGCAGCATGATCTTTGTTATCTCCTTGTTCATCGCTATCGCGCTGCCGAGATAGCCGCTGCCGGTGTATTTAATGCCGTGCACATCAAAAGTGGCCTGCAATTTGCCGTTCTCGCCATCCTCGCCGTGAAGGGCAAGAAAGCTTATGTCTGCCGCCTTGCAGATCTCAATGACATTTTTGCCGATCCTGCTTCCGTCTCCCTCGGCAAGAAGCTTTGCTATATCGGGTGTTTCAACCTTGACGGAATACTGAATATCCTCCTGCTCGCGTTCGAAAAGCTCGGCAGGATCATCATAGCTTCCGTCATAACCGTAATACATATCGACAAGGACGACCTTGTGTCCTCGCTCGCGCAGCGCGCGAGCAACGCAGGTGCCGCTTGTTATGGAAACGTCACGTTCGTTTGAAAGTCCGCCGCAGACAACAGCAATTTTCATCTTTCCTACCTCCTGCAACAATTACCCGACGATTATATCACAAGCTCGACGGCTGTTCAAATATATATTGAAAAAACATGGTGATGTATGTTATAATTCATTTTTGTAATCTAAAGTAAGGTCGTTGTGTTTATGAATTATGTAGTGGTCGATTTAGAGTGGAATCAGGCAATGAGCTCCAAATCCTCCGTATTCAACAAGCTCCCCATAAAGCTGAGGGGAGAAATTATCGAGATCGGCGCGGTCAAACTCTCGGAAGATATGCAGCCTGCCGAGGAGTTCACAATAGACGTTAAACCCGTTTATTTTAAGCGGATGCATTATAAGGTCAAAAAGCTCACCGGTTTTGACAAGGAGCGTCTTGCTCTCGGGCACAGCTTCCCCGACGCTTTTGAGCAGTTTAAGCAGTGGTGCGGCGAGGATGTTACCTTCCTGACCTGGGGCTGCGACGACCGTGGAATCATGGAGCAAAATATAATTATCCACGATCTCGACTGGGACTGGATAAATTCCTGGATAAACCTGCAGCTCATCTATAATATGCAGACAGACGGAGATAAAAATCAGAAATCGCTCGCAACGGCAATGGAGCATTTCGGCATCGAGCAGACCCGAGTTGCCCACGATGCCTTGGGCGATGCGTACAACACGGCGCTTGTGTGCTCGAAGCTTGATATGCAGCTCGGCCTTGAGCAGTATGACGAAGCCTCTCGCATGCTCAGCACCCGCCGCGCACGACGTGACGGCACCGACGATAACGCGCACGACGCGCTGGAGCATCTCGTTTTTCCCGGCTATGTTTCAAAGTCGGAGGCCTTTGCCGATGAAAAGCTCACCGCTGTACCCTGTCCAAAATGCCGTGGCAAGCTCGAGGCACACCGTTGGATCAATCAGGGCGATCAGAGGTATATGAATATACTCAGCTGTCCCGACTGCGGCAATTTCCTCGTCAGGCTGAAATTCCGCAAACATGAAGACAGCTCATGGTCGGCAAACAGGCTCGTTTATGAGGCTGACGACGGCATGATAGATTTTTACCGCAGCAAAGCCGCGCTTTCGCGCCGCCGCGGACGTGGTCACTCAAAGAAAAAGGGGCGGCCGGCAACAAAACAGTGATGAAAAACTCCCGAACTTACTGTTCGGGAGTTTTTAATTTTTATTTACGAATGACGATATCGTCTTTTGATTTATATATCCCGTTCTCGGGAATAACTCCGCGCACGCAGGAGGTCGGATAGACGCTCGCCCTGCGGCCGAGCACCGTTCCGGGATTGAGGACGCTGTTGCAGCCGATCTCGACGCAATCGCCGAGGATGGCTCCGACCTTTTTACGGCCTGTTTCTATGAGCTCATCGCCGTTTTTTATGACGACAAGCGTCTTATCGCTTTTGACATTCGACGTTATCGATCCCGCGCCCATATGCGCCTTATAGCCGAGAACAGAGTCGCCGACATAGTTATAATGCGGTGTCTGCACATTGTCAAACAGTACAACATTCTTAAGCTCCGTCGAGTTTCCGACGACAGCGTTCTTTCCGACTATCGCGCTGCCGCGGATAAAGGCACAATGGCGCACCTGCGCGCCGTGGTCAATAATGCAGGGAGAGCCTATGTACGCCGAGGGGAAAACCTCCGCGTCGCGCGCTATCCAAACATTCTCGCCGCGCTTCTCGTACTCATCCTCCGGCAGCGTATTGCCGAGAGCAATAATGAAGTCGGATATATCGGCCAGAACCTCCCAGGGGTAGGTCTTACCCTCGAAAAGCGGCGCGGCTATGGTTTTGCTCAGATCGAGCAGTTCATTTATCGTATACATGTCACTTCACCTTGATAAGTCTTCCGCTGCGGCGCATCGCGTCGATTATATAGTCAACGCACTCCTCGCACTGCTCGTGTGTCTTGGCCTCGGCCATGACGCGCAGTACAGGCTCCGTACCGCTCTTTCGAAGCAGGATGCGTCCGTCCTCGCCGAGCTTGGCTTCCATATCGGCAACGGCTTTTTTCACTTCATCGCAGGCAAGTGTTTCGTCCTTATCGGTGACAACGACATTTTTCAGCAGCTGCGGATACATCACGACCGGCGCTGCCAGCACGGAAAGCGGCTGCTTACTCTCGCACATGGCCTCCATGATCTTGATAGCTGTCAGTATTCCGTCGCCGGAATTTGCAAGGCGGCCGAAAATGATGTGGCCGGACTGCTCGCCGCCGAGGATATAGCCGTTTGCGCGCATGTTCTCTGCAACGTATTTATCACCTACGGCCGTTTTTTCATAACCGATGCCCAGAGCATCAAGCGCCTTGTAAAGCCCCATATTGCTCATGACCGTGGTCACGATTTTTTTCTCGCCGAGTATACCGCTGTCGCGCATATACTTGCCGCAGACATAGAGAATATGATCGCCGGTTATAACATTTCCATTTTCATCGACAGCAAGGCAGCGGTCGGCATCGCCGTCGAAGGCAAAGCCGACATCGAGTTTGTTATCCAAAACGAACTTCTGCATCTGCTCGATATGCGTCGAGCCGCAGTTTACGTTTATATTGATGCCGTCGGGGTTATTCGATATCACATAAGTATCGGCTCCCAAAGCGTCAAACACACTTTTTGCCATCATCCACGTCGAGCCGTTGGCGCAGTCAAGGCCGACCTTCTTGCCCTTATACGAGCGGGTCGCGAGCGAAATGAGGAAGCCTATATAGCGGTTGCGTCCGGCAGAATAATCGACCGTGCGTCCGATCTTCTCGCCCGTTGCGTAAGGCAGGCAGTCCTTCTCTCCGGCATTTGCTCTGTCAATGTACGCCTCGATCTCTTCAAGGAGCTCATCGCCCATTTTTTCGCCCTTGCCGTTTATGAGCTTGATGCCGTTATCATAATAAGGGTTGTGGCTTGCCGATATCATAATGCCGCAATCAAAATCATCCGCGCGGGCAACATAGGATACGCTCGGCGTTGTGGTTACATGCAGAAGATACGCATCCGCGCCCGAGGCCGTGAGTCCGGCGCACAGAGCTGACTCGAGCATGTAGCTTGAGCGGCGTGTGTCCTTTCCGATAACAACTCTTGCCTTTTTATCCCTGCCGTAGTACCGCCCGAGGTACCGGCCTATCTCAAACGCGTGCATGACTGTCAAATCGACGTTAGCTTCACCTCTGAAGCCGTCTGTGCCAAAATATTTACCCATTGCTTTCTCCTCGTTTATTTAATCTTTTCTGCGGCTTCCTCATCGAGCAGAAGCGTCATATTCATATGCATCTGAAGCATCGCCGCCGGGACATAGGTCGACGTTTTACCGTAGACGAGCTGATGGATTATCTCCGCCTTTTCGCTGCCGAAGGCAACGAGAATAACGTTTCTTGCCTCGCAGATTGTTTTTAGGCCCATAGTCACGGCTTTGTCGGGAACGTTCTCTACGCCGCCGAAAAGCTCGGCATTCATCTGCTTTGTTTTATCCGTAAGAAGTACGCTGTGCGTGTAGGAATCATAGGGTGTTGCGGGCTCGTTAAAGCCGATGTGCCCGTTTGTGCCTATGCCGAGAACGGCAAGCTCAAGCCCACCGCAGGCCTCGATTTGCGCATCGAATTTATCTGCGTTTTCCGCTGTCGGCGTATATATCTTCGTTATGCCCGCCTTTGAGTAGAGCTCATCGTTCAGGCGGTATGCGCAGGCTCTCTCGTCGCTTTCTTCAAGTCCCTCATATTCGCAGACGGTAAAGGCCTTACACTCGGCAAGCTCCTTAACGTCCATCGCCGCAAGGGCTTCATAAACGCGCTTTGTCGTTCTGCCGGCGGCAAACGCCATCGCGCAGCCGGGGTGCGCCTTGGCATTCTCGGCTATCATGGACGCCGCTATACTGCTTATTTTATCAGCACTGTCAATTATGATCTTCATAACGAAACATCCTTTCCTTATAATTTATGCGCCATCGGTAAAAAATACTGATGGAGGCGATGTGTTTGGCTATTATATTTATCCGCACTGTAATACTGTATTTTGCTATACTCATTTCAATGCGAGTTATGGGCAAACGTCAGCTCGGAGAGCTTGAAATCTCCGAATTTATAGTCGCGGCACTTATCGCGGATCTTGCCGCAACACCGCTGCAGGATATAGGCATACCGCTTTTAAACGGTCTCTTGCCGATCATGATAATGTTCTGCCTTGAAATTCTGATTGCGGGGCTTAACATGAAAAGCGTCAGGCTGCGTAAATTCACCTACGGTAAGCCCGAGATAATAATACGAAACGGAAGGATAGACCGCGACAGCATGCGCCGCAACCGATTCACTATAGATGAGCTCATGCAGGAGCTGCGCGCTCAGGGTCAGACCGACGCAAGTCAGGTCGCCTACGGCGTGCTTGAAACGAACGGTCAACTGAGCCTCATACTCATGCCGGCAAGCCAGCCGGCTACAGCCGCTATGCTCGGCATATCCACCGAGGATACGGGCTATGCACACATCATCATAAATGACGGCAGAATACTGGCAAAAAACCTCGCTCTGCTCGGCCGCGACAGGCGCTGGCTGGATAATGAGCTTAATCGCCGCAACATAAAAAGCGCTGATGAGGTATACATTCTCACTCTGTCCGAAACCGGGCGCGTATTCTGTCAAACCAAGGAGGCTTAGCGTGAAAAAAGAGAGCATCGCCGCAGTGCTGTTACTGTTGATATTCGCGGGTGTCCTAGTCAACATCCGAGTTAACGAGCGCATCGTTTCCTCGCTCATCGACGAGGTCGACCTTTCATACGAAAGCCTCAAAAACGGCAACGGTGGCGAAGCCGCACGACAGCTCGACTCCGCCATTGAGCACTGGCTGTCTCTCGACGGCTATACGCACATTTTTATCCGCCACAGCGAGATAAACTCCACTACCGACGCTTTTTACGGCTTCAGAGCCGATGTCGGAAGCGGCGACTTAGGCGCCGCTGAGGGCTCATACGCGCTTTTGAAAGAAACTCTGCTCTCCCTCATGACAATGGAACGCATAAGCCTCGGCAGTGTTTTTTAATAGCGCTTTAAGATTATGCGAATACGGTTATTACGGTAGCCCGGTATCGAGGCTGCCGACTATCACAATGGCTGCCTGGTGCAGACTATGATTTATTGCGGCATCCCGGTATCGAAACTGTCGGCCATCACAACAACTATCGACTGTCGATATTATTTATCGCTCAGGAGCTTTGTGAGCTCCTCCATGAAGGTATTTATGTCCTTAAAGCTACGGTAAACGGAGGCAAAGCGGACATAGGCGACCTCGTCGACAAGCTTTATGCGCTTCATGACCATTTCACCGATCTCCACGGTGCTGACCTCGCGCTCAAGCGCGCTCTGAAGCTCCTGCTCGATCTCGTCAGCTATCTTTTCAAGCTGAGAGAGCGTTACCGGGCGCTTTTCGCAGGCGCGGACCATGCCGTTTATCAGCTTGACTCTGTCAAACTGCTGGCGCGAACCGTCACGCTTTACAACGACAAGAGGCAGGTGCTCTATTGTCTCATAGGTCGTAAAACGCTTCTGGCATGCCAGGCACTCTCTGCGGCGGCGGATGGTGGTGCCTTCCTCTGCCGGTCTGGAGTCGATCACCTTGCTCTCAAGAAATCCGCAAAACGGACATTTCATATATTTATCCTCCAAAGTGTTCAATTTTTCTCTAAATAAATATTATATCACAATATGTTGTGTATTGCCACTATTTTTAAAACGAACGCGAAAGGAAGTCCTCGCGGCTCATGAGTGCGTTGAGAACCGGCAAAAGCGCCTGCGCGGTCATCTTCCGCGGAAGCTCCATAGACGCGAGAAAGCTTGCGCGTTTTGCGGCACTGTCGGGCTTTCCCGTAAGTCCGACGGCGTACATATCGGCCATTGTTATGCCGCCTGACACTGTAGTTCCCTCCCCGTCGATCGTGGCTCCGCAGCGGCGCAGCGCCTGCATGATGATATCTGCGCTCATTCCCTCAACACCGAGCTTACCCTCCTTTGAGGCTTTGCTCTTGCGGCGCTCCTTGCCTAATATCTCGGGCATGTAGGCGTGCTTCAAAAGCTTCGGATCAACGCAGCTTTTAACGAAATTGCGGATAACGAGCCCCGCGCCGTCCGGGTCTGTCATAACAATAAGGCCGCGCTTTTCGGCCAGCGTACGCAGCAGCTGCTGCTTTTCCTTATTATTAAACACGCCGAAGCCGCTCGTTTCTATTATCACTGCATCAACGACCTGCGAGAGCGTGTTTTTATCGTATCTGCCCTCAACGACGATGACTTCGGAGACTTTATGCATTCTCGTCACCTGCCGCTATGCGCATGACGCATTCCTTCAGAAGCTCTGTGGGCTCTGTTTTGCTGCTTTTCATGGCATAGTCAGTTTCAGCGCACAGCTCCACAGCACGCTTTATCTGCGCCGTTGAAAAGCGCCTTGACGCGGCAATGAGCCTATTTGCCATAAAGTCATAGCGCAGCCCGAGCGTTTTCATGACATAGTCCTTCGTGAGACCGTAGTCTATGGCGACTCGCGCGGCGTACATTTTGCGCATTTGACCGCCGACTATGGCGAGGATCACGGTCGGTTCGTTGTTTTTATCGGCGAGCAGCTCACCCAAAAGGCGCATGGCCGCGTTATTTTCTCCCTTTGCAAGCGCCTCGGTCATGTCGAAAACAACGGCCTCCGGAATATGATGCGCGACCGCGTCGACATCCGCCTCGGTGACCCTGTCGCCTTTCGTATAGGACGCGATTTTATTTATCTCCGGGATAAGTCCGTTCATGAGCTCGCCGCTTACGTTTATAAGACGCTGGACGGCGTTGAGCTCTATCCCTTTCCCCTCGGCAGCAAAGCGTCGGATTATCCATTTTATCAGTATATCTCCGCCCTGAGCCGTGACGCATATCTCTTTGCCGTATTTCTGAATGGCCTTGTACACCTTAAGGCGCTTATCCGGCTCAAAGCCGATGGGTGCCATAAATACGACCGTGCAGTAATCTGGAATATCTGCGAGGATGCCGCTTATCTCGTCTGCGTCCTTTAACTTGTTTATATCGACGCCGCGAATCTCGACAAGGCTGCGCTCGGACAGAAACGGTACGCTGTCGATAGCCTCCCTGAGTGTCAGCGACGAAAATTCGCGCTCATCGAGCCTGCGGTAGCTGAAGTCATCGGCCTCGCTCGTTATGCACAGCTTTTTTATCTCTTCAAAAAATCTGTCGGCAAGGTAATCCTCGGGTCCCCAAATGAGATACAGTCCGCTCGGTCCCTCGGCGCGGAGTGCGCTTACGCTTGCGTTATAATTAAATTTTTCGTCACGTTTCGTTTTCTTCGCCATTTAATCACCTGCCGTGATATGTAATTCTATTCTGCCGAGCTTATCTGTGCGCAGGACGTTGACATTATATTTTTCAAGTGTATCGAGCGTCTCCTGCGTGGGATGCCCGTATTTGTTATAACCTGTCGATATGACCGCAGTTTCAGGGCGCAGTGCCGTGAGCAGCTCATCACTCGTAGAATATTTCGAGCCGTGGTGCGGAACAATAAGGAGCTCCGTTCCGGAAAGATCGTGCTCACGCACAAGTTCACGCTCAACGACCTTTTCGACATCGCCGGTCACGAGCATATCGTAATCGCCTATGCTCACGGTTGACATAATTCCGCTTTCGTCACGAGCGCCCAAATCCGAGCTCTCATAAACAGAAAGGCGGATACTTCCGGCGGTGAAATCCGTATCTTGCGTTATGTAAACTATATTTGTCCCATTCTCTTTGGCAGCGGCGCTTATACGCTCAAGCATGCCGTCGCCGCTCGTATCAGCGGCATTATCGGGCATGATGATCGTTCTCACATTCATGAGGTTTAAAAGCCGCTCAACACCGGTGGCGTGATCAGTGTGCAGATGCGTCAGCATTAGATAGTCGATATCGTACCTTCCGTTCGCACGCAGATATGCTGAAAGCATGCTGCCCGCGTTTTGAGTGACACCGTAGCTGCCGCAATCGATAACGACGGTGTTCTCACCCACGGTAATGGCTATGCACTGTCCGTTACCCACGTTCATGACACTTATTGTTCCCGGCTCGGCGCGCATATCCCGGTCTGTGAGCCAAAACACGCCGCAAAGCAGCACAATACACAGTGCTGACGGAATAAGGACGCTGAGCTTTTTATGTCTGCGTATGATAAAATACGCGATAAACAGCGCATACGAGCTTATAAGCCACCATGGTGCATACTTATTTTCCATATAAAGCGCCGTTATAGGCAGTTTCGCCGAATATTCTACCACACAGGCTATATAGCGCACAAGGTACGAAAGGATATTTGCAAGCCACATTGCCGGCGCAGGCAGCACAATCCCGACTATGCACAGAGCAAAGCCTCCCACGAACAGAAACGATATTGCCCAAAGGCAGAGAATGTTCATTATCGGCGCCAACAGCGTAACATAACCGAAGTGCAGCGCCAGCAGCGGGCATGTGAACACCGTGACGGCAAGCGAGCTTGAGAGCGTTGCGATAATATATCTCAGCGGTCTTTCAAGCAACTTCGGCTCTCTCAGCCTTGAGCTCAAAAATTCATATATAGGCTGCGAGAACAGAAACATTCCGGCTACTGATCCAAACGAGAGCTGGAGCGCGACGCTTCCTGCCGAAAACGGATTTGAAAGCAATATCACGGCAAGAGCAAAGGACAGCGTCGTCGAGCGGTCGTTCACCCTGCCGAACACCGGTGCAAGCATGGGTAGGCTTATCATGATTCCCGCCCTAACCGCCGACAGCGGCGAGCCGACCATGATAACAAACAGCCAAACCAATGTTATGCATATCAGCGACGATCTGCGGTTTTTGCCGAGAACACTCTGCAATACGCCGACGAGAAAGGCTACATGCATTCCCGATACCGCGACGACGTGAGCAAGTCCCGCAACATTCATTGATGCGTAGAGCTTATCGTTTTGATAATAATCGTCCTTATAGCCGGCAAGCAGCGCCTTCATAAATGGCGCTGTATCTTCAGGGAAAAGCCGGCCTATCTCGTTGTGCAGAGCCTTGCCGATTATCTTCGGCAGATAAAGAAACAAGCCCGCCCAGCGGCCGGTTTTTTCTATTTTCTCCGAAGTGTAGCCGCTGAGGTAAACGCCCTTCGAGATGTTCGAGTCCGTCTCCTCGCCGAAGCGCTCAGAGACGCTGCGCAGCTTGAGCTTCACCCTGATCTCGTCTCCGGGGGCAAAATCCGGCTCTTCGTCAGAATAATCTATAATAAGCGCGCTGACGTTTGGAAGCTCCTCGCCCGTAATTTTCACGTTAAGCAACACGCACCTGTCGCGCACATCGGGATAATCGGTCAGGCGCGCCGTTGTCGTGAGCTCTTTATCCGCATACGCCTCGCACTTATCGACCGTCTGAGCGCTATGCAGCCAGTAGTGGCCAAAGCCGGCGGCCATTGCGGCCGCAACTATGATAAGCCGCGTGCGCATATTGCCGCGAAACAGCAGTGCCGCCAGCAAAATGACAGCAGGCAGCAGGAGCACCGCCGCCAAACTTTCGCCGAAAAGCAGATAGTGCGACAAAAACACTGCGGCGCAATATCCAATTGAAGCGGCGCACAACGTGCGAACTCCTCTCATATTCCAAACCTCTAATGCGCAAAAAAGCAGCTTTTGGGCTGCTTTTTTGTACAGCGTGTCAAAAGCCGGCGGCTTTTTGCACGCTGCAAAAACACCACATTTTTGTGAAAATGAATTTTCACAAAAAATCTCGCTACGCTCGTCAAAAAGTCCGTACCGGACATTTTTGATGGCTATAATCTGATTTTGAGCGGGGCCTTTGCCCCCTCAAACTCCCCTGCTGCGCGGTTTTCGATAC
>CAVGIU010000044.1:0-12583 GCA_963629425.1 Oscillospiraceae bacterium
TCGTCGCCGACGGCAGCTTCCGCGATAACCTCAAGGCCGTTGCCGACTACATGGCACAGAAGTGATCGTACTTGACTGTACACGGTACAGATATAAAATAGGAGGTATATACTCGTGGAAGAAAACAAACTGAAAAAAGCCCTGACTGCTGCCGGTATCTGGTCAGTCGCAGTCGGCGCGGTCATTTCCGGCAGCTACTACGGCTGGAACTACATCGCGTCCGAGACTAACTTCACCGGCTGCCTCATCGCAATGGCGATAGCGATACTGTTCTATGTTCCGTTCGCGTTCATGTTCGCAGAGCTCGCAACCGCCATCCCCAGCTCCGCAGGCCCCGCAGCATACACCGAAAAAGCATTCGGACGCGGCGCAGGCTTCTTTGCAGGCTTCAGCTATCTCGTTGAATCCCTGTTCTGCACCCCCGGCATATGCATCGCGGTCGGCGCATATGTACACACCCTGTTCCCCGTCGTTCCCGCAGTCGTCGCATCCGTCGTCGCATACCTGATCTTCCTGTTCATCAATATGCGCGGCATCGAGGCCGGTCAGGCTATCGGCCTTGTCGTCACCATCATCGGCGTTATCGGCGTTATATTCTATGCTTGCATCGGTCTGCCTCACGCAGACTTCAGCCTGCTCGGTGAAATGGGAGAGCTCGGCGGCATCAAGGGCATCTTCGTTGCCATCCCCTACGCCGTATGGTTCTTCCTCGCATTTGAGGCAGGCGGCATGGGCGCAGAGGAATGCAAGAACCCCTCTAAGGACATTCCCAAGGGCTTCATTGTCGGCATCTTCACCCTGCTCGTCGGCGGCATGCTGATGCTCGTCACCACCTTCTCTCTCCTGCCCAAGGAAGAGCTTCTCAAGAATGACGCCCCCATCGCAAACGTCATCAATCACCTCTTCGGCGAGGGCAGCACGATGAGCATCGTATTCATTGTCATCGCAATGATCGGCCTTATCGCCTCCCTCAACGGCATCATCATCGGCCAGTCCCGTCAGACCTACGCCTTGGCGCGCTGCAAGTGCCTGCCCGGCTATCTCGGCAAGCTCGATAAGAACGGCACCCCCATCAACGCTCTGCTGACCACCTCCGTCATCGGCATCGTCCTGACCCTCATCGGCTCTGTTGACGTTATCGTTGTCATCGCGGGCATCGGCTCGGCATTCATGGCACTGTGCTGCTTTGCATCTTGGATCAAGCTCGGCAAGGATCAGAAGGATATGCCCCGTCCCTACAAGTGCCCCAAGTGGCTGGGATACCTCGGCGTTCCCTTCTGCATCATCGTCGCCGCCGCTTCCATCTACAGCGCCGTAGCAGGCAAGTCCCCGCTGCTGTGCATCATTGCATTCGGCTTCTTCGTCGTGGCAATCATCTACTACGCCGTAGCCTGCAAGAACAAGAACGGTACCTTCCTCGTAGAGCCTGAGGATCAGTGATCGTTTTACCGGCAATATCATAAGTAATTAAAACGCCATAGCGGCATCGTCAAATGGCGATGCCGCTTTTTGATCATTTAGAAAAGGAGCAAAAATAATGAGTTATGTAATCGGCGTTGACCTCGGAACGCAGTCGCTCAAGGGTCTGCTCGTCAATCCCGAAGGCAAGATCGTCGCGGAGGCTACCTGTGCGCACGATCCCATATACCCCAATCCCGGCTGGGCCGAACAGCCCGTCGAGGACTATCTTCATTCCTTCACCACCGTAATAAAGCAGCTCATCGCCGACAGCGGCGTTGACCCCGCAGACATCGGCACAATCGGCATGGACGCGATCAACGACTCCGTCATTGCCACAGACGAAAACGGAAACGCACTCAGCAACTGCATCATCTGGCTCGACCGCCGCGCTGAGGCAGAGACAGCCGAGGTCGCAAAGATAGTCGATCCCGCACACGTTTTCGAGATATCGGGCCTCAATCTCGACTCCACTCACACTGCGGCTAAGATGCTGTGGATAAAGAAAAACCTCCCCGAGGTATTTTCAAAGGCGAAGTACCTGCTGAACGTCGACAGCTATATGGTCTACTGGATGACCGGCGCAGCTACCGTTGACTATGCGCAGGCCTCGGCCTCGATGATATACAACGTATCCGAAAAGAAATGGTCTCCGGAGTTAGCCAATGCTTTCGACCTCGATCCCGAGCTGCTTGGCAGAATAGTCAAGGCGGAGACCGTCGTCGGCACGCTCTCGGAGCTGGCAGCGCGCCGTTTGGGTCTTACGACCAAAACCAAGGTCATCTGCGGCACCGGCGACGAGCACAGCGCCTGCCTCGGCTCGGGTCTCGTAAAGCCCGGCATGGTCTGCGACATTACCGGCACGGCAGAGCCTGTTGCCGGAACCTCCGACAAGCCCGTTTTTGACAAGAAGGGTCTTGTTGAGACCCACCATTCCGCGGACTCACGCCTGTGGCTGATCGAGAACCCCGGCTTCGTCTCCGGCGGCTCGACAAGATGGTACAAGGACACCATCCTGCGTCTGCCGAACTATGATCTGATGAACACTCAGGCAAAGCGCAGCCCCATCGGCTCGAACGGCGTGACCTTCCTGCCCTGCATGGGCGGCGCGATGACCCCGACATGGAACGGCTGCGCACGCGGCACGTTCACCGGTCTTACGCTCAGCCACACGCTTGACGATATGTCACGCGCGGTGTTTGAGGGTATCTCCTTCGGTCTGAGGGACAACGTTGACAGGTTCGAGGAGATCGGCATGGACTGCTCGAGCGTCCGCATAGTCGGCGGTTCGACCAAATCCCCCTTCTGGTGCCAGATGAAGGCCGACGTTCTCGGCAAGCCGCTGGTAGCCACCAAGAACCCCGAGGGTGCAGCCATAGGTGCCGCAATGCTCGCATCCGTTGCCGAGGGCAACTTTGCAAGCCTTGACGAGGCGGCCGAGGCTATGGTCGAGCTCGGCGCAACCTACGAGCCGGATCTGAGCAAGAAGCCCGCTTACGACGAGGCATATGAGCGCTACTATGAGTGCTACTACATCATGGAACCGTTTTTCAACAAATACTACAAGGCATAATTTAAAAAGGAAGTAATCTGAAATGCTTGACAACCGTTTGATAGAAGCCGACGCAACAAAGCTTGATGAGCTGCGCGGAATACTCAAGGCACAGCCCGACTCCGAAAAGCTCTGCGGCATCGGCATGAAGGAGATACACATCGAGCACGGCGCGGCCAAAAAGGTCTGCTCGGCCGTAAAGAGCCTTACCGAGGGCAAGAAGGTCCTCATGGTAACCGGCCCCACGGAGATCGTCGATGTGGACGGAAAGAACGTCAAAGAGGCGGTAAAGGCTTACCTTGACGAGGAATATGAGGTCGAATGGCTCGTTATAAGTGAGCCGGACAGCATCGTCCATGCCACCCCGGAGAATGCGGCGAAAATACAGGCTCATTTTGAGGGCAAGGACATCGTCGTCGGTATAGGCGGCGGCACGATCTGCGATCTGTGCAAATATTCCACTTATTACCACGACCACGAAAACCCGCTGCCGCTGGTCATCGTACAAACCGCGCTGTCGGTAAACGCCTTCTCCGACGACTCATCGGTCATGCTTATTAACGGCGTTAAGCGCACCGTTCACTCCCGCTATCCGCTCATTCTCATCATCGACCTCGACATAGTCGCCGCGGCTCCCGCGGAGATGAACGTCAGCGGCTACGGCGACCTCATCGCAACGTGGACGGCGCCCGTTGACTGGTATCTCGGCAACATTCTCGGTATGGGGCAGAATTTCCACACCGCCCCCTCGGACATGATCCGCACCCAGTGCGACAGGCTGCTCGAAAACTCGGAGAAGCTCGCGGCCGGCGACGCCAAAACGCTCGGCGAGCTTGCAAATGTCCTGACCCTCAGCGGTCTTTCCATGGGTCTTGCAAACGAGAGCTCCCCGGCTTCCGGCTCGGAGCACGTCATGAGCCACCTTATCGATATGGCCTCCGGCATCCGCAAGACCGGCATCTGCTACCACGGCACTCAGGTCGCCGTTTCGGGCATCATGTCAGAGATAATCTGGGACTGGCTCCTGAACGACTTCGACCCGAAGCAGGTCGATCTTGACAAGTGCTATCCCTCCTTTGAGGAGATGGAGCCGCGCGTGAAGGCCGCCTTCGACTGGCTCGACGATACGCACAACGCCGCAAACGAGTGCTGGGCCGATTATCAGAAGAAGCTCAAGCGCTGGCACGAGCACAAGGCCGAGTTTAAGGCCTTCCTCGAGGGCTTCGACGAATTCAAAAAAGCAGTCGCGCCCTGGGTCAAAAAGCCCGAGTACATTGCCGAATGCATGCACAAGGCAAATGCGCCCACAAGATATTCAAAGCTCAACTTCCCCGTGGACGAAAAGACCGTCCGCTGGGCCGTTACCAACTGCCACCTCATGCGCAATCGCTTCTCTGTCATAGACCTGCTGCACTTCACCGGCTTTTGGACGGATGAGTTCGTGCAGAAGCTCATCGACCGTGCGGAAGCGATGGATGCAGGTTTATGAGCTATCTGCCCGAGAGTTTTCTCCGCGGCCAGATAAATGCCCGTGACCTCGGCGGCATACGGGCCGCCGGAGGCAGAACGGTAAAGAAGCACAAGCTCATAAGATCGGGCGAACTCTCGCGGCTTACGGAGGCGGATCTTGAAAAGCTGACACATATAAGGCTTTCCGCGGTCGTCGATCTCCGGAGCCCCTCGGAGCTGGCTCTTAAAAAGGACCGGCTGCCGGACGGTGTGCGCTTTGTGCACTGTCCGGTGGTGTCCGATCTTGTCCCCGGCATAACGCGCGAATCCGTTGAGGATCCCTACGACGGCTTAAAGCGCGCAGATTATGCCCGGGATCTCAGGGAGGGCGGCATGGCGAAAATGCGCTCGCTGTATCCGATACTTGTCGAGAGCGAAAATGCCGTTCAGCAGTACCGCCGTTTTTTCGACTGTGTCCTTGAAAACGGGGACGGCGCCGTGCTGTTCCACTGTGCAATGGGAAAGGACAGAGCCGGCGTTGCAGCGGCACTGCTGCTGTACGCCCTCGGGGCGTCGCGTGAGGATATCATGCGCGATTATATGTACACGGCTCTTGTCTGCGCGGAAAAAATACGCTGCGACACCGACGCCTGCCGTGAGCTCACCGATGACGAGGAGCTGCTTGAGTCGATCTACTGGCTAAATACCACGCACGAGAGCTATCTTGACGCCATGTTCCGGAGCTGCACCGAGCAGTGCGGCAGCGTTGAGCGCTATCTGGCCGAAAAGCTCGGTCTTACGCAGAATAAGCTCTCTCAGCTGCGGACAATGTATCTTGAATAGCAAAAAAATGCACCGTCTGTTTAGACGGTGCATTTTTCATTAATTGGGGGGATTTTAATCAGAAGATGATGTCCAGCAGAATTCTCAGAACTGCCAGCATACCGATGCCCTTCAGGATATCGTCTTTATCGGGCATTACCTGCATCATGTTGTCCATAGTAGTTCTCCTTCCACATATTTTTTCAAGGGGGGGTATAGGCCTTGCGGCCTGTTATCTATAAAGACGGAGAACGTGCCGCGATATTTCGCTTTTTCTAAACTTTTTTATGAAAAAAATTTATTTTCGGAGTTTTGGCTGCATTTCGTATGGCGCCCTTATGAATTTCTTAAATTCTCAAGCAGCTCATAGGGCGCCGATAATTCGCCGTTTATGCCGCTGCCGAGGTTGATATGCGGCTTATTTTTGCCGTGCCAGTCGCTCCCTGCGGTGGGACAAAAACCGTACTTTTTCGCAGCGGCGAGATACTTGGCGACGAGCTCCGGCCCGTAGCCTGAGTAGTAGCACTCAAGGCCCGCGACACCGCAGGCGCGCGAGCGCTCCATGAGCTCGGTAAAGCGCTCGGGCGTGAGCTTATACTGCCCCGGATGCGCGATGACGGGCTTGCCGCCTGCCGAGCGGATGAGCTCAGCTGCGTCCTCGACGCTTAAAAAGTGGCGGCGAATGTAATATTTGCAGCCGGGGTCCAAGAATCGCTCAAACGCATCCTGCACGCTTTCGGCAACGCCTGCCTCGACCATGCGCAGTGCAAAGTGCGGCCTGCCGATAGTCGAGCCGGGGTGCTTTGCCCGGAGCTCGTCGAGGTCGATATAAAGCCCGTCGCGTGCGAGCATGTCCACCATTTTTCTGTTGCGCTCGTCGCGGTCGCGCACGATCCAGTCGAGCACCGGGGGCAGCTTATTCGAGCGGATATCCAAATCATAGCCGAGCATGTGAACCTCTCTGTCGTACCAGCCGCAGCCGAGCTCCATGCCCGCAACGACCTCGACGCCGAATTCCTTTCCGGCCTGCTGAGCCTCGGCCACGCCGTTTACACTGTCGTGGTCTGTTATCGCAATGGCGCGCAGACCGAGCTCGTGCGCATATCTTACCGTCTCCGTCGGTGATTCCGAGCCGTCGGAGGCATTTGTATGAACGTGAAGGTCTATTTCTCTCACTGTTTTATTTTCTCCATTATTCTTTCCGCTTCGTCGTAAATTTTTTCTGCGTCCTCGCCGATGAAAAACTCGCCGTTTTCGTACAGAATGCGGCCGTTTACCATCGTAAGACGCACATTTTCCTTGCTTCCGGCATAGACGATATTTTTTGCTATGTTGTTTATGGGTCTCATATTCGGGCATCTGAGGTCAATGACGGCGAGATCCGCCTTTTTGCCGACCGCTATTCCGTCGCAGGCACTCAGCCCCATGGCTCTCGCGCCGCCGACACAGGCGGCCCTGAGCACCTTTGCCGCGTCCACCGCCGAGGCGTCGTTTTCGCGGTATTTTGAAAGCACGCTCACAAGATACATCTCGCGGAACATGTCCAGCGCGTTATTCGAGCCCGCGCCGTCGGTGCCGATGGCGAGCTCGATGCCCTCGTCCAGAAACCGCTTCACGGGCGCGATGCCGCTTGCAAGCTTGAGGTTCGAGGCGGGGTTGAGCACAGCCGTCAGACCGCGATTTTTGAATATCGCGATATCCTCCTCGCTCATGTGGACGCAGTGGAACGCGCCGCCGCCGTAATCGTACATACCGAGCTTATCAAAAAGCACCGTCGGCGTTACGCCGTAGCGCTCGATGCAGCCGGCTACCTCCGCGCGGGTCTCCGAGGAGTGGACGAACATGGGCTCTTTGTATTTCTGCACGAGGTCCGCGACAAACTGCATGCGCTCGAGGCTCGTCGTGTACTCGGCGTGAAAGCCGAGGCGATATGAAATGAGCTCGTGCGTTTTGTTATAGCGCAGAAACTTATCCTCGAGCAGCGTATAGTCGCTGTCGAAATTATTCATATCGCCGCAGAGCACCGCGCGAAAGCCGGAGTCGATGCAGGCGCGCACAAAGGCATCATTGTGAAAATACATATCAAAGCAGCTCGTTATGCCGCTCGTGAGATATTCCATGATCGCAAGGCGCGTCATGACGTAGAGCCCGTCGGGGCTCAGGCGTGCCTCCTTCGGCCAGACCTGCTCGCTGAGCCACTTATCAAGCGGCATATCGTCTGCCAGCGAGCGCAGAAATGTCATGCCCGAGTGCGTGTGCGCGTCCTTGAAGCCCGGGATGAGCAGGTCGCCGCGAAGGTCAATCTGCCGCTCGAACTCCGGCAGCGTTTCGGGCGTTTTACCGACGTAGCAGATGCTGCCGCCGTCTGTCCACACCTCGCGCTCAAATATCTCGGCCTCCGGCGCGAAGCTCAGCATGCGGCCGTTATAAAAACGTATCATTCGTTTATCCTCGTTTATTCCCAGAAGTTCTTGCCGCCGACCCTGCGCACAAGCCTTGCGCGAAGTTCCAGCATGGCGGTGTAGGTTGGCAGGATGAAGATGGGGTCTTCCTCCCGCGTCAGAGACACTATCAGTTTATCATAGTTTTTATACAATTGACAGGGGATATTTTCGCGCTCGAGCCGTTTTTTCGCACTCTCGGCCCGGTCGCCGCAGACGCAGGCACGCTTTACTCCGCCGCGCCGCGCGAGCATGCCGAAGTCGGCCTCGTCAAGCCAGGATATGTCCGTTCCGTCGGCTGTGCGGTCGTTGACCGCCAGCACCAGCGTCTTTTCACCCTTTTCGCGGCACACCTCGGCTATCGTCTGATCTGCAGCGGCGGTGTTTTTTATAAGTATCATCTTCGCACCGCGACGTCCTATGGGAAAGCTCTCCATCCTGCCGAAGCCGCAGTCGAAGCTTCGCGCGGCCTCGGCGGCGCTTTGAAGCGATACGCCGTCCGTCATTGCGGCGGCGGCCGCGCCGACGGCGTTATAGACGTTATAAAGCCCCGGCAGCGCGGGGGCACAGAGCGTTTTTTCCTCACCGGCGTGAAGCACAAAGCTTCCGTCCGGCAGAACGGAGCTTGCGAAAAACTCCGGTTGCTTTCGCGCAAAACCGCATTTGCAGGAAAATCCGCCGAGGTTTGCGTAGCTTAATCCCTTATAGCCGAGCCTTTGGCCGCAGAGAGGGCAGGTATCGTCCTCGCCGCTGCCGACAGTGCTCCTTTTGTGCTCGGAAAGGCCGTAATACACGGCTTTATTCGGGCACAGTCGCGCGATGCTCGCCGCCATGGGACAGTCGGCGTTTATAACTGCCGTCGTCTCGGGAGCCGCGCACAGACCTGCGGCGATACAGTCGCGCGCTTTTGTCACCGTGCCGTAGCGGTCGAGCTGATCTCGGAAAAGATTCGTAACAATCAGCACTCGCGGCTTCATTTTGCCGAGAACCAGCCTGCACGCGGCCTCGTCGCATTCGATAACGGCGCTTTTGCATTTGACGCCGCCGAAAAATTTGCGGTTTAAAATAAGCGCCGCCGTGATGCCCGGCATGAGGTTTGCGCCGGAGCGATTGGCGCATACGCGCCTGCCGCTGTTTTTCAGGGCACTCTCGACTATGCGCGAGGAGGTGGTTTTGCCGTTTGTCCCGGTAACGGCGATTATATCGACATTTTTTGCAGCGTACCCGAGGATATCGGGACATATCTTCAGTGCCAGCGCTCCGGGGAGCGAGGTCGCGCCGTAATTAAACATGCGCAACAAGCAGTGCGTGGCCTTACAGACCACGCACGCAAAAAATATCATGAGCTTTTTCAATTATTCGACAGTCACCGACTTTGCAAGATTTCTGGGCTTATCGATATCGCAGCCGCGCAGCAGCGCAACATAGTACGCGAAAAGCTGAAGCGGCACAACGCCCAGAGAAGGCTGAAGTATCAGGTGTGTCTCGGGAACGGATATGACGTTCTCCACGGTCTTTTTCATTTCCGCAACATTGTTCTCGGTAGTGAGCGCGAGGACATCCGCACCGCGCGCCTGAACCTCGACGACGTTGCTCATTGCCTTATCGAAAAGCGGCTCGTATGTACCGAGGGCGATGACGAGCGTTCCGTCCTCTATGAGCGAAATGGTTCCGTGCTTGAGCTCGCCCGACGCGTATGCCTCGGAGTGAATATAGGATATCTCCTTGAGCTTTAATGAGCCTTCGAGCCCCATGGCATAGTCGAGGTTGCGGCCGATGAAGAACACGGAATTGTGATTAAAATAGTTCGAGGCGAAATGCTTAATGTCCTCGATATTCTCGAGCATCTGCTCCATCTTGCCGGGCAGGCGCAGGAGCTCTTCAATTATTTCGTCATACTGCGTTTTGCTCACCGTGCCGAGAGCATCGGCGAAGTAAAGGCCGAGCATATCGAGCAGAACGAGCTGCGTGCTGTACGCCTTCGTTGTCGCAACGGCGATCTCGGGTCCCGCCCAGGTGTAGAGCACATCGTCCGATTCTCTGGCGATAGAGCTGCCGACGACATTCACTATCGAGAGAATGTGTGCGCCCCTTGCCTTTGCCTCGCGCAGCGCCGCCATCGTGTCGAGCGTTTCGCCCGACTGGCTGATGACGATGACCAGGCTCTTATCGTCGACAAGCGGATCACAGTAGCGGAATTCCGATGCGAGGCAGACCTCGACGGGCTTGCGCATGAGCCGCTCGAGATTGTACTTGCCTATCACACCAACATGATATGACGAGCCGCAGGCGATTATGAATATGCGGCTTACGTCCTTTATCTGCTCGGCGGTGAATTTGAGATCCTCAAATATGATACGGTTATCGCGGATGCGGCTGAACGCCGTTTTGCGGATAGCCTCGGGCTGCTCCATGATCTCCTTGAGCATAAAGTGGGCATAGCCGCCCTTTTCCGCGGCGGAAACATCCCAATCTATCGTGTGGTGCTCCTTTTCAATGGGCTGCTCCATGGCGTTAAAAAACTGCACCCTGTCGGCGGAGATAACGGCGACCTCGCCGTCTTCCATATACGATACGTCGCGCGTGTGTTTTATGATGGCAGTCACGTCACTTGCAATGAAATTGCAGCCCTCGCCGTAACCGATGAGCAGCGGCGCATCCTTGCGTGCAGCGATGAAATGCTCCGGCTCGTCGATGCACAATATGCCCAGCGCATACGCGCCCTCTATACGGCGCAGCACGCGGAACACAGCCTCGAGCGCGTTGCCGCATTCGGCATAATAAAACGCGACGAGCTGAGTCACGACCTCGGTATCGGTCTCGGATCTGAAGTTATAGCCCTGCGAGATGAGAAAATCGCGAAGCTCGACATAGTTTTCGATTATGCCGTTGTGAACTACGGCGATCTTACCGTCACCGCTCAGATGCGGGTGAGCGTTAATGTCGTTCGGCTCACCGTGCGTCGCCCAGCGTGTGTGTCCGATGCCGATGGTACCGTCGATGCTTTTGCCGCCCTGGATCATATCACGCAGTACCTGAAGGCGGCCCTTGGACTTTTTTACTCTGAGCTTTTTGTCATTGGATATAACTGCGATGCCGGCCGAGTCATAGCCACGGTATTCCAGTCTCTCAAGTCCGTCAAGCAGTATGGGTACTGCCTGCTCGCTTCCTACGAAGCCAACTATTCCGCACATAAAAATTATTCCTTTCGGATCATATACTTGGTTATATTGAATGATATTATACCATTTTATGCTCCGCTTTGCAATAAAACAAGGCCGCCGATAAGCACCGGCGGCCTGTCAATTTTGTAAACTTTTAAAAAACGAACTGAACGAGAAGCATATACACGACCGTGCCTCCGCCGACGGACAGCAGCAGGTTTTCCTTCCACTCGTAGCTCAAAACAACGAACAGCGCTGCTATAAGCTCCGGAATTCCGTGCGAACCGGTGAATATCGGCGTGCTTTTAAAGCAATAGACGACCAGCAGACCCATCAGTGCCGGAGGCAGCACGCGGCCGAGGTATTTTACAAACTGCGGCGTTTCCTTCTTGCCCGAAAAGGCCAAAAACGGCAGCCAGCGCGATATCTGTGTGCCGACGGTTATGGCGAGGATGATTATAAGAGTTTGGATAACGGTAAGTTTCACAGCTTATTCCTCCCCAGCCAAAAAATTATGAGTATGGCGATGAGCGCCGGGATAAGAAACACTGTCGGGCCGAAGGCAATGCGCGAAAGAAGCGTCACGGCAAGGCCGACAAGGCAGGCCGGGCGGTTACTCTTATCCTTCCATTGCTGGAGGAAGAAGACGATAAATAGCGCATTGAGGGCAAAATCGAGCCCTGTGGTGTCAAAGGTGATTATCCTGCCGAGCAGGCCGCCGAGCGCAGTGAGACCAGCCCAGTAGACGTACAGTAGCAGGGTTTGGCCGAAGTAAAAATACCGCCGCTCCATCCCCTCGGGAGCATCCGCCGATACGGCGAGCGAAAACGGCTCGTCTGCCAGGGCATAGATAAGAAATGGCTTAAAAGGCTGCGTATCCTTATATTTTTCAAGCAGCGCAAGGCCGTAAAACGTGTGTCGGAAATTGACGAAATAGCTCATTATGAGCATCTGCACGGGGTCAAAGCCGGCGGCCATCATCGGCACTGCCGCTATCTGCATGCCGCCGCAGAAGCATATGAGCGAAAACAGCATCGTCCACAGCGGTCCGTAGCCGAGCTCCTCCATCAGAACGCCGTAGGTCAGTGCGACGAATATCCAGCCGAAAAAAATCGGAACAGTGGATGGAAACGCAGCCTTTACTCCGCGCAGGACTTCTTTTAGCTCTACTTTTCTTTTCATGACAATAAAAAGGCGCAGTCAAACGACTGCGCCATACTTTCTGAAATTTGCGCGCTGTCAGATAAGGTTCAGCACGAGGGTGAGGATGACGAAAACTATCGCGAACCACTTGGTGGCCTTTGCAAGCTTTGCGTCCAGGGACTTTGCCTTGCCCTTGCTCAGGAAGGTCTCTGCGCCGCCGGCGATAGCGCCGGAAAGGCCCGCGCTCTTGCCGCTCTGAAGAAGAACAACGACGGTTACTGCGAGGCCGGACAGAAGCTGAAGGATGGTAAGAATAAGTTTAAGAGCGTTCATTTATATTCGATCCTTTCGATTTTGACATATTACCTTCGATTGACAAGGGAACACACGCTTTTGGCAGGCTCAAATGCGTCCATGCGGCGTTAAAGCCCTCGCGTATACACAAAGTATGCGCCGCGGACTTTGCCTTGCCTGGCCACATTTGAGCTCTGTCAAAACTGCGAAGCACCTGTCAGCAGGCAATTTTAGAGTGATTTTCGGCTTTCTTCGATGAA
>CAVGIU010000045.1:0-12580 GCA_963629425.1 Oscillospiraceae bacterium
CCTTAGCACTCAAAGCGCAAGAGTGCTAAGGTTTACATTTTGTTCATATAAAGTACTATATTTGTTCATAATTATATGGTACTTTATATACAACAAGAAACGAAAGACATAAACAAAGAACCGAGTTTCAAGTTTGAGTCTTTCCCAAATCATTAGGAGGTATTGATTATGTTTGAACTTACACCGTTTGGCTATCGCAGAGTAGCATCTTATAATCCTTTCCGTGAGCTCGAGGAAATGAGCCACAGCTTTTGGAATGACGCAGACGTCAGCGGCTTCCGCACCGACATCAAGAAGATTGACGGAAGCTATGTCCTCGAAGCGGAGCTGCCCGGCTTTAAGAAAGAGGATATCAACATTGATATCGACAAGGATTGCCTGACCATTTCCGCGGAGCGCAAATCCGAGGAAAAGGAAGAAAAGGGCGACAACGGCTTTGTCCGCCGCGAGCGTTATTACGGCTCGTTCAGCCGCAGCTTCAACATTAAGGGCATTGATGCCGACGCTATTACCGCTGAGTATAACGATGGTGTCCTGACCTTGACGATGCCGGAGAAGACACCTGAGGTTCCCGCGGCAAGACGTCTTGAGATAAAGTAATTCCGATATTCCGAAGCAGATAGTTTCTTTCATCCTCTCTCTTCCCATAAAACAGAAGACCCGATGCGAAAGCATCGGGTTTTTTGTTGCCTTTGGCAGAACTATATGATAATATTCAGACAAAGTAAATATATTTGCAAAGGAGAAAAGAGATGAAAAAGCGCCTAATAGCCCTGCTGCTCGTTGTCGTTATGCTCTGTACGCTGCTTCCGATCGGCGCGCTTGCCGACCAGATGGTTTACATAACTGACACGGGCAGCAAATATCACAAATACGGATGCAGGTACCTGAGCGAATCGGCCTATGCCGTTACGCTCGACTATGCCGTGAGATGCGGGTATAAGCCCTGCTCAATTTGTCACAAAACGAGCTCCGGCGAGGGTGTTGCCGGATTTGTCGACGTAGCCCCCGGCAAGTATTACAGCAATGCCGTGGAATGGGCCGTGAAAAACGACATAACGCAGGGCACTGATGATACGCACTTTGCGCCAAATGATTCCTGCACCAGAGCGCAGGTCGTGACTTTCATGTACCGCGCCGCCGGAGGACCGGATGTCGATGTCATAATGGCCTTTGACGATGTTCATTATTTGGATTATTACTACAGAGCCGTGCGCTGGGCGGTCAAAAACAATGTGACGACAGGCGTTGGCGGAAATCGATTTGCACCCGACGATCCCTGCACCAGGGCGCAGGTCGTAACATTCCTGTATCGCGCGGCCGGTGAGCCGGAAGTCGAGAGCAGCTGCAGCTTTGCGGATGTTGCGCAGAACGCCTACTATCGCAGCGCAGTTATATGGGCTTTGGAAAACGGAATAACCGAAGGCACGGCCGCCGATAAGTTCTCGCCCAACGACACCTGCACGCGTGGTCAGATCGTGACCTTCCTGTATCGCTATTATAACAGCGATACGCCCGACCCTACGCCCACGCCCGATCCTACGCCCACACCGACTCCGTCAGGTGACAGTGAGTATATCGTAAGCGGAAAGCTTCCTTATCCCTGCCCCACGCCGGAAAGCGGAGTTCCGGTGCCCACGGATACGGCGACGCACGACAATGTCCTCGCACTTTTGGATAAATACTGCCCGAACGGAGCGTATATCCTGCGCGCTACGGAGGCAGACGGCGCCGATTTCATGACATGGATGAATAATAGAGGACTAATTGAAGATCTGAGTACGGCGGTGCATGAACAGGAGCACATTTACACATCATTTAACACTCAGTACAGCACTAAGAAAGATCCCGTCACAGGCGAATACGGGATCGCTAAGGCTCGCGCCTATTATACCGGTGAGGGTATGCACATTATGGTTCCCGAAACCGATACTTATCAAACCGAGGAGATAGCGACCATCGTGCCCGAAGATCTGCGCAGCTTCAGATACGATACATATGTCGGAGCGGGTGTGAATTTGGATTCCAATGTCAACGGCATATACGGTCTGATGAATGAGTTCACGGCCTACTGCTGGGGTTCGACGACGAATATCTCGCTATATGAATACTTCCTCGATCAGCCGTTTTCCGAGGAAAACTGGCTCGAATATGTGTCGGTGTCAAGCAGTGACTACTTTGCTTATTCAGAATTTAAATTCTTTATCCTGTCTTATCTGATCTACGCCAAGGAAAATTATCCTGAGATTTACGCAGAAACAATGGACAATCAAGCGCTGCGTGATGCGTTCAGAATAGTCGAGGCGCGCTATCGCGGTGTGGTCGAGCAGTATTTTGCAAACCTCGACAGTCTCGAGGAATACCTTGAAGCAAACGGCTTGGATACGCGGCGCGAAAACGGCTACTTCTATATAAGCACCGGCAGCGGTGGCTACAGCGGCAGAGGCGCTTTCGAAGAAACCTATAATCTTCTTGAAAATGCGATGCAGGCTCCCGAATATGTCGAGATGTATAATTTGATGACCAAGTAAAAAATCAAGCCCGGTTCAACTGAACCGGGCTTTTTGCTGCCTAAAACCGTATCATTGAGCGGTCTATATCGCTTATTTTTCGCGCACCGCACATATACATCGTGTCCTTGAGCTCAGCGCGCAGCTTTTCAATATAGCTGACGATGCCCTCTGTTTTGCCGCCATAGTAGCTTATCAGGAACGGGCGGCAGATCATGACCGCGTCCGCGCCGACAGCGAGTGCGCGGAAAATATCCGTGCCGCTGCGTATGCCGCCGTCGACGATTATCTTCACCCTGTCGCCGACAGCGTCGACTATCTCCGGAAGGACCTCCGCCGTTGCGGCCGAGCCGCCGAGAACGCGCCCACCGTGGTTTGAAACGATAATTGCCGCGGCTCCCGCATCGGCAGCCTTGACAGCGCCGCGCACGGTCATAACGCCTTTTATTATCATGGGCATTTTTGCGTATTCGCACAGCTCACGCAGCTGCTCTGCACTCTTGCAGCCCGCGTCGGGACTGAACTTTTTGAGATGCGGAAGCCCGGCAGAGTCGACAACGAGAGAAACGGCGAAGGGCATAGCCTCATTTGCCATGTCGAGATTTGCCTTTATCGTCTCCATGCTCAGGGGATTTATAACGGGGATGGCGATGCCGCCGTGCATTTTCGAGGTCTCGCAGCCGTGGGGGAACACCCTGGCGTCCAGCCCGTCGCCGAAGCTCGACGCGATGCCGCATTGTTCGGCAGCCTCGGCACAGCACTCGTTGAAATCTCGGATATCGTCCGTGGGATTATATTGCGCCTTCAGCGAACCGACGGGCGCAGAGATGAGCGGCATGGAAAGCTGTCTGCCGAGAAATTCGATGCCTGTGTCGACCGGCTCATCGGGGAAGATGGTGTCCATATTGAGCTTGATGCCGCGCCAGGCTTTCCAGTTGTCGTTCGCGCCGTTGCCGGGCGCTTTTGAGCCCGGGCCGGGCATGAGATTGCCGCAGGCAAGGCCGTTGCACTCAGGGCAGACCTTGCAGTTCGGACCTATATTTTTCTTCGCATTTGCGAGAACGTCCTTATAGTTCATATCCAAACCTCTTAAAATTATGTCAACTTACATATTTCCGCCGAGCACGGCGGCACGATGCAGTCCTTGTCCTGCATAAACCCATAGTCGCTCGGCCTGAATACATTTTGACTGCGGTTTACAATGCAGAGAACACGGTCTTTTTCGCCCTCGCGCAGTATCATCAGCACATCGGGAGATGGGGCGTAGAATTCTGCGCTGCCGGCTCTGAGAGCGTCGCTGTCGTTGCGTATTTTGCCGAGCTCGACGTAATAGTTATGCAAACCTCTGCCTGACGGCTCAAAGGGCGCGCGATTAAAAGGATCGCCCGCGCCGTCAAGGCCTTCCTCGTCGCCATAGTAAAGGCAGGGGACGCCGGGAACGCAATATTGTATTGCAGCGCACAGCTTTTGCAGTCTGTCGGCCTTTTCCGCTTGCTCCTGTGTGAGCCTGAACGCCGCCTGACTTGCGCGGTCAAGTGACTTTAACTCGCAGTCTGCGCCGAGCGCCGAGTGCAGCCTCTCCACATCATGCGAGGACAGCAAATTCATGAGCGCCATATACATGGGCGTCGGGTAATTGTGCTGCTGCGAGAGCAGAAAGTCGCGCAGAGCGAAGGCGTCCGTTTCGCCTCTGACAAAGCTGATGACAGCCCTGCGGAATGGGTAGTTCATCACGCTGTCGAGCGAATAGCCCAGGGCGTAATTGCGACGATGGCCGTAGCTTACCTTGAGCACGGCATCCTCCCAAACCTCGCCGATGATGGCACAGTCAGGATTTTCGGCCTTCGCTGCGTCGCGTATGAGCGCCAGCACATCGTCCGGCAATTCGTCGGCAACGTCGAGCCGCCAGCCGCTTGCACCACGCCGCAGCCAAAGCTTCACGATGCTGCTATCGGAGAGAATAATGTAGTTCTGCCAGCTCTTGTCTTCCTCATTTACCTCGGGGAGATCTTTAAAGCCCCACCAGCAGCGGTAATCCTCGGGATATGAGCGGAAGTCAAACCATCCGAAATATTTCGACTCCCTGCCGGCATGCGCACCGACTCCGCCATAGCTGCCGAAGCGGTCAAAATAAACACTGTCGGCTCCCGTATGCGAGAAAACGCCGTCATTTATAACGTCGATGCCGAGTTTGTCGGCTTCGGCACAGAGGTTTACATAATCATTGACACTTCCGAGTATTGGGTCAACATTTTCATAGCTTGAGGTATCGTAGCGGTGGTTTGATCGTGCCTCAACGATGGGATTTAAGTACAGTGTGCCGACGCCGAGCTCACTGAGGTACGGAAGACGTGTCGTTATGCCTTTGAGTGTGCCTCCGTAGAAATCGTCGGGGGCGTAGTTCTTTTCGCCCTCGCGCGGCTGCCACTTGACGGGTTCCGTGATGCTGCCGTGCATTTCGGGAGTTTGTCCGAGGCGGCGGTGATATGCGATACCGGCCTCGGCCGTGCCGTCATCGTAAAAGCCGAATCGGTCGGGAAAAACCTGATACATGATGCTGCGTCGGAACTTTTCGGGCGTTTTAAAGCCGCGCTTACATACAGTGAGGCGGAAGCCCTCGGCCTCGCCGCCGCAAACGCACGAGCTGTGCCCGTCTTCTGTTGGACATAGGAAGCTATCACCAAGCTTAAACTTATAAAAAAGCGCAGCAGGGGAGGGAGCGGTGAAGTGTACGGAAAAGGTATTTCCCGAGCGCCGCATGGGGATCTCCTCGGAGAAGCTGTCGCCGTAGACGCAGAGCGCAGCGTCGTCGACTCCGCCGAAGGTCATAACGGAGAATGTGATATCCGTGCCATCCTCGACAGCACCGGGGGGTGAGCGAAACGCACTGTCATATGCGTCGTGCCAGGCCATACCGCGCGATTTGAGCTCATCACGCAGGAGCTTATCGAGAAACGCCGTCCTCGGCTGGAGCGCTGCGAGCCACTCGCGCTTTGGCTGTGAGGCAAGGTCTGCGCCGAACGAGCGCAGAACGGCGCTTAGCGCTTCATCCATGCCGAGCCCCATATCGTCCATCAGTGCGCGGAAAAGTTCCGCAGGTATGAGCTCGGAGCGATCCGCGGGCAGAAACTCGAAAATTTTCTCTGCCGGATAGCCGCAGCTTGCGCAGCTGTCCACTGCGCTTCCGACAGCCGCCGCGGAGATGAGATATATCCGCTCGTGCTCTGTCGCATTGCCGAGCGGCATCCAATGTCCGCGCTCAAATGCAACGTCAAAACTCTTTTTTTCGTAATATTCAATGAACAGCCGTCCGTCGAGCCAGCGCTCATCGTAGCCGCCATAGGTTTTGACTTTCCTTATCAGAGCATCCATAGATAGAGCATTGCGTATTCTTCCGAGGAACGGTCAAAGCTGAAATCGGCCTCCATGGCCTGACGGATGAGCGACTGCATGACATCAGGATTGTGGTAGCATTCAAGCGCGAGCAGCACAGCATCCTTCATCTCGTGGGCATTAAAATCCGCAAAGGAGAAGCCCGTGCCCTCACCGGTGTAGCGATTATAGGGCTTCACCGAATCCTTGAGACCGCCGGTCTCGCGCACGATAGGCAATGTGCCGTAGCGCATGGCGATCATCTGAGAAAGACCGCAGGGCTCAAAGCGCGAGGGCATGAGCAGAAAATCAGCGCCGGCATATATGCGGTGCGATAACTCTTCGTTATAACCAATGAACGCGCACAGTCTGCCCTTATAGCGGGCTTCAGCCTCGCGCATGAAGCCTTCGTATTCCTTGTCACCGCTGCCGAGCATGAAAAACTGCATATCGTTATACTGCATGAGCTCATCAAGCATGCGTTCGACAAGGTCAAAGCCCTTCTGCTCGGTCATACGCGTGACCATTGCGAATATGGGAGCCTCCTCGCGCTGCTCAAGGCCGAAATCCCGCCGGAGCTCAAGTTTACATAATTTTTTGCCGTTCAATCGGCCCTTGTGATATCTCGCGGGCAGCGTCGGGTCGGTGTAGGGGTTAAATACCTTCGTGTCGATGCCGTTTATGATGCCGGAAAGCTCGTTTGAGCGCGCCGAGAGTATACCATCGAGCCCCTCGCCGAAGTAGGCGGTCTTGATCTCCTGTGCGTAGGTGGGGCTTACGGTGTTTATCCTGTCGGCAAACACACAGCCTGCCTTCATAAAGCTTGCGCAGCCGTTGAGCTCCATAAACTCGGGCGTGTAGTATTTATCTTCGACGCCGAGCAGATCCTGAACATAGTCAAAGCCGAATTTTCCCTGATACGCGATGTTGTGTATCGTCAGCAGCCAGCGCAGCGAGCTCTGCATTGCGCCGCCGTACTGCGTTTTTGCGAGCATAGGGAGCATGGCAGTATGCCAGTCGTTACAGTGGACGATATCGGGCGTGAAGTCGAGGTTCGGTATCGCGTCGAGCACGGCGCGTGTGAAGAAGGCATACTGCTCGCCCTCGGCCTGGCCGCCGCGGTAAATTTTATCGCCGAAGTAAAACTCGCTGTCGACAAGATAAATGCACACATCGTCAAGCATGAGCTTTTCTATACCGCAGTACTGCGTACGCCAGCCAAGGTTTACATAAAAATCAAACATGTGCTCGACGCGGTCTGCGTACCTGTCCTTTATGCAGCGATGATAGGGCGTAATGACTCTCGCGTCGAAGCCGAGCTTTTTAAGCGCCTTTGGCAGCGTTCCAACGACGTCGGCTAGGCCGCCGGTCTTGGAAAGCGGAGCGCACTCGGCCGCCGCAAGCAGAATATGGGGAAGCTCTTTAAGGCCTTTTTCATTTAGAATGCTTCTGAACTGCTTTTTCATTTTTATCAGCCATCCTTTCCGGAATGTATTCAAAATATACGGTTGAAAGCGGCGGAAGATCTATTGCCGCACTGTAGGGCAGATCGTTAAATCCGACGTCACGGTTGTGTATGGCTTTTGAATTATGTAAACCGGCACCGCCGAATTTCACATCGTCGCTCGAGAGCACTTCGCGCAGCGTGCCCGGCTGAGGCAGGCCTATGATAAAGCCGCGGTGCTCGTTCGGGATGAAGTTGCAGGCGCAGACGAGGTAGCTTTCGCTCGTCGGCTTTGCCGAGCGCAGAAAGGCTATTGAGCTGAGTGCACTGTCGTTGACGTTCAGCCACTTAAAGCCGTCCCATGATTTGTCGACTTCGTACAGCGCGGGGCAGGAGCGGTAGAGCCTGTTGAGTGCGGCGCAGTATTCGCGCAGCTTCTCGTGCATCGGATAGTCAAGCAGCAGCCAGTCGAGTTCCTGTTGATAGTTCCATTCGATGAACTGGCCGAACTCCGAGCCCATGAAGCAAAGCTTTTTGCCGGGATGGGCGAACTGATAGCCGTACAGTGCGCGCAGTGTCGCAAATTTCTGTTCGTAGCTGCCGAACATTTTGTCCAGCATTGATTTTTTGCCGTGAACTACCTCGTCGTGCGAGTAGGCGAGGATGAAGTTTTCCGAAAACGCGTACATCATGGAAAACGTCAGCTTATTGTGACTGCCCTTGCGGAACAGGGGATCGGTCGAAAAATAGTCGAGCGTATCGTGCATGTAGCCCATGTCCCACTTGAAGCTGAAGCCGAGCCCCCCGACCGAGGGCGGCATCGTGACCATGGGATAGGCCGTCGACTCCTCGGCGATGGTGACAGCGCCGGGGAAGCTTGACAAAACGGCGGTATTGAGCTTTTTAAGAAAGCTCACCGCACCGAGATTTATGTTGCCACCGTCACGGTTTTTGGTGTATTCGCCCTCGTTGCGGCCATAGTTTAAGTATAGCATTGAGGATACGGCATCGACGCGGATGCCGTCAATGTGGTATTTTTCAAAAAAGAAGCAGGCCGAGGAAATGAGAAACGACTGCACCTCCGGCATATCATAGTCAAATATAAGCGTGCCCCACTCGGGGTGCGAGGCCATGCGTTCCTCCTTACATTCAAAAAGACGCGTGCCGTCAAACTCGGCAAGGCCATGCTCGTCGCGCGGGAAATGTGCGGGCACCCAGTCCATGATAACGCCGATGCCGGCATTGTGCAGGGTATCGATAAATTCGGCGAACTCGTCGGGAGTTCCGTAGCGGCTCGTCGGTGCGTAGTAGCCCGTCACCTGATAGCCCCACGAGCCGGGGTAGGGGTACTCTGTAAGCGGCATGAGCTCAATGTGCGTATAGCCCATATCAACGCAGTATTTAGCAAGCTCAGGCGCGATGGCGGCGTAATTCACGCCGCCATCCGGCGTTTTCCAAGAGCCGAGATGCATTTCGTATATCGACATGGGGCTTTCAAAGCAGTTACGTTCCGCGCGGCGCTGCATGAACTCTTCGTCGCGCCAGACGTGCGAACCTGTCCACACCATGGATGCGGTGTTCACGCCAGACTGCGACCACTGTGCAAAAGGGTCGGACTTCCACACGGTCTTGCCTGCGGACGTCGTCACGCAGTATTTATACAAATCGCCGTCGGACAGCCCTGCAACAAAGCAATACCATATGCCGCCGCGCTTATCCATCGGCGTGTGCGACGGATCCCAATCGTTAAAATCGCCGACGAGCGACACGCTCTGTGCGTTCGGAGCCCAAACGGCGAAGCGGTGCATTTTTTCCTTTTCGATATACCGGCAGCCGAGCAGCAGCCATGCCTTTTCCGCGCAGCCGGTGTTGAACAGAAAAACATCGTCCGCCGGAACATATTTATCTATAAGCTCGGAATAGTTCATATCAGCACTCCGCACATAATAATTATTCAACTTACATTATAAAGCACCTCGCTGCAAATTCCAATAAGTTTTTTGCTTGCATCGCGCGCGGAAACATAATAAAATGTAAGAAAAATAAACGCAGGAGGTGCGGTATGTTTTCCTTTAACCACTTTAACTTCAATGTGTTCGACCTTGAACGCAGTCTTAAGTTCTACGATGAGGCGCTCGGCCTTAAACCGGTGCGCGAAAAAATCGCCGATGACGGAAGCTTTAAGCTCGCTTTTCTCGGTGACGGCGTGACGGATTTCACCCTTGAACTCACATGGCTGCGCGACCGCGATACGCCTTATGACCTCGGCGAGCAGGAGTTCCACCTTGCGTTTGTCGCCGACGATATGGAAAAAGCCCACGAAAAGCATTCTCAGCTCGGCTGCATATGCTTCGAAAACCCGAAAATGGGTATCTATTTTCTCGAAGACCCCGATGGCTACTGGATCGAGATAATCCCGCCGAGGAAGTGATAACGGCAAAAACAGTCCCACCGTCAGATGGGACTGTTTTGCTTTATATCATATTTCATATCTCATCTATCTCCGTTACCGATACCTCAAAGGCTGTTTTCCCGACCGGCTCGCCGCCGATGAGCTTTATGTAGCTGCGGCTCTGTATGCGCCCTTCGAGAGAAACCGTCGTGCCGGTATCCCAGTAAGATGCCTCGCGCGCCTTGAGTCCCCATGTGATGCACGGCAGATAGTCAGAGCGGCCGTATTTGCGGTTGACGGCCAGCATCAGGTCGCAGATATCCCGTCCCATCGGCGTTACGCGCAGGTTAGGCGGCTTACACAGCGTGCCGGTCAGGCGGATGAGGTTTACATCCTTGCCGCAGCAGGGACCGATGTCCTTTGCAAAGACCGTTATGACGAGCTTTGCGCCCTCGCCGCTTTTGTTGTTGAACGATCTCAGCTCGCCAGTAACGCAGAGCTTTTCAATGTCTGAGGCCTCAACGGCACTCAAAAGCTCTGTGCGCGCTATTATGTTTATTGTGTCCGTAGCGCCGGACAGCCGCGCGATCTCGAGAGGGAAGGTGTAGAAGCTCTCGCCGCGGGAAGTGTGTGAAAAAACCGGCGGCGCGGTCATTGTGCCTATAAGCTGTGCGAAATTTGTGCTTGTGTTTTCATCCATATATTCATTCCAGTCCTTGTCAATGGCTTTTGTTAGAGTATATTAGGGATAAGCGCTTGAATATACCGCAGGAATGAAATATAATAGTATCAACTTTATTTCTGAAAGGAACAAAACCTATGGATATAAAAGAACTGCTTGCTTACTGCGACCACACTCTGCTGCGCGTCGACTGTACCGAGACCGAGATCAGGAAGCTCTGCGACCAGGCGATAAAATACGGTTGCGCATCAGTCTGCATTCCGCCATGCCACGTTCCCGGTGCAAAGCGCTATGTCGGCAACAGAATGAAGATATGCACCGTTATAGGCTTCCCGAACGGCTATATGTCCTCGGCCGCGAAGGCGTTTGAGACTGCTGACGCCGTGGCAAACGGCGCAGATGAGATCGACATGGTCATCAACCTTTCCATGGTCAAGGACGGCTGCTGGGAGGATGTTGCCGAGGATATCAAGGCCGTGCGCCGTTCCTGCCTCGGCAAGGTACTTAAGGTCATAATCGAGTGCTGCCTGCTGACCGATGAGGAGAAAATTCGCCTTTGCTCAATTGTGTCAGAATGCGGCGCGGACTTCATAAAGACCTCGACCGGCTTCAGCAAGGGCGGTGCTACCCGCCACGATGTCGAGCTTCTGCGCCGATACAGCCCCGAAAGCCTTCAGGTCAAGGCCGCCGGAGGCATAGCATCGCTCGAGGATGCGGAGGATTTCATCGCCCTCGGAGCTACCCGCCTTGGAACAAGCCGCATAGTCAAACTTGCAATGGAGCTTGAGCGCGAAAGCGGTAGCGGCGAAAGCTGCTGAGAAGGGGCGGTGCGCAGATGCGTAAGCCGGGCAGAGTGCTCAGCATAATCGGACTTATCCTGTCAGCGATGCTGCTGGCTGTCGGCTCATATTTCATCGCTCCGCGCTCGCAGAGCTGGGCGAGCATATGGAGCGTACTCACGGGCGGCGCGGCGGCGTATTTTGCCTATTATGCTTTTCACAGGAAAAATGACGATTAAAATGCTCACGGCGGAGGCTTCTCCGCCGTGAATTTCTCAAAAAAGTCCTTGACAATCAGGGGAGAGACTGATATATTAATAAAGCTGAAAACAAAGTAGGTACGGCATCCCCGACCTCACCGAGCCGCAAAAGGCGCGCTTCGGTCAATAGCATCGCCCCAAAGGGGCTTTGTTTGCGCGGATGCTGTCAGGCATCCGTTTTTTGCATTATGGAGGTGTTTTACAATCGCAAGCGTGAATCATGAGATCAATGAAGAGATCCTCGACAAGGAAATACGCGTTATCGGCGACGACGGTGAGCAGCTTGGAATAATGTCTGCGGAGGCCGCCATGAAAATTGCGGAGGAAAAGGAGCTTGACCTGGTCAAGATATCCCCGATGGCAAAGCCCCCCGTCTGCAAAATCATGGACTACGGCAAGTACCGCTTTGAGCAGTCCAAGCGCGAAAAGGAAGCCAAGAAGAACCAGCGCGTCATGGAGGTCAAGGAGATCCGCATGTCCCCCGGCATCGGCGAGAACGACCTGAACACGAAGCTCAAGAGCGCGCTCAAGTTCCTTGCTGACGGAGACAGGGTCAAGGTCTCGATCCGCTTCCGCGGCAGAGAAATGGCGCACACTCATTTGGGTGAGGTCATCCTGCGCGACTTCGCGGCAAAATGCGAAGAGGTTGCAAACCTTGATAAGGCTCCCAAGCTCGAAGGGCGCAACATGTCCATGTTCCTGTCCCCGAAGTCTGCCGCGGCAGTCAAGAAGGCGCAGAAGGAAGCCGCCAAGAAGCAGGCCGAGGCTGAGGCCGCTGCAAAGGCGGAGGAAAACAACTGATAGGTTATTACAGACAGAAATTCTGATAATAGCAGCATACGGAAGGAGAAAACAACTATGCCTAAACTTAAGACCCATAGCGGTGCTAAGAAGAGATTCAATCTCACCAAGACCGGTAAAGTAAAGCGCGCACATGCGTTCAAGAGCCATATCCTCACCAAGAAGGACACCAAGCGCTGCCGTCGCCTGCGTTCCGGCGCGATCGCCGACGTTACCAACGAGGCAACCATCAAAAAGATGATCCCTTACAAATAATAAGGGCTGACTGTTACTGATAGGAGGAATTACAAATGGCAAGAGTTAAGGGCGCAATGATGACCCGCAAACATAGAAATAAGAT
>CAVGIU010000046.1:0-6166 GCA_963629425.1 Oscillospiraceae bacterium
CCGCCTCATTGCCGTCCATCGTTTTGTACTTTCTTGTCATATCTTTTCCTCCCAAAGCTAATGGAATTCTAATAATTATACATTATATTATGTGCCTTGAGTTTAACACTAAAAAAATGAGCTGTAAACCTTAAATTATTGCTTGTACTTTTTGAAATGGTGTATTATACTATTGTAGCAATTTTATAATTGTGCGTATTTTGATGAAAGGAGCCTTTCAATATGGTGAATATCAGCAATGAGCTTGGAAGTATAAGCATCACCAGTGAGGTCTTTACGAATATTGCCGGCGCGGCGGCAACGAGCTGCTTCGGCGTGAAGGGCATGGCAGGACGTAATAAGGAAGGCGGCCCACTCCAGCTTCTCAGACGCGAATCAATGTCAAAGGGCGTTATGACCCATCTTAATGACGACGGTACGCTTTCGCTTGAGCTGCACATCGGAGTAGACAACGGCGTTAATATAAGCGCCGTGTGCCGCAGCATTATAAAGGAAGTGCGCTACAAGGTCGCAAAGGCCACGGGCGTTCCCGTTAAAAGCGTCGATGTCTATGTCGACACGGTCATAGTCGGTTAATTACAGAGAAAATCCCTCACGGAGGTGCTTTTGATTTGAGAGAATATTTAGACGCCGCGGTGTTTAAGAATATGATCCTTTGCGCTGACGCCGCGCTTGCTGAGAATACTCAGCAGATAAACGAGCTTAACGTTTTCCCCGTTCCCGACGGTGATACGGGTACCAATATGGGCCTTACGATGAACGAAGCCGCGGCCCAGCTCAGGAAGAAAGAATTTTATGCAGTCGACGCCGTAGCCGACTGCGTGGCCGGTGCGCTTCTGCGTGGCGCGCGCGGAAACTCCGGCGTTATCCTGTCGCTTCTGTTCCGCGGAATATCCCGCAGACTCAAGGGCATGGAGACCGTAGGCGCGAAGGAATTCGCGGCCGCAATGGAAGACGGCGTCGATGCAGCCTACAAGGCGGTCATGAAACCCGCCGAGGGCACGATACTGACTGTCGCGCGTATGGCGTCGGCCGCAGCCGTCGAGTATGCCAGGAAGGGTACGGATATTGAGGAGTTGCTCGAGACCGCGCTCAGGATCGGCAACGAGGCGCTTGAAAACACCGTAAATCAGAACCCCGTCCTGCAGAAGGCCGGAGTCGTCGATGCCGGCGGCAAGGGCTATATAATCATCTTCACCGCCATGCTCGCATGCCTGCGCGGCGAGGTCAAGGCTCCGACGGCGGCTGTTCAGGCAGGCGTTATCGCAAACGAAAATAACGCGTTCGACATGTTCGGAACGGAGGAGATAACCTACGCTTTCGATACAGTATATATAGTCCGCAAGCACGAGCCGAACGTTGACCTCACTCCGCTGCGCGCCTATCTTTCCAGCATCGGCGACTGCCTTGTTATCGGCGAGGATGATGAGGCGTTCAAGGTGCATGTCCATACGAATATCCCAGGCGAGGCGCTCACGAAGAGCCAGCAGTACGGCACGCTTGAGCTTGCCAAGATCGAAAATATGCGCACGCAGTATGACGATATAATGGCAGGCCGCAAGGCACAGACGACCGACGATCTCGAAAAGGTCGAGCAGGAGCTTGAAGCCGCCGAGGAGGGGCACGCTACTCCCACAAAGCGCTACGGCATAGTCGCCGTCTGCGCGGGCGAGGGTATTGCAAACCTGTTCAAGGAGCTGGGAGCTGACACCATCGTCACCGGCGGCCAGACCATGAACCCCTCGACAGCGGATATCATAAAGGAAATTAACCGGACCCCGGCGGAAATCGTGTTTGTTCTTCCGAACAATAAGAACATAATCATGGCAGCCGAGCAGAGCATTCCGCTTTGTGAGGATAAAACCGTTGTCGTCATCCCGACAAAGACGATTCCCCAGGGAATAACCGCAATGCTCAACTTTGACCCCGAAAGCGAAGTTTCCGACATTGTCGAGACGCTCACCGAGTCCCTTTCGGATGTTCACACCGCCCAGGTCACCTACGCTGCGCGCGACTCGGACTTTGACGGCTACGCCATCCACGCGGGCGAATACCTCACGCTTCTGGACGGTAAGCTCATCGGCAGCTTTACCGAGATGCCTGCAATGCTTAATAAAATGTCCGAGGCATTCGATGAGCTCGAGCCCGAGATCATCACAGTTTACTACGGCGAGGACGTAAGCGGGGAGGACGCGGAGACCACGGCGAAAGCGCTTGAGGAAGCCTTCCCCGACGCGGAGGTCACGGTCGTAAACGGCGGCCAGCCCGTCTATTATTACATGATATCTGTAGAATAAAATGACGATAAATAACCGCCTGACGCGTTCGGGTGGTTATTTTACAATACGGAGAAACACTATGGCAGATTTTACGCATTTTAACGAAAACGGCAGAGCGAAGATGGTGGACGTGTCCGAAAAGGCGGACACCGTTCGCACGGCGGTCGCGGCGGGACGCGTGCTTGTCAATGCCGGGACCTTTGAGCTCATACGTTCCGGCGGCATGAAAAAGGGCGACGTTTTGTCCGTCGCGCAGATAGGCGGCATAATGGGCGCAAAGCGCACCTCGGAGATCATACCCATGTGCCACCCGATAATGATATCGGGCGTGGATATCGACATTTCGCTGTGCGAGGAAAGGTGCAGCGTCGAGATCGTCGCAACGACGAAGTGCACCGGCGCGACGGGCGTCGAGATGGAAGCGCTCACGGCGGTGTCCGTTGCGGCGCTTACGGTTTACGATATGTGTAAGGCCGTGCAGCGAGATATCGAGATAACGGATATCCGCCTTCTCAAAAAAACCGGCGGCAAAAGCGGGGTGTTCGAGCGAAAATGAAGAATATTCTCATGATCGGAACGGGCGGCACCATCGCCTCGCAGATAAGCGGCGACGCGCTTTCGCCGCAGTTGAGCCCCGACGAGCTTCTGGCGCTCGTCCCGGCGATATCGAAGCTGTGCCGCGTTGCGTGCATATCGCTTTTTAATGTCGACAGCACGAGCATGACCCCTGCGCACTGGGTGCAGATAACGCGGTGCGTAAGGGATAATTACGATAAGTACGACGGCTTTGTCATAAGCCACGGAACGGACACGATGGCCTATACTGCGGCAGCGCTGAGCTATATGATCCGCGGCTCGAAAAAGCCCGTCATACTAACCGGCGCGCAGAAGCCCATAGGCTTTGATTCGACCGATTCGAAGATAAATCTTCTCGATGCCTTCACCTGCGCCTGCTCGGACGATATATGCGGCGTTAACATCGTCTTTAACGGACGAGTTATCCTCGGAACCCGTGCGAGAAAAACGAGGTCTAAGTCCTACGCCGCCTTCTCCAGCATAAATTACCCCTACATCGCAACGCTTCAGGATGGGGTGCTGATGCAGTATATTAAGCCCGAAAGCAGCGAAAGACCCGAGTTTTTCACTGAGCTTGACACGAATGTCGGCCTTATAAAAATGATCCCCGGCATTGATTTTGAGCTTTTGCAGTTTCTCACAGAGCGCAAGGATGCCGTGATAATCGAGGCCTTCGGCGTCGGCGGACTGCCGTCCTACGGCGACGATAAGTTTTTGGACATCGTCATAAATGCTATCGGAAACGGTAAGGTCATAATCATGACCACACAGGTGCAGAACGAGGGCTCTGATCTCGCGGTGTATAATGTCGGGCACAGGCTAAAGGGCTGGCGCAACGTGCTCGAGGCATATGATATGACGACGGAGTCGGCGCTTGCGAAGATAATGTGCATCCTCGGTAAGACGCGCGATTCCGACGAGATATGCCGTGCATTTTACGAGCCCGTTGCGCACGACATACTCTATCACTGCGGAGAATGGAATGAATAATGTTGTAATAATAGGCGGCGGTGCGTCGGGAATGGCGGCCGCGATAACAGCCTCGGAGGATAAGAATAATGATGTGATATTGCTCGAGCGGCAGCAGCGCGTCGGCAAAAAGCTGCTCAGCACGGGTAACGGCAGGTGTAACCTCACCAATACCGGCGCTTCTCCGGAGCACTATCACGGCTCACAGCCGGGCTTTGCCGACACTGTGCTCTCGCGCTTTACGCCGGAGGATACCCTGCACTTTTTCGATACTCTCGGCCTCAGCGTAAGCTGTGAGTACGGCGGCAGGGTGTATCCGCAGTCGAATTCGGCAAACAGCGTCGTCGATGTTCTGCGCTTTGCGCTCATGCGCGATAATATAACGGTCAGGACTTCGTGCTCTGCGCGGAGAATTGAAAAACGCGGCGAGGGCTTTGACGTTTTCACCGACGAGGGCAAAATAAATGCCGACTTCGTCATAGTCGCCTGCGGCGGAGCTGCCGGAGCGAAGGTCGGCGGAGTATATGACGGATATGAGCTTTTAAAGCCCTTGGGGCATAAGTGCACGCCGCTTTTGCCGTCTTTGGTGCAGCTTGTAACAGATCCGACGTATCCGCGAGCTCTCAAGGGTGTGAGGGTCATGGCAAAGCTGCGCCTTGAAAATGACGGCGAAACGATAGCGCACAGCAGCGGCGAGCTGCAATTTACGGAGACGGGGTTATCCGGCCCTGCGGCCTTTGATATCTCCCGCGCCGCGGCCGAGATCGGCAAGGGAATTATACACATTGACCTCTCAGGCGGTGTGGATATTAAAGAAAAGCTCCGCGCACGGATAAAGAATAACCCAAGCCTTTGCGCCGACGATGCTCTCACCGGCGTTCTGCACAATCGCCTCGGTAAGATGACCGTCAAATATGCGGGCGTTCAGGGCTCTCAGCCGCTCGGTAAGCTCACGGATAAGGACATTGCCGCCATAACAAATGCCTGCCGCGATTTTGCGATAGCTCTGCGCGGCGTTGAGGATTTTGATCACGCGCAGGTGACTGCCGGCGGAATAAAAACGACGGGAGTCAACCCCGAAACACTCGAGAGCTGGTTCGTGCCGCACCTGTTTATAACGGGCGAGCTTTTGGATGTCGATGCTGACTGCGGTGGCTTCAACCTCCAGTGGGCCTGGGCAAGCGGCGTGACGGCGGGGAGGCTCGGCAAATGATACTTGTGAGAAACCTGCGTATTGATATCGGCCAAAGTGAGGACAGACTCAAAGCAAAGGCTGCGCGCGAGATGCGCGTGCCCGTTTGGACAATAAAGAGCCTTAAAATTACAAAGCGCTCGCTCGACGCGAGAAAGAAAAACGATATCCATTGGCTGTATTCCGTCGCTGTGGAGACAGATAACGAGGATAAGGTGCTTGCTAAGAGTAAAAGCAAAAACCTCGCTTCGTATGAGGAGACGGAGTACTCCGTGCCGAGCCTTATTTCCGATGAGCGCCCGGTTGTTGCGGGTTTCGGACCCGGCGGTATGTTCGCTGCGCTTGTGCTGAGCATGGCGGGGCTGAGGCCTATCGTCCTCGAACGCGGAGCCGACGCCGAGACGCGAAAGAAAAAGGTCGATACCTTCCGTTCGGGCGGCGAGCTCGACCCCGAGTGCAACGTCCAGTTCGGCGAGGGCGGAGCGGGAACGTTTTCCGACGGCAAGCTCGGCACGGGCATACGTGATAAGCGCATATGCTGGATACTGCGCACGTTTTATGAGCACGGCGCGCCAGAGAGCATACTTTACGACGCAAAGCCGCACATCGGAACGGATATACTTGTAAATGTTGTGCAGGGCATACGCGAAAGCATCATAAAAAACGGCGGCGAGGTGCGCTTTAACTCAAAGCTCACGGGGCTTGTTATTGAAAATAACGCTTTGCGTGCCGTAAAAGTGACGGATAAGGACGGTGAGCACGAGCTTGAGTGCTCCGACCTTATCCTCGCGATAGGCCACTCGGCGCGAGACACCTTCGAGATGCTTGAAAAGGCGGGCGTTCCGATGGAGGCGAAGCCCTTTTCCATGGGGGCGCGCATCGAGCATAAGCAGAAGGACATAGACATCGCGCAGTACGGCGGGGAGAGCGATGCGCTCCCTGCGGCCGACTATTCGCTGAACGTCCATCTGCCCGACGGCACGAGCGCATATACCTTTTGTATGTGTCCCGGCGGCGAGGTCATCGCCGCGGCGTCCGAGCCGGGCGGCGTGTGCACAAACGGTATGAGCAACTCGCGCCGCGATGCGGAAAACGCAAACAGCGCCCTGCTCGTTACCCTGCAGCCGGAGGACTTCCCCTATGACGGCCC
>CAVGIU010000046.1:6176-7670 GCA_963629425.1 Oscillospiraceae bacterium
TCGGCGGCATGTACTGGCAGCGCGATATCGAGCACGCGGCATTTGCCGTTTCGGGATGCTACCGGGCTCCGGCGCAGACCGTAGGTGATTTCCTCGAGCATAAAAAATCAGACGGCGCGGGAGCGGTCACGCCGAGCTACAGGCCGGGAGTTTGCTGGTGCGATTTGCACGATGTTCTGCCGGAGCGGATAACGGAAGTGCTCGAAAACGCCATTCCGCAGCTCGGAAGAAAGCTAAAAGGCTTCGATGCGCCGGATGCTGTGCTCACAGCACCTGAAACGCGTTCGTCCTCACCCGTGCGCATATTGCGCGACGCTGCCCGCCGCTCGCAGATACGGGGACTGTACCCCTGCGGAGAGGGCGCGGGCTACGCCGGAGGCATAACTTCTGCCGCCGTCGACGGCATGAAATGCGCCGAAGCGCTCATAGAAACGTTTAAAGATGCTTAAATGAGAAAAAAACACCTGCTGAAACAGATTTTTTTATCTGTTTCAGCATTTTTGTGGCCTGTACTTCTGCATGGTCTGCATAACTTGTGTTAACATAAGTTCGGAAACACAAAATCTTGTGTTGCATCGAAACTTGCAATTACTATTTGATTAATAATTTATAAACGTCCTAAAACGGCGCTAAGCCTTGAAGCAGCGATGTTTTGCTAACGGTGAAAAAGTTTCAAAGGCAGAAAATGCCGCAAAAAGATAACTCTCAGTAAATATGCCAACCACAATATTTAGTGGTGACATGGGTTACAAAGCGGTAAAAATGACTACATTTTGTGTTTTTCTATTGACAGAGCAATCGGCTTATGCTATTGTTTAGAACGTTAAACAAATGGGAGTGCGCAATGAAGGTAACAGGTATTCAAAAATTAACGCTTCTTGACTATCCCGGAGTGGTCGCGTGTACGGTGTTTACGGCAGGCTGCAATTTCAGATGTCCTTTCTGCCATAATTCGATGCTCGTACTGCCTGAGCAGATAGACGACGATTGCCTCACGGATGATGAGGTGTTCGACTTTCTCAGACGGCGCAGAGGTGTGCTCGACGGCGTTGCCGTTACGGGCGGCGAGCCGCTTCTGCATGCGGACATGCCCGAGTTTCTGGAGCGGGTCAAGGCGCTGGGCTATAAAATAAAGCTCGACACCAACGGCTCTAATCCGGAACTGTTATCCGAGATAATCAAAGACCGGCTCGTTGACCGCGTGGCGATGGACATTAAAAACGCGCCCGAGGATTATGCGAGGACGATAGGACTTAAGGAATTTGACCTTGCGCCCGTTGAAAGGTCCAAGGAGCTTCTCCTCGGCGGCAGTATGGACTATGAGTTCCGCACGACGGTCGTCAAGGGCATCCACACGAAAGAGAGCCTCATCGGGGCTGCAAAGTGGATAAAGGGTGCAAAGGAATACTACCTTCAGCAATTTAAGGACTCCGGCAGCCTCATCCTGCCGGACGGGCTTGAAGCGTACGATAAAAAACAGATGCACGCACTGGC
>CAVGIU010000046.1:7680-12041 GCA_963629425.1 Oscillospiraceae bacterium
GGCCGACGCCGTTCGGGACTATGTCCCTGCGGTCGAAGTAAGAGGCGTTTGAGAGAAAAATGGAGGATAGACATGTATCAGATTATTAAGAGAGACGGAAAGATCGTAGATTTTGACATCACAAAGATCGCCAACGCCATCAAAAAGGCATTTGAGGCGACCGACACCGAATACACTGATGATATCATCGATTTCATCGCACTCAAGGTATCGGCCGACTTCCTGCCGAAGATAAAAGACGGCTATGTTGCGGTCGAGGATATCCAGGACAGCGTCGAGGCAGTCCTGTCGCGCGGCGGCTACGAGGGCGTTGCGAAGGCCTACATACTCTACCGTAAGCAGCGCGAGAAACTGCGCAATATGAAAAACACCTATCTGGACTATAAAGAGACCGTCAACAGCTACGTTAACGTTCTCGACTGGCGCGTCAAGGAAAACTCCACCGTCACCTATTCAGTCGGCGGACTGATCCTTTCAAACTCCGGCGCTATCACCGCGAACTACTGGCTCAGCGAGATCTACGACGAGGAGATCGGCAACGCCCACCGCAACTGCGACCTGCATCTGCACGATCTGAGCATGCTCACCGGCTACTGCGCCGGATGGAGCCTCAAGCAGCTCATTCAGCAGGGACTCGGCATCCCGGGCAAGATTAACTCCTCCCCGGCAAGCCACCTGAGCACCCTGTGCAATCAGATGGTAAACTTCCTCGGCATCATGCAGAACGAATGGGCAGGTGCTCAGGCATTCTCGAGCTTCGATACCTATCTTGCTCCCTTTGTTAAGATTGACAACCTCACTTACAAAGAGGTTAAGCAGTGCATCCAGTCATTCATCTTCGGCGTGAATACTCCGTCGCGCTGGGGCACTCAGGCTCCGTTTTCAAACATCACCCTTGACTGGACGGTTCCGGCCGACCTTAAGGACATGCCCGCCATCGTCGGCGGCAAGGAGCAGAACTTCACTTATGGCGACTGTGTCGAGGAAATGGCCATGGTCAACAAGGCCTTTATCGATATCATGATCGAGGGCGACGCAAACGGACGCGGCTTCCAGTACCCGATCCCGACCTACTCAATCACTCGCGATTTCGACTGGTCTCCCACGGAGAACAACAAGCTCCTGTTCGAGATGACCGCAAAGTACGGCACCCCGTATTTCTCCAACTACATAAACTCCGATATGGAGCCCTCGGATGTTCGCAGCATGTGCTGCCGTCTGCGCCTTGACCTGCGCGAACTGCGCAAGAAGTCCGGTGGTTACTTCGGATCCGGCGAGAGCACGGGCTCTATCGGCGTCGTTACCATAAACATGCCGCGCATAGCCTATCTCGCGGCCGATGAGGCGGATTTCTTCAAACGCCTTGATAAGATGATGGATATCGCTGCACGCTCACTGAAGGTAAAGCGCAACGTCATCACGAAGCTCCTCAATGAGGGACTTTACCCCTACACAAAATACTATCTCGGCAACTTCAATAACCACTTCTCCACTATCGGCCTTGTCGGTATGAACGAGGCGGGACTCAACGCAAAGTGGATCCGCGCCGACATGAGCACCGAGAAGTGCCGGGAGTTCACCAAGAAGGTCCTCAACCATATGCGTGAGCGCCTGTCGGACTATCAGGAGCAGTACGGTGATCTGTATAACCTCGAGGCCACCCCGGCAGAGAGCACGTCCTACCGCCTTGCAAAGCACGATGTCGAGCAGTATCCCGACATAATCACCGCTTCCCATGGCGATACGCCGTACTACACCAACTCCAGCCACCTCCCGGTCAGCTATACCGACGATATATTCTCCGCTCTCGACATTCAGGACGAGCTCCAGACGCTGTATACATCCGGCACGGTCTTCCATGCCTTCCTCGGCGAGAAGCTGCCCGACTGGCAGGCCGCGGCAAACCTCGTTCGCAAGATTGCGGAAAACTATAAGCTGCCGTACTATACCATAAGCCCGACCTACTCGGTCTGCAAGAATCACGGCTACATCGCAGGCGAGCAGTTCACCTGCCCCGAGTGCGGCGAGAGCACCGAGGTTTACAGCCGCATCACCGGCTACTACCGCCCGGTTCAGAACTGGAATGCCGGCAAAACGCAGGAATATAAAGAGCGTAAGGAATATAATATCGGCACCTCCGTCCTCACGCACAAGGGGCCTCTGCATCCCGAGGCAAAGCCCGAGCAGGAGCCTGCCGTTGAGGAGGAGATCTGCGAAAACTCCACAGGTAAGCGCACTATCCTCTTTACGCGCGAAAACTGCCCGAACTGCCGCATAGTCTACAGCTATCTGGATAAGGCGGGGCTTGAGTGCGAGAAGATCATGGCCGAGGAAAACGTCGAGCTTGCACTGTCTTACGGCGTAAAGCAGGCTCCGACTCTCGTTATCGTCGATGGCGAGCATGTCGAGAAGTTCGCCGGAGCGGGCGCAATAAAGAATTATCTTTTCAAGTAAATGAAGGCAAAGCAATGCATGATATAATAATCATCGGCGGAGGGCCGGCAGGATTAACTGCCGCCCTCTACGCCTTAAGAGCGGGAAAAAGCGTTCTCGTGATAGAAAAAAGCACCTTCGGCGGGCAGATAACATGGTCGCCCAAGGTCGAAAACTTTCCCGGCATCCCCTCGGTATCGGGCGCGGAGCTCGGCGATAAATTCACCGCCCAGGCGATCGAGCAGGGCGCGGAGCTTGAGCTCGACGAGGTCGTATCCGTCGAGGTCGACGGCGATATAAAGCGTGTAAAAACCGATTTCGGCGGCACATTCGCGGCAAAGGCGCTAATCATTGCCTCCGGCGCGAGACCGCGCACCCTCGGCATCCCCGGCGAGGAGGAGCTCATGGGCGCGGGAGTCTGCTTCTGCGCGGTGTGCGACGGCGCGTTTTATAAGGGCAGGGAGGTCGCCGTCAACGGCGGAGGAAATTCCGCCCTGCAGGACGCGATGCTCCTGAGCGACACCTGCTCGAAGGTCTACCTCATCCACCGCAGAGATACCTTCCGCGGCGAGGCAAAGCTCGTCGAGGCGCTCAGAGCCAGGGATAACGTCGAGTTTATTCTGAATAGCAGCATAACGGCGCTTCTCGGGCAGAACGAGCTGTGCGGCATAAAGGTCACCGATAACAAGGGAAACGAGCGCGAGATCGCAGTCGACGGTCTGTTCGTTGCGATAGGACATGCCCCCGATAACGGCATATTCTCCTCGCTTATAGACCTCGATGAGAGCGGCTATGCCGACTCTGACGAGAGCTGCCGTACGAAAACTCCCGGCGTTTTCGTCGCCGGCGACTGCCGCAAAAAGACCGTCCGCCAGCTCACTACCGCAGCGGCCGACGGCTCCGCCGCCGCTCTGGCAGCGTGCAGGTATATAGACTCGCTCTAAAACTGAAGAACGATATATAATGTTTTATAGGGTTCCGGCAGAAATGCGACTGGACCGAGATAAAACGGCGCCGCAGGCGCTGCACGGAGGGATAAAAGCCCGGGAGAAGTATTGACGAAACAATACCTCTCCCGGTTTTTTTATAAATTTGTTCGTTAATAAAAAGGAGAAAATATGAAAGAGAAAAACGGTGCATGGATATTGCTGATAGCGGCCGGCCTGTTGGAGATCGTTTGGGCGTACACCATGAAGCTCAGCCATGGCTTTACCGTGCTTTGGCCGAGCGTAATAACGATACTTATCCTCGTGGTGAGCTTTTTCATGCTCGCAAAGGCGGTGAATAAGCTCGGCATCGGCCTGAGCTACGCCGTATTCACCGGCATAGGCGTTGTAGGAACGACTGTCATAAGTATCTTCGTTTTGAACGAGGGCGCAAGCCCCCTGAAGCTTGTCTCGCTCGGGGCACTCATCGTCGGCATACTCGGGCTCAAGCTCTGCGATAAGGAGGGTGAGGAAAAATGATGTGGTTAGTTCTTATCATAGCAAGCTTTTTTGAGCTTGCATTCACCGTCTGTATGAAGCTTTCAAATGGCCTTAAAAACGTAAAGTATACTGTCCTTACGGCGATATGCTCCTGCATGAGCATCGGCCTTTTGTCCGTCGCGGCAAAAACGCTGCCTCTCGGCGTGTCCTACGCCGTGTGGACGGGGCTCGGAACGCTTTTTAACGTTCTGTTTGGCATAATCGTTTTCAAAGAGAGCAAAAGTCCCAAAAAGCTTGTTTTCATGGCGCTGGTGCTCCTCGGCGTTATCGGTCTAAGATTGGCATAAAAAAATCCGCTCATTGAGCGGATTTCTTGCTTTAATATTATCACCCGAAGATGCCGCGGAAGAAGTCGACGACCTTGTTTACAAACTCGGTTACCGTATCGGCAACGTTGGAGAGAAAATGATTAATTTCGCTCTGCTTGCTTTCGTTGTCCTT
>CAVGIU010000047.1:0-11994 GCA_963629425.1 Oscillospiraceae bacterium
GGGATACCGCAATATGCGTATCCGCAGGTGCGGCAAGGCGCTATTAAAAGAATGGCAGAGCTTACACCGATGAAAATGCAATATCAGCAGATAAAGTCGAAATACAGCGACTGTCTGCTGTTTTTCCGCCTCGGCGACTTTTACGAGATGTTCGACGAGGATGCGCGCGTCGCCTCGCGGGAGCTCGACCTTGCGCTGACAACGCGCGACCGCTCGGTCGCCGATCCCGAGCAGAGAACGCCGATGTGCGGAGTTCCGTATCACAGCAGCCAGACCTACATCGCGCGGCTCATCGCCAAGGGCTACAAGGTCGCCATCTGCGAGCAGATAGAGGACCCCGCGACGGCCAAGGGTCTTGTTAAGCGCGACGTCATACGCATCATCACCCCCGGCACGGTGACGGATGCCTCGATGCTCGAGGAGGGCAAAAGCAACTACCTCGGCGCTGTATACTACGAAGCCGGAAAATGCGCGGCGGCATTCTGCGACATTTCGACCGGCGAATTTTGCGTCGCCGCCTTCGAGGGAGATAACTTAAGCCACGTTTTAAACGAGCTCGGCAGATTCGCACCCCGCGAGCTCATCATGAACAAGGGCGCCGCCGAAACGCAGACCATCCCCGAATTTGCGCAGAAAAAGCTGGGCTGCCTTTTGGAAATGGGCGGCGATGACTATGAATATATGGCCTGCGCTGCGCTGGTGTGCGAGCAATTCGGCCTCAGCTCTGTCGACGAGGCGGGGCTCGGCGATACGCCCGCTGCGGTGTCTGCGGCAGGTGCGCTGCTTAAGTACATAAGTGAAACGCAGAAGACCGACATGGCGCATATCCGCCGCATCGACCTGTTCACCGGCGGCAAATACATGGAGCTCGACTGGGCGACGCGAAGGTCGCTGGAGCTCACCGAAGCCCTGCGCACGGGCGAAAAGCGCGGCTCGCTTTTGTGGGTGCTGGATAAAACAAAAACGCCGATGGGCGGCAGAGAGCTGCGAGCGTGGATAGAGCGCCCGCTCTTGAGCCCGATCGCGATAAAGCGCAGACTTTCCTCCGTCGACGAGCTGTTTAAGGATAATGTCACGCGCGGCGAGCTGATCGACACCCTGCGCGGCATGGGCGACATGCAGCGTCTTATCGGCAGAGTGGTCTACGGCACGGCAAACGGCCGCGACCTGCTGGTTCTGCGCGACTGCGCCGCCGCGCTGCCGAGGATAGTTGAGCTGCTGGGGCCCTTCAAAAGCGCGCTTTTGCGCTCTATAGCGGAGCTCGACACGCTCGACGAGATACTCATGCGCATAAACTGGGCGATCTGCGACGATCCTCCGTTTTCCGTGCGCGAGGGCGGGATACTCAAGCCCGGCTACTCCGATCAGGTCGACCGGCTGCGCAAGATCCGCGATAACGGCGCGGAGGCCGTGGCAGAGTTAGAGGCCAGGGAGCGCGCGCGCACAGGCATCAAAAAGCTCAAGATCGGCTACAACAAGGTCTTCGGCTATTTCATCGACGTGCCGAAATCCGCCGATGAGGGCAGGATCCCGGATAACTACATAAGAAAACAGACTCTTGTTTCAAACGAACGCTACTTCACGCCGGAGCTCAAGGAGCTCGAAACGACGCTTTTAACAGCCTCGGACAAGATAAAGCAGCTCGAATATGATTTCTTCATGGATCTGTGCAATACGATCGCGCAGCAGGTGGCCAAGGTGCAGGCGACCGCCGAGGCGATAGCGCAGCTTGACGTATTATGCGCCTTTGCCGAGGTCGCCGTGCGAAACGACTACTGTATGCCGGAGGTCGACGCCTCGGGCGAGCTTTTGATCCGCGAGGGGCGGCACCCCGTCGTCGAGCAGACGCTGAGCGACGTTGCTTTCGTTCCGAACGATACGCAGCTAAACTGCGAAGGTAATCGCATCGCCATCGTAACGGGGCCGAACATGGCCGGTAAGAGCACCTACATGCGTCAAACGGCGCTCATAACGCTCATGGCGCAGATAGGCTCCTTCGTCCCGGCAAAAAGCGCGGTGATCGGCGTTGTCGACCGCGTGTTCACGCGCATAGGCGCATCGGACGATCTCGCCTCGGGGCAGTCGACGTTCATGCTCGAGATGAGCGAGGTCGCAAATATCCTCAGCCACGCGACGGAGCGCAGCCTTCTCATACTCGACGAGATCGGCCGCGGTACCTCGACCTACGACGGCATGGCCATAGCTCGCGCGGTGCTCGAATACTGCGCGGACAAGAAAAAGCTCGGCGCGAAGACGATGTTCGCAACGCACTATCACGAGCTGAGCGCGCTCGAGGGCAGCGTCGAGGGAGTGCATAACTACTCCATAAGCGCGAAAAAACAGGGTGACAGCCTTGTGTTCCTGCGCAAGATCGTCCCGGGCTCTGCCGACGACAGCTACGGCATCGAGGTCGCAAAGCTCGCGGGAGTTCCGAACAAGGTCATCACCATGGCAAAGACCTATCTTAAGCAGCTTGAGGCCGACGCCGCCGCTCCGAAGACCGAAAAGCAGGACGAGAGTGACCAAATAAGCCTCGTCGACGCGGGAACGGACGAGGTCGGGCGCATTCTGCGCAGCACAGATATCAATTCGCTGACGCCGCTCGAGGCGCTCAACCTCCTCAGCGAGCTTCAGCAGAAAGCGAGGGGCTGATGCGGGACAGACTTAAAAAATCGGAATTCTGGAGCGCGATATTTCTTCTGGTGCTTCACGTCGTGGTGTTCCCGATAGCGCTGAGCCTGCTGTCGCAGGTAAGGGGCTATTCTCTCAGCGCCGCACAGACTAATTTTGTGTACTACTCGTTATCGCTGCTGCTCGTGGCGCTGCTTTTGGGCAGATACATGCGCCGCAGCTTTGACGGGCTGATCGACGCTCCCGGAAGATGCGTATCGTCCTTCATTTTCGGCTGGCTTGCGTACATCGCGCTGAACATGATCGCGGCCTACGCGCTCGAGGCGCTGAATGTAAGCACCGATAACCTCAACGAGGAAACGATAAGCACTATGCTCGGCTCGGAGCGCGGCATCATCGTCGCCATGACCGTATTTCTCGCGCCGCTTGTGGAGGAGCCGATCTTCCGCGGCGGACTGTTCTGCGGCCTGCATCCGAAAAGCCGCGTCGCGGCTTATATCGTGTCAATAACGCTGTTTTGCCTTTACCACGTCTGGCAGTACGCCGTGCTGCTGTGGGACGCAAGCTATCTTCTGCTCGCGATACAGTACATTCCCGCAGCCTTCGTGCTGTGCCGGATATACGAGCGCTCCGGCTCAATCTGGACGTGCGTATTCTTCCACATGTCCGTGAACGCGCTGGCCGTTTTCTCTGCCGGCAGCTCTGCTGCCGCCCTTCTTGCAAATTTCTGAGGTGTTAATGAAAGTAACTACAAAAAAGATTGCAACAAGCGCTTTTCTCATCGCCTTTGACGTGATATTCACGCGCGTTCTGGCTCTGAACATGCCGCTTACGAAGATCGGCATCGGCTTTGCGGCGGTGATGGTCTGCGGCATGCTCTACGGTCCGGGCTGGACGGCTCTGTGCGCCGGGCTCGGCGACCTCATCGGCTCGCTGCTGTTCCCGACGGGGGCATACTTCCCCGGCTTTACCGTGACGGCCGCCATCGGCGGCGCGATATTCGGCGCAGCGCTTTACAAAAAGCGCCCGGGTCTCTCGGGCTGCATCGTAACGGCGCTTTTAAACGGGCTTATCGTCTCGCTGCTGCTGAATACGGCAATGATATCGCTGGTGTTCGGGCCGCCGCTCGGACCGCTGTTTTTGACACGCCTGGGGCAGTTCGGCATCATGCTCGCCGTGCAGACGCTCGTGCTCCTGTGCCTCACGCGCTCGGACACGCTGTACAATAAAATAAGCTCCCTGCGCGAGGAATAATTTTTTCAGAGGCGCACGGACGCACCTACCGATATGCGTATTGCGGCAGCCCGGTATCGCACCTGCCGAAAAAGACGGAAAATTGTCGCTTCCCGTGAGTATGGCGCAGATTTTGCGCCGCATCCCATTGGTGCCCCTGCGTAAGGGGAGCTGTCAGCGAAGCTGACTGAGGGGTCGCTCTACGCAGTCGTTGTTCTGATTTGGTGCAAAATCTACGTCGCACCCTGCCTTCCCCTCGAAGGGAAGGTGTCGGCGCAGCCGACGGATGAGGTGTAAAAAGAGAGAGCAGATTTTTCGTCTGCTCTCTCTTTTTCGTCTCCCGCCGCTTCCGGTTCCGGCGATTCTGTCGTTTCCTCCGTCTCGGCCGGATCGACCTGATCAGTCGGCTCGGCAGGTTCTACGGGCTCCGCCGGCTCGACCGGTTCTGTCGGCTCTATGGGATCGACCGGCTCTACAGGTTCAACGGGATCCACAGGCTTGATGGGGCTTGCATCCGGGTTCATGGCGCGATAGATAAACGTCGCAACCTCGGCACGCGTTGCGCTGCTGTTCGGCGAGAAGAGATCGTTGCCCGTGCCGCCGGTAACGCCGTTTTCATACGCCCAAAGCACCGCGTTATAGAAATAATCACTTTCCTTAACGTCGTTAAACGGATTATCAATGCTCGCCGCACTCTCGCCGAGATAGCGCCACAGGAGCGTCACGAACTGCGCACGCGTCACCTTCTCGTCCGGCGCAAAACAGCCGCGGGCCACGCCCCGGGTCACGCCCTGCTCTACCGCCCATTGCACGGCGCTTGCGTAGTAGCTGCCCTTGGGCACATCGTAAAACGAGCTCGACTCACTCTTCGGGGCCGGCCGCCCCGCCATGCGCCAAAGGAAGGTCACGACCTGTGCGCGGGTGCATAATCCGTCGGGCAGAAATTTTGCTCCGCTCGTGCCGTTTGATATGCCCTCGTCGATGACCCACTGTATGCCCTCGCCGAAGTCCGCGTGGCGGCCGTTAAAATCGACATCTGTCGCGGCGACCTTGAAGGCGTAGCGCTGCTGCAGATATCTGTAGCTTGAATCGACAGCCTCTATAAACACCTCGTAGCTGCCGGGGCCAAGCTGCTTAAAATCAAGGCTGCCGTTTACAGAGTAAAGATCGAAGCTCTTGCTGCCGGGCGATCTCTGCACGCTTGAGAACCAGTCGCCGTCGAGGTTTCTTATATCGACATAGACCCACTTGAGGGGATTATTTGAGATCACGAGCCCGCTTATCTTGAAGCTGCCGCCGCGCAGCTCGTTCCCGGGCGTGAAAACCTGCGAAAGCTTTATCGTGCCCGCCGCGGCGCTTATGCTGCCGTACTGCGGCGTGGCGTAGCCCAGGACGGATTCGTCGCGCGGACGCTCGCGGCGCTCGACCATGTCGTGGATGCTGTTGCCCTCTATCGTGTATATCGTTGTAGCACTCGCACGCTCGACGATGGCGACGTGCTCGGCAAGCCCGTCGCGTGTGCCGTTGGCCTCAAGGCTGTCGATAAACAGCAGGTCGCCCGCCTGCGGGGTGTATTCCCTCGTGCGCCACAGGCCGCGCTGCTTAAACCAGTTCACGCCGCCGAGGCAGCCGGAAAAGTTCGGGATAACACTCTCGGGAACGCCCGAGTATCTTGCGCACCAGCTGACGAACATGGCGCACCACGGCTGACCCGGCAGGCCGTACCAAGTGCCGTATTTCGTGCCGTTCTGACCTTTTTCGCGGTAGCCGAGCTGAGCTTCGGCGACGGCCATGAAGCTTTCGCGCTGGCTGCGGGGCGAGTCTGCAAGCGCCGTCGGGATAAGTCCCAGCAGCAAAACGGCCGCGAGGATAAGGCTCAATATTCTCTTTCTCATCTCTTTATAGCTCTCCCGTTTTCTTTTGTTGAAAAAGGCCACCGCTGCGGGTGGTCTTTTATATTTATTTCTCCAAATTGTTCGCGCGGTACAGGAAGGTCACAACCTGGGCGCGGGTCGCGGCGCCGTTGGGATCGAAGGTCGTCGCCGAGGTGCCGCTCGTTATGCCGTTTTCATAGGCCCAAAGTATCGCGGAATAGGCGAAGTGGCCCGATGAAACGTCGCTGAAGACTCCGTAGCCGCCGGATACCGGCCTGTCAAGATAGCGCCACAGGAAGGTCACGAACTGAGCGCGGGTGACCGTCGCGGCGGGATCGAAGGTCGTTTCCGATGTACCCGTGGTTATGCCGCTCTCGGCCGCCCATGCGACGGCCTTGCTGTAATACTGATCGTTCTTCACGTCGCCAAATGCATTTACCCCGCTCTTGGGCTCGGGCTGACCGGCAAGACGCCACAGGAACGTTACGACCTGCGCACGGGTGCATACGCCGTCGGGCTCAAATGTGGTCGCCGAGGTGCCGGAGGTTATGCCCTGCTCTGCCGCCCAGAGAATTGCGTCGGTGAAGTAGATATGTCTGCCCTTGGCGTCTATATCGCCGAAGGGATTTTTCACGCCGCACACGGAGCACACACCGTTAGAAAAGCTGTGGCCGAGCTGCGAAACATAGCTGCCGTTAAATTTCTCGTTGCAGGTTTTGCACTCGTACATCGTATAGCCGCGCGCAGAGCATGTCGGCGCAACGACCGTGGTCTTGTAGTCGTGGACGTGGTTATCGTAGCTTTCCCAAACGAGGCTGCCGCCGAAGCTTTCGCCCTTGTGCTCGCCCCACTTCGTGCCGTTTGCCGGGTACACAACGGTGGTCGAGACGCCGTAAAAGGCATTCGCCGCGACCGCGCCGAAGTCGCCGGAGATGTTTATGTAGTCGATCTTCGCACCTGCGGGGAAGGAGTTATCCTCCAGAGTGAGGCTGCGGCAGTCGAGCGACACCGATTTTAGCCCCGTACAGCCGGAAAATGCGTTTTTGGCTATGCACAGGCTGTCCGCGCGGGTGTAGATAACGAGCTCGCGCAGCGCCGAGCAGCCGGAAAATGCGTTTGACTCGACCGTCAGACTTGTGCCGCCGTAGCTGCCGTCATCCTTCACGAAGAAGGCCTCAAGTGCGGTGCAGCCGGAAAACAGCGAGGCGGAGACCTTCGAAATGCCGGAGGAAAGCTCCGCGTAAGTGAGCTTTTTGCAGGATGCGAACGCACCCTCGCCGAGGCTCACGACACTCGACGGAACGGAGATGCTTTTTATCGCCGTGCCCGCAAAGGCATAGCTGCCGACGCTCGTGCAGCCGTTGGGAATGCCGATGACCGACAGCGCAGTGCAGCCGCGGAAGCACTCGCTTCCGATGACCTTCACGCCCTCGATGCCATCAACTTCGCTCAGTGCGGTGCAGCCGTAAAACGCGCCGCTGCCGAGGCGCTTGAGCTCGGCGTTTATCTCGACCGACTTGAGGTTTTTGAGGTTTGCAAAGGCGTAGTTGCCGACGGTCTTGACGCCCGAGCCGATGATGACCGACTTTATGGACGCGGCATAGCCGTGCCACGGTGCCTCGAGTCCGTCCGCCGAGTAATAATCGTTCATTTCGCCGCTGCCGCTTATGCGCAGGGCGCCGGTATCCTCATTAAGGCTCCAACTGAGGCTGTCGCCGCATTCGCCGCGGATGGTCGAATCCTTCCACTGAGCGTAAAGGGTCATGTCTTTGACGATGGGCGTCGCACTCGTCACCTTGTTGCCGCCCGAGGGCGCATCAAACCAGCCGAGGAAGCGGTAGCCCTCATATGTCGGCGTGGGCAGGGAGCCGATCTTGCCGTCGGCCGAGGCGTAGACGTGCAGAACGCCGCACTCGCCCCCGCAGGGGTCGAGCGTCACGCAGGGAAGCGCCTTCCACTGCGCGTATATCGTTGCGTCCTTTGTGAATTTATACGAGCCCGTTATCTGCGTGCCGCCGTTTTTTTCGGTGAACCAGCCGAGGAAGGCATAGCCCTCACGCGTCGGGGTCGGTAGGGAGCCGACCGTGCCGTCGGCGGAAACATATGCGTTTGCTTCGGCGCACTTGCCGCCGTTCGGGTCGAGCGTCACCGTGAGCAGCCCGGGACCGCCGCCGGATTTGTTCGTTATGTACCAGATCTGCGAGATGTTCGCTATGACGTTCTCCTGCGAGCCGTGGCGCTCGCTTGCGTTGTGGCTGAGCGAGAGCTTTATGCGCTTTGCGGCCGTGCCGGGATCGGCGCAGTAGAACGTATCCGTCGCCGCATCGTAGTCGGTCAGCAGCACGGCGTGGGGGATGCCTCCGTCATAGATCTCAATGCCCTCTGGATGCTCGTCCAAAAGCGCGAGCAGCGCGGACTTTTTCTCCGCGGCGCTCATGCCGGAGTAGCTTTTGACGCTGACGCTCATACCCATGAGCGAGTAGTTATATCTCATGCCCGTGCCGTTTATCCAGGCGACCTCGCCCAGAGTCGACTCGGTTATCGTTTCCCACTGCGTGTTTCCGTCGATTATCGCGCGGCGGCGCAGCATCATGACTGCCGAGGTGAGCGTACACTTGCCGCTTCCGCTCTGCATGAGGAAAACGTTGTCGTCATTTATCGTTTCGGCCAGCGCGCTTATCGCCATTGCCGGCAGCATTGTCAGCACCAGCGCGAGCACCAGCAGCATACTGAGTATTCGTTTTTTCATTCTTCTTTCGTCTTTCCCTCCTGAGTTTTTGCCTGTGCCGCGCCTGTCGAAACAGACACAACATTGTAATTATAGCCCAAGCCTCCGCCTCAATCAAGGAATTTAAGAGAAAGTTTACTTTTTCAGCGGCGTTTTGAGGCGGTACCTATACGCATATTACGGCAGCCCGGTATCGAGAGTGCCGGCAAAACCGCTTTTGCATCGCACCACGGTGTTGCTCCCTTGCCTTCCCCTTCGAGGGGAAGGCAAGGGTGCGGATAAAGCTTTTGTTCCAAATCAGCACAATTTCAAAGCGTGCGAAATGCTGTGGTTTCCGCCGATGTTTCGACACCGGGCGACCGCAATGCGCGAATCGGTTCGGCCTTAATGCGCCACTGAAGACGCCACGCGCAGCATGTCGGCAATACTCACGCCGTAGCCCGAGGTCGGGTCGTTTACGAAGACGTGCGTGACAGCGCCCACGAGCTTGCCGTTTTGGATGATTGGGCTGCCGGACATGCCCTGCACGATGCCGCCCGTGAGCGCGATAAGCTCAGGGTCGGTGACCGTCAGCATAGCAGTCGTGCCCTCGGATGAGGAATACAGCTTTCTGATCTCTATGCCGTACTCTCGCGTTTCGCTGCCTTCAAGCGTGCAGCGGATGGTCGCGGGACCTGTCTCGAGCTCGCCCGTCTCCATGGTATCGCCGTCAAAATCCGCCGTGCCGAAGATACCGCAGCCGCAGTTTATGCGGATATCGCCCAAAAACTCGGCCGCGTCGGTCCTGCCGTCGAGCTGACCGGGTGCGCCGACCTCGCCCGGAACGATGCCGACTATCTCCGCGCCGTAGATGCCGCCGTCGCCGAGCGGCAGCGCCTCGCCGCTGTCATCGCTGATGCTGTGGCCGAGCGCACCGTAAACACCGGTCGCGGGGTCGAAAAAGGTAAGCGTGCCGACGCCGCTTATGCCGTCGCGGAGCCAAAGTCCGAGCTTCCACGCGCCGCCCGTGTCCTGCGCGGGCGTGATGTTCAGCTGTCTCTGCTTGCCGCCGCGCTCGAAGGTCACGGTCGTTTTGCTGCCGTCGAGTGCGCTCAGCGCGTCCCTGAAGTCCTGCGCCGTCGCGATATCGCTGCTGCCCAGCCGCGTGATGATGTCTCCCTTTTCAAGCCCCGCATCCGCCGCCGGACTGCGCTTGCCGTTCGAGGTCTCGACCTCGGAAATTCCCGCGACGACAACGCCGTCGGTCGTCATGCGTATGCCCACCACGCCGCCGCCCGGCACGAGAGATTCCGCCAGCGCCGCCGCCGACAACATAAAGCACAGCACCATTGCCGTCATCGCCGCCATGATTTTTTTGATCGTCATATCTCACCTCCACACATAAAGTATGCGGCGCTGAGCATAAAATATATAAGCCTTTTTTCAGTAGCGAATTGAGATTTTACCTATACATTTTTTGTGATTGCCCGGCAGTGCGGGCCGTGCCTGCAAAGGGATAAATAATAATGAATAGTGAAAAATTTCGGTGTGCGCAGAGCGCACGGATTGAATTACACCTCATCCGTCACCTGCGGTGACACCTTCCCCTCGAAGGGGAAGGCAAGGGCGCAGTGTTCTATATTGGTGCAAAATCTTTGCCTGTACCATGTAGGGCCGAGCATTGCTCGCCCGTCTGTCCCGATTTACACCATTGTTACGAACCATGACACCGCAATATGCGTATCGGCAGCTGAGTCAGTGCGCCTCAAAAATGCCTTCCCCTTGAGGGGAAGGTGTCGGCCAAAGGCCGACGGATGAGGTGTTTTTTGTTGTTTGCCGCAGGCAAACACCTATAGCTGTCAGCTATCGGCTGTCGGCTACTTCTATAGGTATAGGGAGGACATATATGAAACTTTTAAAATACGGCTCTGTCGGGCCGTCTGTCGAGCTTTTGCAGCTTGCGCTCAGGCGCGCGGGGGCGCAGACGCTCATGCTCGACGGCGTTTTCGGCAGCGCAACGAAGGATGCGCTGCGCCGATTTCAGGCCGACAACGGACTTGCGGCCGACGGCATCGCCGGGCCTGTGACGCATCGCGCGCTCGCGCCGTACTATACCGGATTTGCCGAGCACCGCATCCACCGCGGCGACACTCTGTTTTCGCTCGCGCGGCAGTACAATGTGCCGCTGTCGGCGATTCTGACGGCAAATCCCGGCATCGCGGCCGAAAATTTGAACGTCGGAGGCAGCCTTGTCGTTCCGCTCCCGTTTGATATTGTGCCCACAAATGTGAGCTTTACATCAACGCTCGTGTCGTTTTGCGTGCGCGGCATCGCAGCGCGGTATCCATTTGTCAGAACCGGGCAGCTCGGCAAGTCGGTCATGGGAAAGCCGCTGTGGTACCTCGCGCTCGGCGAGGGTGAAAAGCGCGTTTTCTATAACGCCGCGCACCACGCCAACGAATGGATAACCATTCCCGTGCTGCTGAAATTTGCCGAACAGCTTGCGCGTGCGTACGCGGAAAACGGCAAAATTTTCGGTCAGAGCGCGCCGGAGCTCTTCGACATTGCGTCGGTCTATATAGCGCCCTGCGTTAACCCTGACGGCGTCGACCTCGTGACGGGTGAGCTCACGGGCGGCGAGTATTACGACAGGGCTCTGCGCATCGCGCAGAGCTACCCAGACGTGCCGTTTCCCTCGGGCTGGAAGGCAAATATCCGCGGCATCGACCTCAATTTGCAGTACCCGGCCGGCTGGGAGCAGGCGCGGGAGAACAAATTTGCCCTCGGCATCGTGAGCCCCGCTCCGGCAGATTACGTCGGCGCGTCGCCGCTGTCCGCGCCGGAGAGCCGCGCGATGTATGATTTTACGCTCGCGCTCGCGCCGCGGCTGACACTTGCCTACCACACGCAGGGCGAGGTCATCTACTGGCGTTATCTCGACTTCGAGCCACCCGGGGCGCGCAATATCGCCGACACATTTGCCGCCGTTTCGGGCTACGCCGCGGAGGATACGCCCTTTGCCTCGGGCTTTGCCGGGTATAAGGACTGGTTCATTCAGGACTTTGACCGTCCCGGCTGCACCATTGAGGCCGGCCTCGGCCGCAATCCCCTTCCTTTGAGCCAATTCGACAAAATTTACGCTGACAATTTGGGCATTTTGACTCTTTCACCTTTTTTAATAGCGCATTGAGAATTTTCAAATACATAGATCGCAGGTGCCCGGTATCGCACCTGCCGGCAAAACCGGTAAACTGCCGCTTCCCGCGAGAGCGGTGAAAATTTTGCACTGCGTTACGGTACTGCTCCGCACCGTGCGGGGAGCTTATCTTGCCTGTTCCGTTTGAGATGGTTTTCTCGAGTTCACCGGTCGGGCTGCTGTAAAAACTGTATTGGAACAATTTTAATTCGCCTTTGAAAAACGCCGCAGGCGGCGGATGTGGTTAAAAAAGAGTACAGACCCAAAAGATCTGTACTCTCTCTTAATTCAAATCCGTGCGGCACAGCCGCACACATATGGCTATCAGACTTTTTGACACACCGAGCTCTCAG
>CAVGIU010000048.1:0-11970 GCA_963629425.1 Oscillospiraceae bacterium
GGCAAGCCCATTCCCTACATGGTGCAGACGTAGATTTTGCACCAAATCAGAACAATTTCATTGCCTGCAGCGACCCCTCAGTCAGCTTTGCTGACAGCTACCCTTGCGCAGGGAAGCCGATGGGATGCGGCGCAAAATCAGCGCCATACTCACGGGAAGCGGCAGTTTCACGGTTTTGCCCGCACTTTCGATACCGGGCACCGGCAATAAGCGTATCCGTAGGTGCCTTAATGCGCCTCTGAAAATGCCTTCCCCTTGAGGGGAAGGTGCCGCCATCGGCGGCGGATGAGGTGTGATCATATCTGCGGCATCGCCGTACACCTATAGATATCAAGCAGTCCCGGTTTCCACTGTAGTCTCGATACCGGGCACCAACATAAATGTATAGGAGAAGCGTTTAATCGCTATCGAAAAAAGGAGGAGCGCCAAGGCGCTACTGAAAAAATGGCAAGTAAGAATAAGGATTACAAACCTGAGGACATCGCATTTCCCGAACAGCACATAGTCCGGTCCGAGCTGGTCGGCGAGATGAAAACAAGCTATATCGAGTACGCGATGAGCGTTATCATCGGCCGCGCGCTGCCGGATGTGCGCGACGGCCTCAAGCCCGTACACCGCAGAATACTCTACGCGATGTACGAGGATAACCTCACGCACGACAAGGCCTTCCGCAAATGTGCGACGGCAGTCGGCGACGTGCTGGGCAGATACCATCCGCACGGCGACGCATCGGTTTACGATGCGCTGGTGCGCCTTGCGCAGGACTTTTCAATGCGCTATCCGCTCATCGAAGGCCACGGCAACTTCGGCTCCGTCGACGGCGACCCACCCGCGGCGTACCGTTACACCGAAGCGCGCATGGCGCGCATGTCCGACGAGATGTTGCGCGACATAGAGAAGGACACGGTCGACTGGGACCCCAACTTCGATGAAACGCGAAAGGAGCCGCGCGTTCTGCCGTCAAGATTCCCGAATCTGCTGGTCAACGGCTCGTCGGGCATCGCCGTCGGCATGGCGACGAATATCCCGCCGCACAACCTCACCGAGGTCATAAACGCCTGCATCTGCGTGCTGGATAACCCCGAGGCGACGATGAGCGAGCTTCTGCAGCACGTCACGGGCCCCGACTTCCCGACCAAGGGCATCATCATGGGCCGCAGCGGCATCCGCCAGGCCTACATGACCGGCCGCGGCAAGGTCATCATGCGCGCGCGCACGGAGTTTGAGGAGTTCGGCAAGGACAGGACGAGGATCATCGTCACCGAGCTTCCCTATCAGGTCAATAAGCGCCAGCTCATCGCGACGATCGCCGAAAACGTGCGCGATAAGCGCATAGAGGGCATCTCCGACCTGCGCGACGAGACCGACCGCAACGGTATGCGCATAGTCATCGAGCTCAAGCGCGACGCAAACCCCCAGGTCGTACTCAACCGCCTGCTGACGCAGACGCAGATGCAGACGAGCTTTTCGATAAATATGCTGGCGCTGGTCAATAACCAGACCCAGCCGAAGATACTCAACCTGCGCCACATCATCGACGAGTACCTCACATTCCAGGAGGAGCTCATCGTGCGCAGAACGAAATTCGACCTCAGAAAGGCCGAGGAGCGCGCCCACCTCTTAGAGGGTCTGCTCATCGCGCAGGATAACATCGACGAGGTCATCCACATCATCCGCAACAGCTACGATAACGCAAAGCAGAACCTCATGGAGCGCTTCGGACTTTCCGACGTGCAGGCGCAGGCAATACTGGACATGCGCCTGAAATCGCTTCAGGGACTCGACCGCGAGAAGTTGGAGAACGAGTACCGCGAGCTCGAGGAGCGCATCGCCTATTATAAGGAGCTGCTCGCCGACCCCGAGAAGATCAAGGGCGTTTTGAAGACCGAGCTTATCGACATCCGCGACAGATACGGCGACGAGCGCAAGACCGAGATACAGGACGTTGAGGACGAGATCGACATCGAAGACCTCATCGATGAGGAGGACTGCGTCTACACCCTCACCCACAACGGCTACATTAAGCGCCTGCCCACGGCCGAGTACCGCGCCCAGGGACGCGGCGGCAAGGGCGTAAAGGCCATGGCCACGCGTGAGGAGGACTACGTCGAAACTGTGTTCACCGCCTCGACGCACGACAGCATACTGTTCTTCACGAACCTCGGCAAGGTCTATGTCCGCAAGGGCTACCGCATCCCCGAGGCGGGCAGATCGGCGCGCGGACAGAACATAGTGAATATAATCCCCACCGACCCCGGCGAAAAGGTCAGCGCCATGATCGCGGGCCGCGGCATAACCGAGGATAACTACCTCGTTTTCGTAACACGCAACGGCACCGTCAAGCGCACCGCGCAGTCGGCATTCAAGAACATTCGTTCGAACGGCATCCGCGCCCTGTCGCTGGACGAGGGAGACGAGCTCATCACCGTCCTGCAGACCTCCGGCGAGGATAAGATACTGCTCGCAACGCATGACGGCATGGCCATCTGCTTTAACGAGACCGACGCACGCGCAATGGGCCGCGATGCAGTCGGTGTGCGCGGCATCCGCCTGCGCGAGGGCGACTTCGTCGTCGGCGCGGGCATCGCGGCCGAGGGCTCGGCGATACTGAGCATAACCGAAAACGGTTACGGTAAGCGCACCGACGTCGGCGAATACAGTGTGCAGAACCGCGGCGGTATGGGACTTAAAAACTACAATGTCACCGACAAAACCGGCCCGATCGCCGACGTCGTCATCGTTCACGGCGGCGAGGATCTGCTGGTCATATCCGATGACGGCACGATCATCCGCATGGATGTCGGCAGCATAAGCCTGCTCTCGCGCAGCACACAGGGCGTGCGCGTCATGCGCCTTACGGGCGATGCGAAGGTCATCTCCATCGCCCCGACCGATAAGGAATCGGATGCGGACGAAGGCAGCACCGATGCGGAGGCTGCCGATGCCCGACCGGAAGCAGATAGCTGAGCGTGTGCATCGCTGAAAGGAAGCTTATGAACACGAAATCAATGATCCATAAAGTCTCCGGATGCACCGCGGCAGTTTCGCTCGCGGCTCTGATGGTGAAATATCCGCTGCGCAAGCTCGGCATGCACAAGGCAAATGCCGTCATGATGCAGGCGCACGAGGCGGCAAGCGGTGCGTACTTTCTCGCAGCGCTCGTCCATATGGCGACGGCGCAAAAAACGAGCAGTTTCAAGGCCTTGAGCGGCTTTGCGGCCTTTGCGATAAGCGTCGTGCTCATCGCCGACTGCCATATGGCCAGTGATCAGCAGGCAAAAATGCAGCGCCACCGCGCGTATTCAGCGGCACTGACCCTGACTACCCTCTCTCACATTTTTTAGAGGCGCATTTTTAGAGGCGCACGGACGCACCTACGGATACGTTTATTACGGCAGCCCGGTGTCGAGAGTGCGGAGAAAACCGTTAGTCTGCCGCTCCCCGTGAGAACTGCGGTTTTATCCGCGCTCTACGGTCGTGCTGACGCAATAAATGTATCAGTAAATGTGTATGCGCCACTGAAAAAACACCTCATCCGTCGGCTTGCGCCGACACCTTCCCCTCAAGGGGAAGGCAAAAGTTCTGCACCAAATCAGCACAATTTCGAGGGAAGCGAAACGCCCCGGCTTGTGCCAATGTTTCGACACCGGGCTGACGCAAAAAACGTATAAGTACAATGAGAAAGCGAGGCTAAAAAATGAACGACAACAGGAGAAATCAGAAGCCCGAGGGCGGCATCTCGAAGCTTGTTATCTTTGCCGTCGTGGCATTTTTTGTGTTCATCGAAGCGATCGGGATCGATGGCGGCAGCATATTCTTCATAATTTTAACGGTCGGCGTCGTCGCTGCCGTGGCGGCCGCAATAAAAAAGCAGCAGGCCGACAGTAAGAACGGTGCGTCGGATGCCGAAAACGCCGCGCCCGCAAAGCGCGAGTTTAAGCCTCAGCACTTTGATATGTCGAAGTTTACCGGCAAACGTGCGCAGGGCGGAAGCCTCAGCAAGCGCCTGACCGAAAAAATGCGCGACGATCTCAGCCGCTGCGACGACGATCATGAGCACGTTGAGCCGACGATCAGCGGTACGCCCGATGAAAAGCGCGCCGCGCAGCTCAGGGAGCTGCTGCGCAACGGCCTCATCGAAAAGGATGAGTATAATATCCTCATGCGAAAGTTTGGGCTGAAATGATGAAAACAGTTACGATATACACCGACGGAGCGTGCTCCGGCAACCCGGGACCGGGCGGCTGGGGCGCGATTTTGTGCTATAATGGTGCAAAAAAAGAGCTCTCGGGCGGCGAAAAGCAGACAACAAACAACCGAATGGAGCTCACCGGAGTTATCTCGGCACTCAAGGCGCTGAAGGAGCCATGCATAGTTGAGCTGTACTCGGACTCAAAATACGTCATCGACGCGCTAAGCAAGGGCTGGGCGGTCTCGTGGCGGAAAAACGGCTGGAAAAAGGCCGATAAAAAACCGGCGCTGAACCCCGACCTCTGGGCTGAGCTGCTTGAGCTGTGCGAAAAGCACGATGTCCGCTGCCACTGGGTCAAGGGTCACGCCGAGAACGAGTTCAATAACCGCTGCGACGAGCTGGCCGTCGCGCAGTCTCAGCGCGCAGGCCGCGCCTGCGAATGAATAATGAATAATTGTGGTGTGCGCACAGCGCACGGATTTGAATTTCACCTCATCCGTCGGCTAACGCCGACACATTCCCCTCAAAGGGGAAGGCAAGGGTGCGGCGCGAATTTTTGCACTGAATCAGCACAATTTCACGTGGTGCGAAACGATGCGGTTTATGCCGGCGTTTCGATACCGGGCAAGCGCAATAACAGTATCCGTAGTTGCGTCAATGCGCCTCTAAAAAAGAAAGTAAAGGTACAAGATGAAATTCGAAAACAAAACCCCGTTTCAGATATTCATGGAGTATATCAAGACCGAGAAGAAGCTGTTTATAATCGATACTATATGCGCGGTGCTGGTCGCGGCAATCGACCTTGCGTTCCCGTATGTGTCGAAAAGCAGCATGCAGACCTACCTGCCGCAGAGCATGTACAAGACTTTTTTCATCGTCATGGCGATCCTGGCGCTGGCATATGTGCTCAAGGCGGCGCTGTACTACGTCATAACGGTGCTCGGCCACCGCATGGGCGTGAACATCGAGTCGCGCATGCGCGAGGATCTTTATACCCACATGCAGGAGCTCTCCTTCGGCTTTTACGATAAAAACCGCACCGGTACGCTCATGAGCCGTCTCACGGGCGACCTGTTTGAGATAACCGAGCTTGCCCACCACGGGCCGGAGAATATCATCATCTGTGCCCTGACGATAGTCGGTGCTATGATAATCATGGCAACGATAAACTGGCAGCTTACGCTGGTGCTGGCGATACTCCTGCCGCTGTGCCTGTGGTTTACGCTCAAATGCCGCGTGAAAATGAAGGCTGCGAACATGGAGGTCAAGCGCAGGATGGGCACCATCTACTCGGCGCTCGAAAACGGCGTTTCCGGAGTGCGCACAGCCAAGGCCTTCGCCAATGAGGAGCTCGAAAAGGAGAAATTCGACGCCGCAAACGACCTCTACCGCGGCGCTAAAAAGGAATATTACAAAACCATGGGTGCGTTCATGAGCGGCATGGAGTTCACGACCGGCATCATGCCCGTCGCGGTCATCGCCGTCGGCGGTCTCATGATAATGCGCGGCAGCTTCGGCTACATCGACCTTATCACCTTCACGCTGTACGTCTCTACATTCATAAACCCCGTGCGCAAGCTTGCGCAGTTTGCCGAGATCTATATGCAGGGCGCCGCGGGCTTCGAGCGCTTCCTTGAGATCATGCGCACCGAGCCCGAGATAAAGGACGCGCCGGACGCTGCCGACCTCGGCCGCGTAAAGGGCGATATTGCGCTCGAGAATGTGAGCTTCACCTACGACAGCGTCGAGGTGCTGCACAATGTCAGCCTGCGTGCCGAGTCCGGAAAGACTCTCGCGCTCATCGGCCCCTCCGGCGGAGGCAAGACCACGGTCAGCCAGCTCATCATGCGATTTTATGATGTTTCCGACGGCCGCGTCACCGTCGACGGTAAGGACGTGCGTGACATCACTCAGGCGTCGCTGCGGCGCAATATCGGTATCATCCAGCAGGACGTCTATATGTTTGCCGGCACCGTGCGTGAAAACATCCGCTACGGCCGCCCGGACGCAAGCGACGAGGAGATAGTCGAGGCCGCGCGCCTTGCCGAGCTGCACGACGAGATCATGCAGATGCCCGACGGCTACGACAGCTACATCGGCGAACGCGGCGTGATGCTCTCGGGCGGGCAGAAGCAGCGCATCTCCATTGCGCGCGTGTTTCTGAAAAACCCGCCGGTGCTGATCCTCGATGAAGCGACCAGCGCACTGGACACCGTCACCGAGCGCCGTATCCAGGCCTCGCTCGACAGGCTGTGTGTCGGCAGAACGAGCATCGTCATTGCCCACCGTCTGTCAACCATCCGAAACGCGGACAGCATCGCCGTCATCGAGCACGGCCGCGTCGCCGAGCAGGGCACCCACGCCGAACTCATTGCAAAAGGCGGAATATATGCCCGTTTGTCGGATGCGCTTTGAGGCTGTACCGATACATTTATTGCGTCAGCCCGAGCGGCGACCGCGGAGCAAAATATAAGAAAACGGGCGGGCATTGCCCGACCCTACGAATAGGTTTTAGTGCCGACGAAAATTCAACAAACGGAACGGGCAAGCCCGTTCCCTACAATAGTGCACCGCATTACGTACTGCGCCCCTTGCCTTCCCCTCCAAGGGGAAGGTGTCAGCCGAAGACTGACGGATGAGGTGAAAATCAAATGCGTTTGCCGAAGGCAAACGCATATTGCTGTCAGCTAAAATAAAAAGAGCGAGGAAATTTCATTCCTCGCTCTTTTTATTAATGTATAAGATCAATCCATCTTGTTGAGTGCGACGGTCATTGCGCTCTTCTTGTGAGCTGCGTTGTTCTTATGAATAAGACCCTTGCTGGCCGCCTTGTCCACTGCCTTGACTGCGACCTTGTAGCTCTCGGCTGCTGCGGTCTTGTCTCCGCCGACGACTGCTGCGTCGAACTTCTTCATGACGGTCTTGAGCGCGGTCTTGTCTGCGCGATTCTTTGCGCGGAGCTCCTTGCTCTTTGCGTCTCTCTTCATTGCGGACTTAATGTTGGGCATCGTGTGCACCTCCTTATAACTTAGGAACAAAAGTCTACGGACTTTTCCGGCGAAAACCGCCGGTTTACGCCGGCTGCCAGACTGATTTCCGATCTGGCGGTTACTGCCGTTTGGGACTGAATAACGTAACGAAACGCGAGTAGACGCTCGCGGATAATTAGTTTATCATCAAACCGCTGATATTGCAAGCTTTTTTTGAACTTTTTCTGTTTTTATATCAATGCATGTATTACTTGTGCCGCGCGCGGGGATGATACCACTATATATTGTTATCGGAGGGCAAGTAATGCAGAAGCAATTCGCGCGAACCGACCTTGCAGCTGAAGCCGCGGCAAGGCTTGATAGCTGTCCCGATGGTGTCGTCGCCGACACTTTGAATATCCACGGCTGCACAGTCAGCCGCGTCGTCATCTCGTCCGAAGGCGGCGCGGAGGCCGTCGGAAAGCCGGTCGGCAAATATCTCACGCTCGAAATGGCAGATTATGTTACGCGGCGTGGCCAAAGTTTCCCGGACTGCGCCGTTGCGCTTCGTGATCTTTTGCGCGGCTTCCCTGCCGTCGCGCGCGCGAAAAGCTTTCTCGTTGCCTGTCTCGGCAATCGCGCAGTCACGCCCGACGCGGTCGGACCCTGCGTTTCCGACGGAATCATTGTCACGCGGCACTTGAAATCCTCGCTGCCTGACGATTTTGCTGCCTTTTCCTCCGTATCCGTTCTGCGTACCGGCGTTTTGGGTACGACCGGAGTTGAGAGCGCCCAGGCGATACGCAGTATTTGTGAGCTTGTCCACCCTGACTGCGTCATTGCGGTCGACGCGCTTGCCAGCGGCGAGATCAGCAGACTTTGCCGCAACGTCCAGCTCTGCGATACCGGCATTTCTCCCGGCAGCGGCGTCGGCAACGATCGCGCCGAAATAAACGAGGCCTTCCTCGGCTGCCCCGTTATTGCCATCGGCGTCCCGACTGTCGCCGATGCCTCGTCGCTCTGCGATGACAAGGGCGCTGAGCGCATGTTTGTTACGCCGCGGAATATTGATGAGCTTGTCAGATCCGCCTCGAAGCTTATTGCCTATGGCATTGACCTCGCACTGCACAAGGGTCTGACAGTCGCGGATATCGATGCGCTTATAGATTGATGTTTCACATGAAACACAGTTTTTTGCGTTTCACGTGAAACAAAACGAAAAATTTTCAAATGTTTCATGTGAAACGTTGAAAAGCGCGCGGAGTCTTGATATAATAGCGCAAAGAGGTGAGACTATGTCAAGAATAATTGCGATAGCCAACCAGAAGGGCGGCGTCGGCAAGACCACGACCTGCGTGAACCTTGCCTGCGCGCTGAAGATGAAGGGCAAACGTGTACTGCTCGTCGACTGCGATCCGCAGGGCAACTCGTCATCCGGCATGGGCGTGGATAAGAACTCAACGCCCGGTGCCTACGAGCTGCTGATAAAAAACGCAGATACGGTCGACTGTATCCGTCACACGCCTTACGGTGACGTGATCCCGTCGAATAAGGAGCTGTCCGGCGCGTCAGTCGAGCTTGTGCGGCGGGAAAAACGCGAATTTGTGCTGAAAACCGCGCTTCAAATGGTCTATAACGACTACGACTACATATTTATCGACTGTCCGCCGTCGCTGGAGCTCTTGACGCTCAACGCGCTTGTGGCGGCAGACAACGTAATTATCCCGATGCAGTGCGAATACTACGCGCTCGAAGGCATCGCCGACCTCATGACGACCATCCGCATGTGCAATAAGCGCCTGAACCCGTCGCTGCGCATCCAGGGAATCGTCATGACAATGTACGATGCGCGCACGAACCTGACGCAGCAGGTCGCGTTCGAGCTGAAGGAATACTTCGGAGCGAAGGTCTATGAGACGGTTATCCCGCGCTCGGTGCGCCTGTCCGAGGCGCCGAGCCACGGCAAGCCCGGAGTGGCCTACGACCGCATCGGCAAGGGCAGCCGCGCATATATGAAGCTCGCAGATGAGTTTCTGCTGCGCGAAAAGTACAGAAAAAAGAGCTGAAAGGAGCAGAAATGGCCAAGGATACGAAAAAAGGCCTCGGGCGCGGCCTCAGCGAGCTCTTCGGTGACGATATTCTCGATAACGAGAGCGAGGGTGAGCTTATTTACGCGCCCATCGCCAAGGTCGAGCCGCGCGCCGAGCAGCCGCGAAGTCACTTCGACGATGAAGCTCTGCAGGAGCTGGCAGACTCCATCGCGCAGTACGGTCTGATACAGCCGATCACCGTGCGCCGCCGCGAGGGCGGATTTTATCAGATAATCGCCGGTGAACGCCGCTGGCGAGCAAGCCGCATGGCCGGACTGGTCGAGGTTCCGGTCCGTATTATTGAAGCAGACGACCGACGCGTCGCGGAGCTTGCGCTGGTCGAAAATTTGCAGCGCGAGGACTTAAACCCCATCGAGGAGGCGCTCGGCTATAAGAGCCTCATTGAGGAATACGGCCTGACGCAGGAGGAGGCATCCAAAAGCGTCGGACGCTCGCGCCCGGCGATAGCAAACGCGATGCGCCTGCTGAGCCTGAGCAAAGACGTGCTCCCGCTGGTTGAGAACGGCGCGCTTTCCGCCGGACACGCGCGCGCTCTGCTGCCGATAAGTGATCCGAGCGAGCAGCTCAAAGCCGCACGGGCGGTCATTGACGGCGCTCTCTCCGTGCGAAAGACAGAGCAACTCGTCACAAAAACGCTCAAAAAACTCGCTGAAGAGCCCGCAAAGGACACTGGCTCAAACGAACTGCTGGTCGACTACATAGCAGAGACCGAGGATTTCCTCAGCCGCTCGCTTGCGCGGAAGGTCGCGCTTGAGCAAAAGCGCAGGGGCGGCAGGATAATATTGGAATATTATGACAGCGACGACCGAGAGGCGCTTATATCGAATCTGGCGCGCATGGGCCGCAGCTGGGAAGAAATAATCAAGTAAGAGGAGAAAATTACTATGCTGGATATAAAATTTGTCCGTGAAAACCCCGAAATAGTCAAGGAAAACATAAAGAAAAAGTTCCAGGACGCGAAGCTTCCGCTGGTCGACGAGGTCATTGAGCTCGATGTTAAGTACCGCGCGGCGATGACAGAGGCAAACGAGCTCAGGGCAAGCCGCAACGCTTTGTCGAAAAAGGTCGGACAGCTCATGGGACAGGCGAAGAAGGATCCCTCGAAGCTTTCCGAGGCCGAGGAGGCCAAGGCACAGGTCAAGGCAAACGCCGACCGCCTCGCGGAGCTTGAGAAGCTTCACGACGAGCTTGCCGTCCGCATCCGCAAGATCATGCTGACGATACCGAACATCATCGACGACAGTGTGCCTATCGGTCCGGACGATTCGGCAAACGTCGAGGTCGAGCGCTTCGGTGAGCCGCTGGTGCCCGACTATGACATCCCCTATCACACCGAGATCATGGAAAGCTTCAACGGCATCGACATGGACTCGGCGGGACGCGTTTCCGGCAGCGGATTTTACTACCTCATGGGCGATATCGCGCGTCTGCACTCGGCAATGACCGCTTACGGCCGCGATTTCATGATCGATAAGGGCTTCACCTACTGCGTGCCGCCGTTCATGATCCACGGCAATGTCGTCGAGGGCGTCATGAGCCAGACGGACATGGACGCGATGATGTACAAGATCGAGGGCGAGGATCTCTACCTTATAGGCACGAGCGAGCACTCGATGATCGGCAAATTTATAGACCAGATCCTGCCCGAGGCAAGCCTGCCGCAGACCCTGACGAGCTACAGCCCCTGCTTCCGCAAGGAAAAGGGCGCACACGGCATCGAGGAGCGCGGCGTTTACCGCATCCATCAGTTTGAAAAGCAGGAGATGATCGTCGTCTGCAAGCCCGAAGACAGCAAGGCATGGTACGAGAAGATGTGGCGCTACAGCGTGGAGCTGTTCCGCAGCCTTGAGATCCCCGTGCGCCAGCTCGAGTGCTGCTCGGGCGACCTGGCCGACCTCAAGGTCAAATCCTGCGACATCGAGGCGTGGTCGCCGCGTCAGAAGAAGTACTTCGAGGTCTGCTCCTGCTCGAACCTCGGCGACGCTCAGGCACGCAGGCTCAAGATCCGCGTCAAGGGCGAGGACGGCAAGATGTACCTGCCGCACACGCTCAACAACACCGTCGTTGCGCCGCCGCGCATGCTCATCGCATTCCTGGAGAACCACCTCCAAGCCGACGGCAGCGTCACCATTCCCGAGGTCCTGCGCCCATACATGGGCGGCAAGGCGCTTTTAGAGGCGCATTAAGGCTGTCTGCGATACGGTGATTGCGCAAGCCCGGTGTCGAGAGTGCCGGCAAGACCGTGAAACGTCCGCTTTCCGCAATCGCGGGCAAACCTTTCTCCGCTCTTTCGGTCTGCGAAATATTATGGTTTTCTCCGCACTTTCCGGTCGGGCTGACGTAATAAAAGTATAGGCACAATGTATATGCGCCACTGAAAAACACCTCATCCGTCGGCTGCGCCGACACCTTCCCCTCAAGGGGGAAGGCAAGGGTGCAATACCGTAGCGCGGCGCAAGCCGGGTTTGTCGGCAGTTTCGACACCGGGCGCCGGTAATAAGCGTATCCGAAGGTGCGGCAGCTCGCCACTGAAAAACACAACCCCACCGGCTCGGCCAAGGCCGACCCACCTCCCCTTACACAGGGGAGGCAAGGGGAGAGCACCGGAAAAATTACCTCGCGCATATGTAAAGCGGCAATTTTCCGGGTTTGTCGGCAGTTTCGACACCGGGCGCCGGTAATAAGCGTATCCGTAGGT
>CAVGIU010000049.1:0-2395 GCA_963629425.1 Oscillospiraceae bacterium
CATCTATAGGTTGCATCTGGATATTGAGATGCCGGCCATGCTTCTGATTGATTCCACTCTGAATCATATTGTTTCCATTGTGTGTAGTCGTTTGATGCCGTGGCAAGCGCTGCGGTTGGCGCCAATGACACCACCATCAGCAGCACAAGCAGCAGGCTCAGTATTCGTTTCTTCATTGTTTTCCTCCCGATATTTCCCGCCCGACTGTCATAAGGTATACCTTTTGACAGTCAAGTTTTTTGCCCATTTTGGGCTCTCAAAACCGGGATTTTTAATAAAATCAAGGCTTTTTCTCGGAAATTTCAGCACAGCATCTTGCAATTTTGTCGATTTTCAGTTATCATGACATTATAAAAGCGCAACTGTCAAAAGGTATACTTTTTGACAGTTGCATTTTTCATATTTTCGCGCAAAAAAGCTCCCGTCCGAAGACGGGAGCTTTCCGATTTAATTACATTGCTTCGATCTCTTTTATGATGTATTCGTTGCCGGTGACGAGATATGTATGCTCGCTCTGGCAATACGGACACACCTTTGCGTATTTCACCGTCGGATAAGTCTGTTTGCAGTCCTCGCAGAAGGTCACCGCCTCAAGCGTTTCGACCTTAAGCTCGGCCTCTTTCATATACTTAGACTCCTTGACTGCCCAGTTCCAGCAATCGACGATGTATTCCGGGATTATCCCGCTGACCTCGCCGATCTGAAGCGTGACGCTTCCGACCTTGGTGAGATTGTTCTCGTCGCAGAGCTTCTCGACTTCCTTTATGACGTAAAATACCGTTCCGAGCTCATGCATGGATCATTCCTCCGATGTGGTCACTTTGCGAATTTTTCCTTGAGATCCTTGATCTTGATCTTGACCGCGCGCTTTGCTGCGTATACGCCGAGGGGCGGGATCTTGTCGTCGGTACTGACCATCTTACTTGCCTCGGGGTGATCGCGGTGCAGGTGGATAGCATCAAATTCGCAGCGCGTCGTGCATAGGCCGCAGCCGATGCATTTGTTCTGGTCGACGATTGTCACACCGCAGCCCAGGCAGCGGCTCGCCTCTGCCTTGACCTCAGCCTCGGTGAAGGTGATACGATCATTCTTCATGGTCTTTGCCTTGCGCGGATCGTGCTTGACCTCCTGACGTACGGGCACGTCGAAGCAGTTAATGTCGATGACGACGTTGTCCTTATCCAGCTCGTAGAAATCGCGCGGGTTGCGGGCCAGGGTGAGGCTCTGACCGGGATGTACATAGCGGTGCAGGCTGATCGCGCCCTCGCGGCCGGCTGCTATCGCGTCGATAGCAAACTTCGGGCCGGTGTAGCAATCGCCTCCGACGAAAATGTCGCTCTGCGCGGTCTGGAGAGTTACGGGGTCAGCCATAGCTACGCCCTTTGCTGCGGTCTTGAGTTCGCCGACATCCAACTCGCCCCAGTCGATGGTCTGGCCGATCGCGCCGATAACGGAGTTGACCTTGAGGGTCTTGAACTTGCCGGTACCGACGGGCTTTCTTCTGCCCTTCTCGTCGGGCTCGCCGAGCTCCATGATCTCGACCTTCAGGCCGTTTACCTTGCCTGCTGCGGTGCCGGTGATCTCAACGGGAGCATTGAGGTAGCAGAACTTCACGCCCTCTGCCATTGCCTCGGCGACTTCTTCCTTGTCAGCGGGCATCTCCTCTTCGGAGCGGCGATAGACTATGTAAGCCTCCTCGGCGCCGAGACGAACCGCCGTGCGGACGACGTCCATTGCAACGTTGCCGCCGCCGATGACCGCGACCTTCTTACCGATCTCGACCTTGTTGCCGAGGTTAACATCACGCAGGAAGTCAACGCCGCCGTAAACGCCCTTGAGCTCCTCGCCCGCGATGCCGAGCTTTGACGACTTCTGTGCGCCGATTGCGACGAAGAAGCCCTTGTAGCCCTGCTTGCGCAGCTCTTCAATGGTGATATCCTTGCCGACCTCAACGCCGCACTTGAACTTGACGCCCATCTTCTTGAGAACGTCGATCTCGGCGTTAATGACCTTGCGCTCGAGGCGGAAGGACGGGATGCCGAGGGTCAGCATGCCGCCGGGGACCGGGTTGCGGTCGAAAACGGTAACATTTGCATAACCCATCTCTGCCAGGTAGTAAGCGCAGCTCATGCCGGCAGGACCGGCGCCTATGATTGCGATCTTCTCGACATAATCGGTGTCGGGAGTCTTATGACGGCGCTTTTCGGGGATGTAGCGGGTCTTCTCGCTCAGCTCCTTCTCGGCGATGAACTTTTTGATCTCGTCGATAGCAACAGCGCGGTCGAGCTGGCCGCGGGTACAGGCATCTTCGCAGCGACGGTTGCAGATGCTGCCGCAGACTGCCGGGAACGGGTTATCCTTCTTTATGAGCTTGAGAGCGTCAAGATATCTGCCC
>CAVGIU010000049.1:2405-4673 GCA_963629425.1 Oscillospiraceae bacterium
TTGATATAACCCTGAACGGCAATGTGCGCGGGGCAGGCCGCCTTACAGGGAGCGGTGCCGCTCTCATGGCAGTTCTTCTGATTGTTGTTCTTATAATCGGGATCCCACATGTGCTCGCCCCAATGGTTATCATCGGGCAGCGGCTGCTTGGGATATACAACGGGGCCATCCTTGGTGCAGAGCTTCTGACCGAGCTTGGCAGCGCCTGCCGGGCAGACCTCGACACACTTGCCGCAGGCAACGCACTTTTCCTTATCGACGTGCGCGCGGTATGCGGAGGCGGACATGTTGGGAGTATTGAAAAGCTGAGAGGTACGCAGAGCAAAGCAGGAGCCGAGCGCACAGTTGCAGATGGCGAAAATCTTATTCTCGCCGTCGATATTGGTTATCTGATGAACATAGCCGTTATCTTCGGCGCGCTGAAGGATGCGCATCGCCTCTTCATAGGTGATGGCGCGGCCCTTACCGGTCTCGACGCAGTATCTTGCGAAGGTGCCGACTGCTATGCACAGCTCCTCCTGCATCTCTCCGCAGCCCTCGCCCATGATGCGCATCGCGTTACGGCAGGAGCAGTAGCCGACGCCGAGCTGACCCTCGTACTTCTTGAGCCAGTGGGAAATATGCTCGATGCTGACAGACTCGTTGGTCGCGGGGATGGCCTTCTCCACGGGGATAACATGCATGCCTATGCCGTTGCCTCCGGGAGGTACCATCGCGGTGATCTTCGTCAGCGGCAGATATGCCATGCGCTCGAAGAACTTTGCGATCTCGGGATGCCCCTCGACCTGCTCGAGATTCATGTTCATAAGCTCTGCTGAGCCGGGGACGAAGATGGGCAGAACGTACTGACGGCTGCCGTCGGGAGTATCGTAGTTATACTCCAGAAGTCCCTTATCGGCCATTACGACCATGTTTTCGCGGATATATTCGACGGGCTTACCCATCTTTGCCGCAAGCTTTTCGGGAGTCGTAGGCTTGCGGACATCCATTGCCAGCGCAATGTCGGCCTCCTCGTCGGTAATGACGCATGCAAGGCCGTAGTATTCCGGATCGTTCTCCGTGAGCTTTTCAAGCCCGAGTTTGTAGGGTATGCGGTCGGTTATCTTCTTTCCGAGCGCAAGGATTTTTTCTCTTGCCATTATGTATCCCCTTCCATTTTTGTTTATATTTTCATACTATAAATCAGGTCTTCGGTATGCATGAATAGTTTTTTGGCAGTCTGAGCAGATCTTACTCTCAGCATACCGCATTAAGTATACCACACTTATCAATATGAACACAACATGAAATTGTCTGAAATTTTACAATTTTGTGTTCTTACAGATAAAATTTATCCTCCTTGCGTTCAGAGCAGAGCTTCTTGAGCGTAAGGTGTGCGGCAAGGCGCACGGGAGCCGGTACCTTGCGCGACTCGGTCGAGCACATTGCGACGCATCTCATGCAGCTTATGCACTTAGTCGGCACGGTTCTCATATGCTTGCCCTTTATCGCGCCTGCGGGGCAGTACTTTTCACAGATGCCGCAGCCGATGCACTCCTTTGAAGCAACGGGGTACATAGGCAGTCCTGCACTCTTTTTCTTTGCATAGCCGGGGTCGCCGGGCATCTTGACGGGGCTGAAGCTCTCCATGGCCTTGAGCTTTTCGATAAACTCATGGATCTTCGCCTTGTCGGCAGCGTCGGGGCGGCCTGCGCCGAACTCCGGATCGATGGAGTGAGGCGCCACAATCTCGCAGCCTGCAACGGTCACGAAGCCGCACTTTGCGGCAAGATCGCTCATTTCGAGCAGCGCATCGTCAACGGCACGGTTACCGTAAACGGCAACGGGAACGCAGGGGGTCTTATCTCCGGTGATAATCTTCATGCGATCATACATGGGCTTCGGAATCCTGCCGCCGTAGACCGGGATGCAGAAGAACGTGAGCGTATCGTGGTCTATAGCCGTGTTCATGCTCGGAGTGGTCAGCTCCTGCATGGGAGCGTCGCCAAGCTCCTTGCTGATGATGTCCGCAACGGCTTTTGTACCGCCGCAGGGGCTGAAGTAGAAAATTGCGTATTTCATTGTCTTTTCCCTTTCCTTTTTCCTCTATACATTTTTTCAATTCACCTGTATGCAGTAAGTGCGCATCGCGCGTGTGCCGACGACGGCGTAGTTGCCGTACATTGCCGGCGAAGCCTCGATATTGCCGCCGAGGTTCATATAATCGAGCTGCTCGCCCGTTTTTCCGTCTATCAGGAACATGTTAAATCCGGAGTTGCAGTATAGCAG
>CAVGIU010000049.1:4683-11814 GCA_963629425.1 Oscillospiraceae bacterium
GTATAGCAGATATCCATTGCCGTCGTCATCATAAAAGTCTACGGGTGAGCTCCAGCTGTACATTGACGTTTCCTTCTCCCAAACCTTCTCGCCGCTGTCCTTTTTAAGCGCGACAAGCGTTCCGGAGCTTGCGCCCGGAGTGCGTGCGACAGGGACAAATATCATATCCGAAAGCTTATTTTTGCCGACCGCTATCGTGCCCTGAACTCCGCCGGAGAGATCCTGCGCGGTATAGCAGGTATAATCGGTGCGCCAAACTATCTCGCCCGTCTCGGCATCAATCTTGAATATCGGTATCGCGGCGGTCGAATACGAGCGCCAGCCGTAATGGAACGAGGTGCTTATGTAAATGTATGGATGTCCGTCCTCGATATCGACGACCGGAGAGCAGTTTGTGTCATCGAGAACATCCTGCGCCCAAACAAGCTCAAGCGTGTTGAGGTCAAGGCACATGAGATTGCCGCCGTTGTCGGCAAGAAAAATGTAATTATTGATTATCGCAGCCGAGGACTCGACACCGAGCCAGTACTGACTGCCGCTTCTCGTGCTGTCGTACTTCCATTTCACGATATTGTCCGGATCGACGGACAGTTCGCCCGTCTGCTCGTTGTATTTCGTGTTGAGATGGATAATGTAAAGTATCCCGTTCTCTCCGGGGTAGATGAGCTGATCGGTCTCCGCGCTCACCAGAGGGGACGAATCGAACATATGCCAGTTACGGTTTGCGAAGGTCTCGTTCTGTCCGAACTCGAACATGACGGAGTTGTCGATGAGGTTGACGATCTTCACTCGCGATTTGCCGTTTATGCCGTCAACTCCCGAGCCGACATAGAGTATGGGATAACCGCGCGGGTCAAGCGCGCCCGCCCCCTTGTAGTTAAAGCCGAGGTTCAGCGGCTCGCGCGTGTATTCCCCGCTCGTAAGCTCATAAAAATAAACATGGCCGTCAAGCGTCGCGTATATGACCTCAACGAGTTCCTCTTTCTCGCGCGCCCAATCGTACATCGCGCTCATGTTTTTGCGCGTAGCCTCGGGCCACTTGACGATGAGAGGCTGGCCTGTCCAGCCGCTTCCGGACCAGTAGGTGCCGTCGGTATCGCTCAGACCGCTTGTCGACTTCGTCCAAAGCTTTGTGAGTGTCTTGCTGCTGACCGTCGCCGTGCCGTAGGCCGCTCCCGTGCGGTAATTGTCTCCGCGGAAGGTTACGATTCCCTCGAGCTCTGTGTATTTCTCCGGGAGGTCGAAATCTATCACATAATCGCTTTCGTAATCCTCGACTACCTCGCCGTCGACCATTATGTCCGTCTTGGAAATGAGTCTTTCCGGCTCCGTTCCGTCGACGGAGTGGGGCTTAAAGTCCGGCAGGCCGACAGGCGTAGGCGTAGGTTCCGGAGTAGGAGTGGGCGTGGGGGCCACGGTCGCGATGGGATTCACCTTTGCCTCGCCCAAAGCTTTATTTGCATTGACGCCGCGAATGACGATAAGCACCAGCAGCACCAAAAGCGCCGCAAGTATGACGGCTCCGGCGACCGTCTTTGCCGTTATTTTCTTTCTCTCATTCATATTCTTACCCACCCTGTAGCTTATTCCGTGAAATGAACGTGGTTATTTATATGTTCCCGGCAGAAACAGTGATAACCGGCGCATTTTGAGCAGTAGCGGAACTCAAGGTTCGGAAAATCCTTGTCTGTTCTGCCGCAGACGCAGCACTTATAGTTATAATCCTTCTGACGCTGCTCGTATTTCATTTTCTGCTTTTCGCGGTTGAAGTTGACCGTGGTCTTGCGGTAGCGCGTTCTGCCGGCGGAGAATGACGAAATGAGCTCTGCTCCGAAAAACATAAAGTAGTTCAGCATCGCTATCAGCGGCAGAAGATTAAACGGAAACGGTGTTGCAAGCATCTCGAAAACGAAAAACGCAGCGTCGATATACGCAAGCCACTTGATCTTCACGGGGATTATGAACATAAAAAGCACCTGCGTCTCGGGAAAGAGCGTCGCAAACGAGAAGAACATCGACAGATAGATGTAATACGTTCCGATGGAGGCCGACTGCTTGGTGATGAGATAGATAACCATACCGTAGATGATAGTCAGTATAACGCCGGAGAAGATAAAAATATTAAATCTTGCCGTGCCCCACTCGCGTTCGAGCGTGCTGCCGATCCAGTAGTAAAAATAGAAAAACAGCAGCGCCCACATGCTCATATCCTGCGGTATGAACATGAACGTTATAAGCCGCCAGACCTGGCCTTTCAGTATGAGCTCGGGCGAAAACGCAAAGTAGCTCAGAAGCGTTTTGCTGCTGTCCATAATGCTCAGAAGCCAAACGGCGAGGCTTATAACGACGATGTACAGCATGAGGTTGGGTATGCCGAATCTCGGATGCCTGTAGCAGAACATGTCGATCTTTTTATTGAGTTTTTTCATATTGCATTCCTTTCGCAGGATATAGTTAGACACAATATACCTATAGTATACTAACTTGCATCTTACATCCAAATCGTTATAATGTCCACAAAAAAATTGCCGCAGGAAAAACTTTTTCCTTTAAACTTCTGCAAGGATATGTTAGAATGTATTTTGTATTATTATCTGCAAGTGTGGGCACAGGTGAAAGCATGCAAAATAGAGAAAATAATTTTGAGATCAAAAACGATATAATCGAGGGCAGAAATGCCGTTATTGAGGCTCTGCGCGTCGGGCGCAGCATAGATAAGATATTCATCGCCAAGGGCGAGACGGACAAAACGCTCGGCCATATCGCGTCAAGAGCGCGCGAGGCCGGGATAGTCGTCGTCGATGCGGACCGCCGCAAGCTTGACAACATGTCGGTAACAAAGGCACATCAGGGGGTTGTTGCGCTCGTCGGCGTCAACGAATACTGCGAGGTATCCGACATTCTTGACCTCGCCAAAGAGCGCGGCGAGCAGCCGTTTATCATCGTCTGCGACGAGGTGAGCGATCCGCGAAACCTCGGTGCCATCATCCGCAGCGCCGAGTGCGCCGGAGCGCACGGAGTCATAATCCCCAAGCGCCGCAGCGCGGGGTTGACCGCCATAGTCGGCAAGGCATCGGCAGGCGCCGCCGAGCATATGAAGATCGCCCGCGTTCCGAACATTCCGTCGGTGCTCAAGGAGCTGAAGGATGAGGGCGTTTGGGTCTACGGCGCGGCAGCCGGCGGCAGCAGTGAGCTTTGGAAAACAGACTTTTCCGGTTCCTGCGCTATCGTTATCGGCTCGGAGGGCGACGGTATGGGCAGGCTCGTGCGCGAAAGCTGCGACTTTATCGTGAGCATCCCCATGGCCGGAAGGATAAACTCCCTGAACGCTTCCGCCGCCGCATCAATAATCATGTACGAAGTACTGCGCCAGCGCAGAGGCTGACCGAGGGTAATTTATGAGTTCAAACGATAAAAACTCTGTTGATCTTGATTTTGATCTTGACAGTATATTGAGCGAGTTCGGCGCTTTGGACGAAGAACCGATATCCGAAAAGCCCATTTTCGAGCCGAGAGAGCCTATAAAGGATGCCGCGAAGGCACTCGACGAGGTATTCTCCGCCGTTATAAACGACGGCGTTAAGGCCGAGCCCATGCGGGAAGAATACGATTTTGACCCCGATGAGATAGCCGCGGAGTTTGAGTCCGAAGACAGCATTTCGGAAAACACCTCAAAGCTCGATCCGCAAATGATCCGCCGCGAATTCTATTCGGAGGACAGCATACGCTATTCCTCTCCGTCAAAGAAAGCGGAGGAGTCTGCTCCCCCCGCCGAGCAGCCGGAGGCAGACCCGATACCGGACGAGATCGACCGAATAATCGCCGAGTTCAGGCACGAGAACAAGCCCGGTGGGCAAATAATCGAGCCCGAACCCGGCCCCACCGCGGAACCCGAGCCGACAAAGCTGCGTGAGGAGGTCTCCTCCCCTGCCGAGCAGTCGGAGTACGAGGCAGTTCCGGAGCAGACAAAGGTGCGCTTTGAAGCTTCTCCCGAAAAAGAAGCTGAGCCCGATCTTTACGAGGGCTCGGGAATAGAAGAAAACCCCGAGGATAAATACGCGACCGATGCGGATTATACTGTTATCGAGCCCGAGCAGCCGAAAAAGGAAAAGGTGCGCAGAGAACCCAAATCGTTCCGCGAATCCGTCGCCGTGCCGGTCATTTCCGCTCTCGCGTTTATCGCAATGAAGATAAAGCAGAGTCAGGTAACTCTCGGCGGGACGAGTTATGAATCTGAGGATCTCGGCGAGGAGATGCCGCCCGACCATGCCGCGAAGTTTTACGATAAGCATATCGCCGGTCTGCGGCTTAGAGCTCGTATAGCCTTCGTTCTGTGCGCTGTTATGATGTACATATCCTACGGTCTGCCCGTACCCGGCGCACTGTTTGACGCCGGAGTTAAAAGCGCGGTGTGCCTTATCATGATGATCGCCGTCATGCTATGCGGCCTTGACATCATAACGACCGGCATAATGAGCATAATCAAATTTAAGCTCCACGCGAGCGCTCTGATCGTCATATCGTGCCTGCTGTGCATGATAGATGCATTCCTGTCCGCCGCAAATGTCGGCGAAAAGGTCGTGCCGTTCTGCGTCATCCCCTCGCTGACTATAGCGTTCACGTTGCTTGGTTGCGTCATGAACGCACGCAGCAACAGAATCATATTCAACACCGCTGCTGCGGCAAAGCATCCGTATAGTCTCACAGCCGAGTCCGAGCTTTCTGGCGGGGACATCACCCTTGTCAAGGGCAGAAGGCCCGTTGATGGTATGGTTCGCCGCACTGAGGAGGACGGGCCTGACGAGTCCGTTTTCGGCGTGCTCGCACCGTACCTCACTGCAGTCGCTTTGGTTTTGAGCATTATCGCCGCCGTTATAAGCAAAAGCTTCTCCTCCTTTGCGCACATCCTCTCAGGCATATTCGTGTGCGCCGCACCAATAGCGATGCTCCTAACGTTTCCTCTGCCGTTTTTCATCTCGATAAAGAGCCTCATCCGCAGCGGCTCGACTATTGCCGGCTGGTCGGGGCTTTACGATATCGGCAAGGCAAAGCACCTTATCATAACAGACTCCGATCTCTTCCCCAAAGGCTGCGTCAAGATAAGCAGGACGCGCGTGTTCGCCGGTATGCAGCCCGAGAGGATAATATCCTTCGCCGGCAGCATCATCTCTGCATCCGGCAGCACAATGGTGCATCCGTTCAATGAGCTCATGCGCAAGGCCGGCAGCAGTCTTATGCCCGTTGAGGCCTTTTCGGTGCACGAAAGCGGCGGACTTACCGCCATGGTCGACGGCGAGTCGGTCTACTGCGGAAACGCCGCGTTCATGCGGCTTATGGGCGTCGTCCTGCCGGATAAATATGTTCTCAATAACGGCGTATACGTTGCTGTTGCGGGCGTTATATGCGGCGTATTCGAGATGGAATATACGGCCTCGGATGCGGTCAAGGACGCCATGACCGAACTCGTCAGCTCGGACAGGCATGCGATATTCGCCGTGCGCGACTTTAACGTCACGCCCTCGATGCTGTCGGTTAAATTCGATATGCCGACCGACGGCTTCGACTTCCCGCCGTACTCTGATCGCTATGCGATATCCGGTGCGGAGCCCTCGGAGGGCAGCAGACCTTCGGCTCTTTTATCCCGCGAAGGGCTCGGTCCGCTCGTGAGTCTGGCCGGCCACGGCAAGGCGCTGTTTAATCGCATAAGACTGAGCGTCATTCTCAGCGTAATAAGCGCTGTTATCGGCATGATAGTCATGTTTATCATAAGCCTTAACGCGCTGCCCGGCGTCGTAACGGCGCTGAGCTATCTTCTCGCGTGGCTGCTCGTAACCGTCATTCTGAGCACCACAATACGTACCCCTTAAAAAAATGTTGCCATTAAATTTACAATAGTGTATAATAAATCGATTGCGTTTTATACGAGATTAAATTTTTAATATATCTTTCAAGAGAGGAAGCAACACATGAGCTACGAAACCAAAAACATTCGCAACATCTGCTTCATGGGTCACGGCAACAGCGGTAAGACCAGCCTTGCTGAAAGCATGCTGTTCACGACCGGCGCTGTCGACCGTATGGGCAAGGTCACCGACGGCAACACCGTCTGCGACTATGACGCTGAAGAGATCAAGCGCCAGATCACCATCGCGACTTCCGTCGCTCCCGTAAACTTCGGCGGCTGCAAGATCAACGTTCTTGACTGCCCCGGCTACTTCGACTTCGTCGGCGATGTTCTCGCCGCTATCCGCGTTGTTGAAACCGGCATCATCTTCTGCTCTGCTAAGGACGGCATCACCGTCGGCGCGGAAAGAAGCTGGAAATACCTCAAGGCAGCAGGCGTTCCCGCAATGTTCTACGTCTCCAAGATCGACGAGGAGCACGGTGACTATTACGCCGTCCTGTCCGCACTTAAAGAAAAATACGGCGCAGCCATCTGCCCGGTCATGATCCCCATGTCCGACGGCACCGGCGTTATCGACCTCGTACATAACACCGCTTATCAGACAAACGGCGGCAAGACCGCAAAGGTCGCTGTTCCCGCAGCGGATGCTGACAAGGTCGAAGAGATGCGCATGGAGCTCATGGAAGCGGCAGCCGTTACCGAAGAGCTCATGGAGAAATTCCTCGACACCATGGAACTGAGCGACGAAGAGATCGTCGTCGGCCTCAAGGCAGGTCTTGCAGAGCGCAGCGTTGTTCCCGTCGTCTGCGGCGCGGCAATGTCCAACATCGGCACCGAGGCTGTCCTCCAGGCCGTCTGCGACTACGTCCCCGCTCCCGAGGATAAGTCCGCTGAGCCCGTTTGCGGCTTTGTTTTCAAGACCGTTTCCGATCAGTTCGGCAAGTACAGCTTTGTAAAGGTCGTTTCCGGCAAAATCACCGCCGACCTTTCGCTGCGCAATGTCCGTGCCTCCAGCACCGATAAGCTCGGCAGACTCTACACTATCTGCGGCAAGAAGACCACCGAGGTCAAGGAAGCCTGCTGCGGCGATATCGTCGCCGTCGGCAAGATGGAGTGGAAGACCGGCGATACCGTCTGCGATCCCAAGAACGAGGTCGAGCTTCCGGCACTTGAGATGCCCGATCCCTGCTACTCCATGGCTATCTCCCCCAAGACCAAGGGGCAGG
>CAVGIU010000050.1:0-11538 GCA_963629425.1 Oscillospiraceae bacterium
TTGCCAATTCCTCCGGTGCAAGGGTTGATAGAAGAAGATGCAGCGCATCGAGCATTCAAATTCTTGAAAAAGGATTACTCTGCGGCAATGACTAAATTAGCCCAATGGAAAGAGTGACCTCCACAATTGCCAGCTTTCTGTTGCGTTGCACATTTTAACGATAGATGAACCTTTTAATTAAAGCTCAGAGGGGTGTGCACTTGGTATCAAAATAGGTCACTAATTTCAAAATAGTTCTCACCGCTAGGTGGGAACTTTTTTGCATATACACAGGATTCGAACCCGAGGCGGCCTGCGTCGCAGCGCATTACGCCGCTTTTTACGACAGCTCAGAATATAAAAAGAGCACTCCTTACGAAGTGCTCTTTTTTCTGTGCCTTTGCACCGAAAGCGTTTTGCCGGACGGAGTGCTCAATTCCGACCGACGCCGTGTTTTCGGCGCGCGCTATTTGGTTTCGCAGATGACGCTGCGGACAGTCTGCGTCAGTCCCCCCGCATCAATTCCGAAACAGGTCTTGCCAAACGCGCCTCTGTTCGTTCCGAAACCGGGAAGCAGATACTCCGATGTGGGCTCCGGCGTATCACAGCCCCGAAAACGATACGCAAACGCGCATGGCGGCTATCTCAATAATAGGTAGGGCTCTCGCCTTTCCAATAAATGAAATACTGTTTTATCAGTGCTGCCCGCACCATTTTACGATATCGTCAACGCACCAGCAGGGCGGCTCGCCAACGCCGGTGGAGGCCATCTTGTAGGTTGCCTTCTGCGCATCAGTAAGGTTATCCTTGCCATCGAAGTGAGCTGCGATCTCCTTATTCTTGATCTTCATGATAAATCTGAAGTGAGGCGGAAGCTTATTAAGGTTAAAGGCGCCCTGGCGCGTGAAAAGAGGAACATCGGGGCTTACGGCGTTCTTCTTGCGGCCGACTTCTTCGCTTTTTGCCGAGACCGGGCTCATGCCAACCTGAACGACGGCACCGATATCATACTTCTTCGCAACCTTGTCGTAGCCCATGATTTTGCCGGCAAACAACCAACCGACGAAGATTATCTTCGTATCGGCAGGAACGTATTCTTTGCCGAGAGGGAATGCCGGAATGTGCAGGCTTGCCGAGAGAAGCTCTGCGTATTTTTTGCAGGAACCGGTCGTGGACTTGTAAACTATTGCACTGAACATAAAACTAAACCCCCTGTATGTTTTTTGATTTTAATATAGGATATCACAAGTACCTGTTAAATTCAAGACTGACAAGCGCGTTAAAATGTCAATTTGGTAAAAATATTTCCCACCGTGAATAACACGACGTGTGCGATCTGTTCATGCACGGTGCCATCGAATCGAGCACCGCGAACGTACATCAGGCGTTCTGCTCCGCTCTGCATACATAAAGCGAAACCGCAGAGCCGCGCTCTGCGGTTTACATAATTTTATTGCTTTTTGATCTTTCCCGGGCTTACTCGGAAGGTCTTTGTAAAGGCCCGGTGGAAGGCCGAATAGTCGGAAAAACCGCACTCGGCAGCCGCAGACGATGCGCTCATCCCTTCGCGGATAAGACGCGCGGCGAGAACAAGGCGCTTTTGCCTTATGTAATTATGTACCGTACATCCGGTCTGAGCCTTGAAAAGACGCATGAAATGATAGCGGCTCATATAGCACATGGCGGCCATATCGTCGATATTGAGCTCGTGCGTCAGATTTTCGTTTATATACGACAGTGCCGGGGCAATCTTCCCCCCTGTCTCGGCGGTGTTTTCCTCATGGCTGTTATCGCTGAGCATGATGCGGTTAATCAAAACCAAAAGCTGCACGAGCATCGTTCCTCGCAGGAGCTGTGCGCCGAAGAGCTCATCGCCCTGCGTATCCTCAAGCCGGTGCAGCGCATCTTTCAGGCGTTCGACTCCGTCGGTATCCGGACGCATAAGGCAGTATCTCCGCTTTTCAGCCGCGGCAAAGCAGTCCATAAGTCCGGCCTCGGGCGCAAAGCGCTCCACATAAGCGGAATCGAGGTATATTATTATCCTCTCGTACGGAACGGACAGATCGATGGCCGCCTTGTGTATCATATGGTGGCGCACGAGCAGGATGTCCCAAGGCTCGAGCCTGTAGGTCGTACCCTCGACGGTATAGTCAACCTTACCCGAGATGAGGATGACGAGCTTATCAAACTCATGAAAGTGGAAGTCCTTCTCCTGCCCGGAGCTGTCCTTTAAGTGAAAAAGGCGAAAATTCTCATTGAGGTAGCCGTCGTTTGAGTATTTATACCGTTCTGTCATCATAATGCTCCCAAAATGTTTTCGCAAAAGATTATATAGCACTTTTTGCAATGTTTCAAGCACTATTGTCAATTTACTTGGCAATTACATGCGAATATAATTTTCTCAGAAAAACTTTTAAGGAGTTTGGTCATGGCAAAGAAAAAATCATTTTTCAGCACTTACGGATTTATAATATTCATGCTGGCCGGTATCATCGGCGGCTGCATCGTCGGTGCGCTCAACCCCGTCGTCAAGGATGCCTCCGGCGAGGTTATCTCCAAGGGCGCTACCGTCCTTGAGCCCATCGGAACGGTTTTCATAAATCTCATGTTCTGCGTCGTCGTTCCCATGGTTTTCTGCTCGATAGCCTCGGCTATCGCAAACATGTCCAGTGCAAAGCGTGCGGGCAAGGTCATGGGTATCACGATCGGCACATTCTTTGTTACGGCCGCTATCGCCGCTGTCATCATGTACGTCATCGTACGCATCTTCCCCGTCGTCACCGGGGACTACACCATAGTCGAGGGCGAGGTGAGCTCTACGCTCAGCGTGACCGACATGATCATTAACTTCTTCACCAAATCCGACTTCTGCGAGCTGTGGAGCCGCAAGGCCATCCTGCCTCTCATCATCGCCGCGGTATTCTTCGGCTTCGGCATTCAGATGACCGGCGGTAAGGACAGCATGGTCGCAAAGTTCCTCGATAATCTGACCGCCGTTCTTATGAACGTCGTCAAGATCATCACCTACTACGCTCCCATCGGCTTCTTCGGCTTCTTTGCATATCTCGTTGCGACCTACGGTCCCGACCTCATCGGCGACTACAGCCGCACGCTTATCATCTACTATGTGCTGTGCTTTGCATACATGTTCGTTTTCTTCCCGATTTACGCGCGCTTCGGCGGCGGCAAGGGCGGCGCGAAGGTCATGTGGAAGCACCTGTTCCGTCCGGCAGCAGTGTCCTTCGGCACCTGCTCTTCCGTAGCTACGATCCCCACGAACCTCGAAGTCGCGGAGGAGACCGGTATCTCCAAGGAGGTCTCAAACATCGTCGTTCCCCTGGGTGCTACGATGCACATGGACGGCTCGGCTATGAGCGCTATCGTCAAGGTCGCGTTCCTGTTCGGTATATTCGGCATGGACTTCGGCACGGGCCAGGCAATACTGGCCATAATAGTCGCGGTATTCTCCTCCGTTGCTATGAGCGGTATCCCCGGCGGCGGCGGTACGGGCGAGCTTGTACTGTGCACTCTGTTCTTCCCCGATCAGCTTGCGGTCGCCTTCCCCATCGCGCTGGCCATCGGCAACCTTGTCGATCCTCCCGCAACAATGGTAAATGCATCGGGCGACTATGTAGTCTCCTTCATCGTCGAGCGCTTTGTCAACGGCAAGGATTGGCTTCAGAAGAAGCTTTCCAAGGACGCGGAAAAGAAAATCGAAGCATAACATCTCTCCCTATATATGCAAAGCCCCCACGCAGCTATTTCTGCGTGGGGGCTTTTTTCATATCTGTCAGAATGAAGAGAGATCGTTAAAGGCATATGTGTATACCGAGCCGTCGCAACGATGACATTCGTGCATGCTCCGTCTTTCCGGTCATGTGTTTTCTTATCTCAATCGGCCTTTAACTGTGCTTTTTAAGAAATTTCAGTTTTGTTTCGCTCGTTATGATGGCAAAGAAGATGAGGCAGAAGCCGAGAGCAATGTTGAATGTCAGCACCTCTTCGCCGAGGATAACGGATATCGCCGTTCCGAAAACGGACTCGAGCGTCAGAATAACGGCAACCTGAGACGGCGGCGTGTACTTTTGCCCGATGGTCTGAAGGAAGAAGCAAAGCCCCGTGCAGATAAAGGTCATGTAAGCTATGCTCCACCATGTACCGGTCGGGATGTCGTGCGGTACGGGCTCAAATATCGCGGCGCCGATAAGGCAGATAACGCCGCCGGCGGCAAATTGGATCATTGTCACGATAAGCGGATCACGCTCCTCAACAGAGCGCGCCGTTACGATGATGTGCAGGCCGTAAAACAGGCCGCAGCAGATCGTGAGTATATCGCCGATATTTACGCTCAGGTCGTTATTGAGGCAGACAAAACCCATGCCGATAAGGCATACGAAGGCCGCGATGATATTATACCGGTCCGGCTTTTTGTGCGCTATCGCCCAGTACAGAAACGGAACAAGGATGCAGTACGTAGCCGTCAGGAAAGCGTTTTTGCCCGGCGTCGTGTACACAAGGCCGTAGGTCTGAACTATATAGGCAAGCGCAAGGCAGGTTCCCATGAGCATGCCGCCTTTTATATATCCCTTGTCTATCTTTTTAAGCCGCGGCAGACAGGCTACGAACATCATGAGCGCCGCTCCGACAAAGCGGATGGCAAGCACCCACATGGGCGTAATGCTGTCGAGCGCGGACTTCAGAATAACAAACGAACTGCCCCATATGAGCGTTGTGCCGATAAGGCAGGCTCGCCCGAGATTTGCTTTGTTGTTTTTCATTTTGATTATATTTTTACCATGTGCAGTGCGGCGGCGCGCAGCATGAGCTTTTTTATCGTGCCGCTGTCAAATTCGATCTCTATCAGATAGTCGTTTCCCATAGGGGTCATTTTTATGAGCTTACCGTCGCCAAAGGCCTTATGGCGCACCCTGTCGCCGATGGAAAACTGCGGCTTTTCGGCCGTTTTGGGCTTAGGCGCTGCCGGCGGCGCAACCGGCTTTTTAAAGCTTTGAGCGGACGGAACTCGGAAGGCAAACTCCTTCTGCACCTGCGAGCGCTCGGAAAAGCCGTAGCCCTTGGGAATATTGCGCTTTTCAAGATGCTCCTCGGGTATCTCGTCGATAAAGCGAGAGACTCGGTTTGCCGTCGTGCGGCCGAAGAGCATTCTCTGCCGTGCGCATGAAAGGAACAGGCGCTTTTTCGCGCGCGTTATCGCAACGTAGCAAAGTCTGCGCTCTTCCTCCATCTCGTCGGCCTCGCCGATGGCCTTTATGCCGGGGAATATGCCCTCCTCACAGCCGACAACAAAGACGTTGGGAAACTCTAATCCCTTTGCCGAGTGCATAGTCATCATGACGACGCAGTCGGTGCCCTCGTCATAGTTATCCATATCGGTGTACAGCGCAACGTCGGCAAGATAGCCCTCGAGCGTTGGAGAATCGGTCTCGCCCTTATAGTTTATAATACTGGACTTGAGCTCTTTGATATTCTGCGCGCGGGCATCGTCCTCGACGGTGTGCTTTTCCTCGAGCATGCGCAGGTAGCCCGTGCGCTCGACGAGCTGATCGTACAGCAGATCGGGCGCAAGCTCGTCCTTGAGCGCTATGAGCTCGTTTATCATCCCGGCAAACAGCAGCATGCGCGGAGCGGCGCGGCTGAGGTCGGGATAAAGGTCTGCCTTGCTTATGACCGAAAACAGCGAACAGCTGTTTTCATGCGCTATCGCAGCGGCGGTCTCGATGCTTTTGGCACCGATGCCGCGCGGGGGATTGTTTATGATCCTGCCGAGACGCAAATCGTCATCCGGAGAGGCTATGACGCACAGATAGGCCAGCATGTCCTTGATTTCGGCGCGGTCAAAGAAGCCCGTGCCGCCGAAAATTTTATACGGTATGCCATTGCGCTTGAATGCCTGCTCTATCTGGTGCGACTGCGCGTTCATTCGGTAAAGCACCGCATTATCGCCCCAGGACGCGCCCTTGCCGTACAGGCCGAGTATCTGAGAGGCGACAAATCTCGCCTCGTCGTGCTCATTGTCGGCAACATAGAGCTCGGGCTTTTCGCCCATATCGCCCTTTGTCCACAGCTCCTTGCCCTTGCGGCCGAGGTTATTCTTGATAACGGCATTTGCTGCGCCCAGTATGTGTCCCGTGCTGCGGTAGTTCTGCTCAAGGCGGATAACGCGGCAGCCCTTGTACTCATCCTCGAACGAGAGGATATTCTCTATCGTCGCGCCGCGGAACTTATAAATGCTCTGATCATCGTCGCCGACAACGCAGATATTGCCCCACCCCTCGGCAAGCTTGGACGCGAGCATGTACTGGAGCTTATTCGTATCCTGATATTCGTCGATAAGTATGTACTTAAACCGCCTCTGCCAATATTGACAGACGTCCTCATTCTCATTGAGGAGCTTCACGGTGTAGTATATAAGATCGTCAAAATCCATTGCACCGGCGGCAAATGCGCGGCGGGCATACTCTGCGTATATCTCCGCTATCTTGACTCTGCGTGCGTCTCCCGTCGCCTTTGCGCGGGCATAGTACTGTTCGGGCGAGCAGCAGTCGTCCTTTGCACGGCTTATTTCGGAAAGCAGCATGCGCGGCGGATATTTCTTATCGTCAAGGTCAAAGTCGCGCAGAATATGCTTAATAAGGCTCTGACTGTCGGAGCTGTCGTAGATCGTAAAGCTCGAGGTAAAGCCCAGACGGTCCGCGTCGCGGCGGAGTATGCGCACGCAGGCGGAGTGGAATGTCGATGCCCACACATCCGCTCCGGCCTCACCGAGCATTTTGGAAAGCCTTGTTTTCAGCTCGTCGGCCGCTTTATTCGTAAACGTTATGGCGAGGATGCGCCAAGGCTCGACCGGCTCAAAGGCCGCCGTGCGGTGAGCCTTATCGTCGAGCCGCGCCATTTTATCAATGTCCTCAATGCTTGCATTTTCGGGTATCTCATTGCTGTCTGCGGCTTTGCCGTAGCGCATGAGATTTGCTATTCTGTTTATGAGAACCGTTGTTTTGCCGCTGCCGGCGCCGGCCAGAATGAGCAGTGCGCCCTCAGTCGCCATGACAGCCTTTCTCTGCATGGGATTAAGCCCGGCGAAATCGGTCTCTATTACTTTTTTTCTTGCTTCAAGGTATCTTTCTTCAAAACTATTATTCATGACGTGTCATTTTACCACGAATGCAGGATGCTTTCAAGAGTGGGCGCTGTCGAGCACGATGTGATCGTATCGCTTGGAGGGACGGTAGATAATGAGCGCTATAAAGATAAGAACGGCCGTCGCCGCAAGGCTTATGGGGTAAACGGTCATTATCGTCGCAAAGGTTCGGCTCATCGGGAATACGGTGTATATCCACACAATGCGTATGCCGCACACGCCGAGCATCGTCAGTATTGCCGGAACGAGCGATATGCCGTAGCCGCGCATATATGCCGACATGACTTCATACAAAAGCGAGAATATATACGAGGTATAAACTATCTTAAGTCGTGTAAAGCCGATCTCGATGACCTCGGGATCGTTGTTGAACAGGCCGATAAGAAATCTTCCGGAAAGCAGCATGATAAGTACCGTTATTCCGGTAACGATGATATTCTCAATAATACAGAGCTTGAGCGTTTTGCGACAGCGGTCTATCTGCGCCGCACCGTAGTTCTGTCCGACAAAGGTGGTGCATGCCTGACCGAAGGAGTTGAGAATGTAGTATGCCATGATCTCGACATTGAAGCCCGCGGAGGAGGCCGCCATCGTCACCTTGCCGAGACTGTTTACAGCCGAGGAGATGATGATGTTTGAAAGCGAAAAGACCGCGCTTTGAATACCGGCCGGAAGGCCGATCTTGAGTATACGCCAAAGTATTTTCCGGTCAATACGCAGTTCCTTGAGGTTAACGCGAATTGAAAGCTCACTCTTTAACAGCTTTCTGCCGAGGATGGCGGAACTTATAAGGTTTGCAATGACAGTCGCAATGGCAACGCCGTCGACCGTCATATCAAGAACCGTAACGAAGAATATATTGAGTATGACGTTCAGTACGCCCGAAACCGCAAGCGCGATAAGCGGAGTTTTTGTGTCTCCCGCGCTGCGGAATATGGCAGATTCAAAGTTATAGAGGAATATTACAGGCAGTCCGAGCAGGTATATGCGCATATAGGTCATGGCAAGCGGAAAAACATCATCCGGAACATTGAGCATCAAAAGCACGGGCTTTGCAAGCAGCTGGCCTATGAGCATGACGATAAAGCCGCCGAGAACGGACGCAACGATCGACGTGTGCACCGCGCGCGACACAGTCGTCTTATCTCCCCTGCCGATGGCATTTGCTATTACAACATTCGCGCCGAGAGCTATGCCGATGAATAGGTTCAAAACAAGGCCTATAACAGGGCCGTTTGCACCGACCGCTGCAACCGCCGCGACCCTGTCGGTCGACGCAAAGTTGCCGACTATGGCAACATCTGACGCATTAAAAAGCTGCCCCAAAATGCCTGTTGCCGCAACGGGCAGAGCATAGAGCAGTATCTTATCCCACATCGAGCCGCCCAGCATATCTATCGCAAGGCTTCTTTTTCTTTTTTCCATATACACACCTCATTTTGAAAACACCATGATATTTTAACGCAAACTTTATATATTTCAATACCCCATACTTTATTTAATAAATTATTAATAAGTTTTGGTCAAAGTGCATCATCCGTGTGCAACAAAAGCAGAACCGCGCGGGAACAATTCCCGTGCGGTTCTGTTCAAGAGAGCATTTCGCGAAGCTGCGTTATCGCCTTGCGCTCAAGGCGCGATATCTGCACCTGCGATACGTCCAGCATTCGCGCCGTTTTTTCCTGCGTAAACCCGTGATAATAGCGCAGATACAGCGTTTTTCGCTCCTTTTCCGGCAGACGCTCGATGGCGCAGCGCAGAGCGACGTGCTCTATCATGCGCTCCTCGCCGTTTAAGTCGCACAGGATATGCTCAAGGGTGAAGCCCTCATCCCCTGTTTCGCGCTGAAGGCTCTCGGCGGGGCCGGTGGCCGTTTCGGCAAATGCTATCTCCTCGGGCGTAAGACCGGTCTCGGCGGCAAGCTCGGACAGAACGGCTGCCCTGCCCAGACGCTGCTCAAGTGCGCGGCGAGCGCTTTTAATGTGCTGCGAACGTTCCTTTATGCTCCGGCTTACCTTTACCGTTCCGTCATCGCGCAAAAATCGGCGTATCTCGCCCGATATTTTGGGCACGGCGTAGGTCGAAAACTGCGTTCCGAAATCCGGGTCAAAGCCCGCGATGGCCTTTAAGAAGCCGAGGCAGCCGAGTTGGTACAGATCGTCCGGCTCAACACCCCGGCCGAAAAATCGCCGTGCGACGCTCCATATGAGTCCCGAATTTTCCTCAACGAGCCGCTCGGAGGCGGCCTTGTCCCCCGCTTGTGCCAGGCGGAGGTCATTGAGCATGCACTCGGTCATCGTAAGGCTCGGCGCTGGCGTATGGTGCGCAGCATGGTGACGGTCGTGCCCTTGCCGGGCGTGCTTTTCACCTTAAGCTTGTCCATGAAGCTTTCCATAATGGTGAACCCCATACCGCTGCGCTCCTCGCCGCCGGTGGTGTACATCGGTAACATCGCCTGCCGGAGATCGGCTATGCCGCGTCCCTTGTCACGGATGCTTATCTCGAGCTTCTCACCGTCGAGGATGCGCAGACGCATAATTATCGTTCCGATGCTGTCGGGGTACGCATGGACGATGCAGTTGGTCACAGCCTCGCTGACTGAGGTCTTGATATCGCCCAGCTCGTCGAGCGTCGGGTCAAGCTGCGCGGCAAAGCCCGCCGCGGCTGCGCGGGCAAAGCTCTCGTTCGAGCTGCAGCTTGGAAATTCAAGCTTTATGTAGTTTGTCACCGTCATGTCGTTACCTCCCTTTTCACGGCGATCGGTATCATTCTGTCTATGCCCGAAGCATCAAGAACCTTGAGTGGCTGCGGCTGCGGGTTTTCGATGTACATTCTGCCGCCGGCACTCCGCATTTTCTTATAGCTGCGCACGATGACCGCAACACCGGACGAGTCCATAAATCCCAGCTGCGTCAGGTCAAGTACAAGGTCGCGCGGAAGATATCTGTCAATGTTCTCGGCAATGCCGGATACCGTCATTTTCGCGCTGTGGTGGTCAAGTTCTCCGGCAAGATATACCGTGAGCCTGCCGTCGGAATATTCCGATGCTATTTTCATTTTCATCACCCCAATATAAAAAACTGATGTCAAGCTACGCTTAACATCAGTTTAAATGTTTATATATGCAGTTTTTGCAGAAGTCTGTCGGACTTATCCGAGATTTTTAAGGCTCTCCTCAAGATTTTCTATAAGCGCTTCGAGTTTTGCCTTCTTTTCGCGCTCGACGTTGACGACCTTCTCAGGTGCGCGGGAGACGAAGTTTTCATTTGCAAGCTTTGCTATCTGACCGTCGAGCTGTTTTCTGGCGTTTGCAAGCTCCTTTTCCATGCGAGCACGCTCCTTTTCGAGGTCGACGAGCTCGGCCATGGGCATAAACATACGCGCATTGTCGGTTATGACCGATACCATGCCGTCGGTCGACTCGGGAAGCTCGGAACTTACCTCGATGCCGGAGGCATAAGCCAGCTTGCAGATGAACTTCTCGCCGTCTTCAAATGCCCCGCCCTTATCGGTCACGATGATGAGGTGGCTCTTCCTGGACGGTGGCACGTTCATCTCCGCTCTGCGGGCACGCACGGCCTTGATAGCGTCCATGACCATACCGAAGTTTGCCTCGTCCTCGGGGAAGTTGAGGCTCTCGTCATACTCGGGGTAAGACTGCATCATAAGCGCATCGCCCTCGTGCGGCAGCGCCTGCCAGATCTCCTCGGTGATAAACGGCATGAACGGGTGCAGAAGCTTCAGTATCTCGACAAGGACGTACAGCAGGACGCGCTGTGCCCCCTCCTTTGCCGCTTCGTCATCGCCGTTAAGGCGCGGCTTTGTGAGCTCAATATACCAGTCGCAGTAGTCATCCCAAATGAAGTCGTATATCTTACCGGCCGCGACACCGAGCTCGAAGCTATCCATATTGTCGCAGACCTCTTTGATAACGCGGTCGAGCTTCGAAAGTATCCACTTATCCTCGGTCTCGAGCTTTTCAGGCAGATGATTATCCTCAATGGTGAGGTTGAGCATGACAAAGCGCGATGCGTTCCAAATCTTATTGCAGAAATTGCGCATCGCCTCACACTTTTCTACATAAAAACGCATATCATTGCCGGGGCTGTTGCCGGTTATGAGGTTAAAGCGTAGCGCGTCCGCGCCGTACTTCTCTGCCATCTCCAGGGGGTCAATGCCGTTGCCGAGACTCTTGGACATTTTTCTGCCCTGACTGTCGCGCACAAGGCCGTGGATGAACACGGTGTGGAACGGCTCCTTTTTCATCTGCTCCATGCCGGAGAAGATCATTCTTGCGACCCAGAAAAAGATGATATCATAGCCCGTTACCATGACAGATGTCGGATACCAGTAGTCAAGCTCGGGGGTCTTATCCGGCCAGCCCATGGTCGAGAACGGCC
>CAVGIU010000051.1:0-11509 GCA_963629425.1 Oscillospiraceae bacterium
GCAAGATACTCATACGCATCTGAAACGGTAATTGATCTCACAAAATCGATATCAATGTCACTTATACTTATATCCTCAAACTCGGTATCTCTCGGAATCAAACCTCGGCTGATCTTCATATAGCGAAAAAATGTTCTCAGATCCAAATAATATTCCTCAACAGTCTTCGGAGAGTGTCCTTTGATAGTCTCATGGTATATTAAAAAGCTTCTTATTATTTCGGGCGCTTCGGTTCTGTAATCCATTTAAGCCACTCCAATCGTTTTTGTCTGTATTTATTATAGCAGGGCAGATATCTTATTGTCTATTGACAAATCGACTAATAATTAAGCAAAATAAAGATTTTGTTTAATTTGGGGGAGATGAAAAAGCTAAAATAACGCATTAAAGAGCTAAATACAAAGTTCTGTTCGCATTCTCGCTAAATCTCTTCTGTTATGGGAATTGCGCTTCCTATATCAAATAGCGGTGCATCCGTAAGATACACAGCGCAAACTCCGTGCTCGTTTAAAAAGTGTTCAATACGCCGCCGCTCGCTCACATTATTTATGATGCCCGTAAACACCATTTCATTTCTATTTATTTTGAATGATGCTCCGCCTATAAATCCGTGCTCAAACCCATCCAAAGCCGTGAGTTTTTCATCGACCTGCAATACATCCATGCCGGCAGCCGATGCTATAGCCGCAATTTTATTATCAGCCGTAATTATTGAGTTATCGTCAACGACGCACACCGAACATTTTGTGTAGCCCTGGTTGCAGCGGAGCCTAGTTCCGCTTATCTTTGATATTATCTGCGGCTCTGCGCTTTTGGGATTGTATATGAGCTTATCGCCAACTATGCATATATTCAGTCCGGCATCATGCGGATACATTGGTCTTGTCGGCGGCGTGGTTTTTATAAGTTCAACATTGTTAATAATTTCGCATTCAGGCGCTTTATCCGCCTGTACAGCCAATAAATTCCCGCCGATATGAGCCGCCATAAGGTCGCAGTGTCCCGAAATACGTTTGTCAACATATTCATTACTTTTTAGCCAAATCGGAGCAACATTTCGCTCTAAAAGTGCATTATTAAGAACTTTTTCGTACTTTTTCCCGAGTATAACCTGATAAACTCTCCCCTGTGGCAAATGCGGTTTTTGAACAAACTGTATCATATCAGCCCAACGTTGCTTTGATTGCTTCACGGATATCCTGGACGCTTATCAGCTCAAGCCCCTCGGGTTTTCTGATATCATCCTTTACATGCGCCGGTATTACGCAGCGCTTAAAGCCCAGGCGAGCTATCTCGGAAAGGCGTGAATTGAGATTGCTGACGCTTCTTATCTCACCCGAAAGCCCGACTTCCCCCACCGCCGCAAGATCGCGGCCGAGCGGAAGGTCTCTGAAGCTGCTGGCTATTGCGAGCAGTGTAGCCAAATCAGCGGCTGGTTCCTCAAGCTCAAGCCCGCCGATTACATTAATATATGCATCGCAGGTCGAAACCGACATTCCTCCACGTTTTTCAAGAACCGCAAGCAAAAGCGTTGCTCGGTTGTAATCTATGCCGTTGGAGCTGCGCCGCCCGGAGTTATACGCTGCCGGAGCGATAAGCGCCTGGATCTCGGCAAGAATCGGCCTCGATCCTTCGATAACGCAGGTAACACAGGTTCCCGGCGCGTTTTGCGGACGACCTGACAGCAGTATCTCGGACGGATTTTTAAGCTCCTTCAGTCCCCTGTCGTTCATCTCGAAAACGCCGATCTCGTTTGTTGAGCCAAAGCGATTCTTCCCCGCTCTGAGTATTCTGAAAGACGTGCTGCGCTCACCTTCAAAATATAGAACGCAGTCGACCATATGCTCAAGCACCTTCGGGCCGGCGATGCTGCCTTCCTTATTTATGTGGCCGATTACAAATGTCGTAAATCCCTTTTCCTTTGTAAGACGCATAATAGACATCGTGCACTCGCGCACCTGGCTGATACTGCCAGGTGCCGAGCTGATATCCGCATCAAACATCGTCTGTATGGAGTCTATTATGACTATGTCCGGCGACAGTGCCTCAACATTTTCCATGACCTCGGCAAGTCCGGTCTCTGCCAAGACATATATCTCGCCCTTATCGACACCCAGCCGCTGCGCACGCATTTTAAGCTGGCGCTCACTTTCCTCACCTGTGACATACAGTATCTTCTGGCCTGCCTCGGTAAGGCCGCAAAGCTGAAGCAGCAATGTCGATTTGCCAATGCCGGGAGCGCCTCCGACCAAAACCAGCGAGCCTCTGACCGCTCCGCCGCCGAGCACTCTGTCAAATTCTCCGATTCCTGTTGAAAAGCGCATTTCCGCCTCGGTGTCGAGTTCGGATATGAGCTTGGGCTTTTTAACTGTGGCCGAGCGCGCGGCATTTTTTGCGCTGCCCTTCCCCTTTATATCGGCTTTGACCTCAACAAGGCTATCCCACGCACCGCATGCAAGGCATTTTCCGCTCCATTTTAAGGTCTCGTTTCCGCATTCCGAGCAGCAGAATACTGTCTTCTGTTTCATGATATAACTCCTTAAAGCTGCTGACAGCTAAACTGAATATACGACGCAACAAGCGTCATTGCTATCTTCATCTGATAATCACCGTCGGCAAGACGCCCTGCTTCCAGTGGATTGGACATAAAGCCGCACTCTGCAAGTATAGCGGGACAGTTAACACAGGAAGTGAGCAGCAGCTCCTCCGGCGCACTGTGCGCAACTCGCCTGTTCTCCGGATCAAGCGCCGTGACCATGTTAGCCTGCGTCAAAAGCCCGAGCTCCCTGCTCTCCGGCGTTGCAGCATACATTACCTCCGCTCCCCTGACAAGCTCACTGGGATATTTGTTCTGATGCACGCTTATAAGCACACAGTCGGGGATTGAGTTTGCCATGTTCGCGCGAGCCACAAGGTCGTCATGCTCACTGTAGCTATCGCTGTTAAGGCAGCCTACGTCAGTATCTCTTGTCATTTGATGCTCAATGCCCATAAGCTCACACAGGCCGGACATTCTGAGCGCTATTGCAAGGTTCACGTCGCTCTCTTTGAGTCCATCGCTCGATACGGCACCGCCGTCAATTCCGCCGTGCCCTGCATCTATAAGCAGCGTATGTCTATTATAAGGCCCCATTATACTTATAGCCTCATTAGGAAAGACTGCAAATATCGCCAACACGAATAAGGCTGCGGCGCAGATGGCTGCCAGCGGTTTTGCAAAGCTTTTCAGCTTAACTGTAATAAACACAAAATCACCCCACTAACAAACTATGTCGATGGGGTGATTTTTATATCAGTACTTAATTAATTTTTGATATAATACCCGTTTTGGGCAATTATATCATTCGGTAACGAATTTTTCAAGGCGGTCAAGACCCTTCTCGATATTTTCCATCGATGCGGCATATGACCAACGGACAAAATTCTTCATACCGAAGCCCGAGCACGGAACAACAGCAACAAGCGCCTTTTCAAGCAGAGCGACAGCGAAATCATCGTCATTTAATATGAGCTTACCGCCGAGCGTTTTGCCTATAAGCTTTTCGATATTCATCATGACATAGAATGCACCGTTGGGATTAATACAGCTGACACCGGGTATGGAGTTTATGCGCTTTACGATGTAATCGCGGCGTTCGAGAAATGCAAGACGCATTGCCTCTATCCCCTCCTGAGGGCCGGTAAGAGCTTCAACAGATGCCCACTGGCTTATGGTGGACGGTGCACCGGTGGAGTGGCTGAGGAAGTTGGACATTATTTTTGCAAGAGTCTTGTTTGCGGCACAGTAGCCGACACGCCAGCCGGTCATCGCGTAGGACTTGGATACGCCGTTAATGAGCAGAGTGCGCTCCTTGACATCTTCGCCAAGACTTGCAATGCTGGTAAACTCTATTCCATCATAAATGAGCTGATAGTATATCTCATCGGCAAGAATATAAAGATCGTGCTTTACGCAGACCTCGGCGATCGCACTAAGCTCGTCCTTTGAGTATATCATGCCGGTGGGGTTCGAAGGGTTATTAAGCATAAGGCACTTAGTTTTGTCGTTAATAGCGGCCTCAAGCTGCTCGGCAGTTATCTTAAAGTTCTTCTCCTCACCTGCTTCGACGATAACTGGCGTACCGCCGACCATGCGCACCATTTCATAATAGCTGACCCAGAACGGAGCGGGAATTATGATCTCATCGCCGGGATTTGTGATTGCCGCGAGAGCAATATAGACGCTGTGCTTTGCGCCGCTGGCAACAACTATCTGCGTATAATCATAGTCAACGCCACAGTCTTCTTTAAGTCTCTTCGCTATGGCCTTTCTCAGCGGGATTATGCCTGCCGCCGGAGTATATTTGGTCTTACCGTCGCAAATGGCCTTGATACCGGCCATGTTGATGTTGTCCGGAGTATTGAAATCGGGTTCGCCCGTGCCAAAACCAACGACGTCAAGTCCGTCGGCTTTCATCTGCTTTGCAAGGCTGTCAACCGCGAGAGTGGTCGATGCTCGAACTGCTTCTGCGATTTTAGATACTGGTTTCATTATCAGTCACCTCCGTAAGAATAAAAATATTATAACTTCAAATAAATGCTTTTTCAATAATAAATTTAGATAAATATACGTCTGATTTTCATCTGACTATGAGCAAGCAGACATTAAAACGCGAAGTGTGTGTAACCGCACACTTCGCGTTAGTTCTACAGCAGGATGCAGATAAGAGTTCCCCTGCCCTCATTTATTATTCTTTGCAGCGTCTCCTGAAGCTTTGCTCTTGCGTTCGACGGGAGATTCGTAAGGCGCTCGGCTATTGCGCTCTGAGCTATTTCATACAGCGGCTGACCGAATATGTTTGATTCCCAGAGCCTGCTCATATCGCCTTCAAAGCCCTGCAGCAGGAAACTGATTATCTCATCTGACGCTCCGTCTCCGCCGACCGAAGGCGTTACGGCAGCTTCAACACCGGTCTTGAGCAAATGTATAGCCGGCGCATGTGCCTTTAGCTTTACCGCGTACTTTCCGCCCTGCTTTACTAACTGCGGTTCTTCTATCTGAATATCATCCGGTTGCGGCATCACAACACCGTATCCCGTTTGCCGCACGGAGGCAAGGGCGTCTTTTATCTTATCATATTCCTGTTTTATCTGCCCAAGCTCCCGTAAGACCTTTACAAGGCTTCCGTCATCGAGTATATCGATGCCCGACTCGGTGCTTATAAGCTTATAGTAAAGCGCGCGCGGCATATCTATCGCTATATTTATTGTGCCGCTGCCCATATCGCTGCTTTCGATATACGCGGCATCTATCATATCCGGTTCAGATATCTGTGTCAGCATGCCGCTTATGTCGCTAACGCGAGCCAAGCTGCCGGCCGAGCATATCAGCTGTCTATAAAGCTCGCTTTTCATCTCGCTTTCGCAATCTAAGGCACTGAACCACTCCGGCAGACGGATCGACAATTCGCTCAATGGGAACTGGCCGAGCACCTTGCGCATTATCTCGCATATATCGTTCTCGCTGAGCGCCTGACAATTTACTCTTATGCATGGAGCGTCATACTCCTCATTCAGCCGCTCAGCAAGCTCTGCGGCATACTCCGAGTCAGGCTGAGCACTGTTAAGCAGGATAACAAACGGCTTTCCTATGCTTTTCAGCTCTGTGATGACACGTTTCTCAGGCTCTTCATATGCCTCGCGTTCAATATCGCATATACTGCCGTCAGTCGTTATAACAATGCCGATTGTGGAGTGATCGCAAATGACCTTATGCGTGCCCGATTCGGCGGCCTCAGTCATCGTCACCTCGTGATCGAACCACGGTGTTGTAACAAGTCTCTCGCTGCCGTCTTCAAATCGTCCCGAAGCGCCGGGGACCATGTAGCCCACGCAGTCGACCATACGCACCATGCATGTCGTCTCGTCGCCGAGTCGGATCTCCACCGCCTCCTCCGGGACGAATTTGGGCTCGGCAGTCATTATAGTTCTTCCCGAGCCACTCTGCGGCAGCTCGTCGCGGGCGCGCTCTCTTGCATATTCATCCTCGATATTGGGGATTACCAACGTATCCATAAAGCGTTTTATAAAGGTGGATTTGCCGGTCCTGACCGGGCCGACAACGCCGATCATAACAGCTCCGCCGGTCCTTGCGGCAATATCTTTGTAAATATCGGAATTCATCATATAAAAAACCTCCGCAGCTTTCTCGTTTGTACGAGTCTATGAGCTGCGGAGGACAAATATTACTTATTGAAAATCAGAAAAACTGCGCCGTCTGCGCGTGGACGGATGATACCGCAAATTCAACATCGGGAAATTCGGCGATAAGCTTATCAGCGAGCACCGGCACTATGACATTTTCAGTGCAGAAATGGTCGGCATCAATAAGATTAATACCAAGCTCCTTTGCGTCAAGAAAGCTGTTATACTTTATATCGCTCGTAACATAGGTATCACACCCGGCATTGACGGCATCCATGAGACTCGAGCCACCTGAGCCGCCCATTACCGCGAGCTTTTTTACAGGTCTTCCCGCGTAATGATATCTCAGTCCGTTTGCTTTAAGCGCCGTTTTGCACAGCTTGAGGAAGCTCTCAAACTGCATAGGACTTTCAAGCTCGCCTATTCTTCCGCAGCCGACGGTGTTTCCGTGTTCATCGGTCCCGCACGGCTCGAGCCAGCACTGCGGACGCCCCGACAAGGCAGCCATAAGCGCATCATTCACACCGCCATCGGCTATATCAAGATTTGTGTGCATACATATTGCGGATATGTTATTGCGCACGAGGGCTATTATCTTTCGGCCGATAAGGTCGTCAGCGGTCACGCTCTTCACAGCGCCGAAGATTATCGGATGGTGCGATACGATGAGATCCGCGCCAAAGCAGACGGCCTCGTCAATGACCTCGTCCGTTATATCGAGCGAGACAAGACATTTTGAAATGTTCTCCTCTGCATCGCCTATAAGCAGTCCGACATTGTCAAAGTCCATTTTCAGCGATACCGGCGCAAGCCTATTTAAGTATTCAAAAACATCTCCGACTTTAAGCATTGTCCGCTCCTTTCATTTGCTCGAGCTCACATATCATATTCTCTATGAGCATTTTCCATGCATTAAGTGAGGCATCCTTTGATTTTTCAAGGCCTCTTACGGCAGATTTAAAGCGCTTAATGTGCTTATCGACGACTGCGTCAAAGTACGGCGAGTCTTTTACAAACGCGTATCTTCCGACATAGAGCTCCGCATCCTTATACCTTGCGCTCTCACCGGGCTCGGCGCATATTATCTGGCACAAGACAGCGTTATCCTCAATATACGTCTCCAGCGTTATGCAAAAGCCGTTATTTACGAGCCAATATCTGAGTATCTCCGGCTTTGTCACCGGGTGCATAACAAGCTTATAATCGCTGCGTTCTGCCCATTCGGGCATATCGTATAGGCCGCGGTCAAGGATGCCTGTGATCGTATCTCCGCCAATTCCGGCAACTATAACAGTGTCTACCCTGCTGCTGTCTATGCCGTCGAGGCCATCGCAAAGCACGAGCTCAACATCGTCTATTTCGGCCTCGTCCAACCCTCGCTGCGCCTTTTTAAGAGGCCCTTCGTTTATATCGCCGGCTGCGATATAGCCCTTATAGCCGCTGCGGCGGAGCATTATCGGCAGTATTGCATGATCTGTGCCTATATCGGCAACGCCGCGCCCACCGGATGCCATGGACGCTATAAATTCAAGTCTGCTGCTCATAAAACTTCTCCATATACGGCAAAAAGCCGGGAGCCCCGGCTTTTCGCTTTGTGCTTTTTACAGAGCCAACAGATATGCCTTGAGCTCAACGATGAACTCGTCAGGATCAACACCGTGTGCTGCGCAAGCCTGCTCGAGGCTCTCGGCGGTCGCCAAAGCGCAGCCGAGGCAGTGCATACCAAGCTCCTGGAACTTAGGCATCGCTTCGGGGAAATTGGTCAGTATCTCTGAAATAATGGTTTCTCTGTTGATGTCCATAATCTTAAGCATTTCCATTGTTTGTATCTCCAATCATAAGGTTTAGCAAAATAAAGAACGGGACGTCAGGAGGACGTCCCACTCTATACCCGTGACTTAAAGTCTCAGGCCTGTTCCTTCATCTTTGCAAAGCATTCGCTGCAGTATACGGGACGATCAGACTTGGGCTCAAAAGGAACCTTGGCCTCGCCGCCGCAATTTGCGCAAACTGCGGTGAAGAACTCACGGGGACCGCGTGCTGCATTCTTGCGAGCGTCACGGCATGCCTTGCAGCGCTGGGGCTCATTCTGGAAACCGCGCTCTGCGTAGAATTCCTGCTCACCTGCGGAGAACACGAACTCCTGACCACATTCTTTGCAAATTAAGGTCTTGTCTTCGTACATTGTAAATCCTCTCTTTGAAAATCTCGCCTGTCGGCTTTTATATGCGTCAGCTGCTGCTGATATCGCCTGATTTAAGCATTTGCGCCGTTTTGCGCCTTATCCTTTGTATCGCATTGTCAACCGCCTTGTCACCCTTGCCGGTAAGCTTGGCTATCTCTTTATAGCTGAGCCCTTCAAGATAATAGGTCAAAACCGACCTCTCATATTTTGAAAGCATGTTGACCAAGGATAAATATAGCTGTTCTGTGTACTTTTTGTTCTCTCTTGCCAGAACCTGCTCTTCAGGAGATTTCTGAAAAAATTCAGCGCATGTAACTGCCTGGGTCTGGGATTCATCTGAGAGTATCAACTCTAAAGGTACGCGATTATTTAACGGATCATGTTTTAAGCTGGAAGCTGATTTGACCGCTGAGCGCAGTCTGTTTCTTATGCACCATTCGGCAAAGGTCTTGAATGAGGCATTATGCTCGGGCTTATATCGCCTTACTGCCGAAAGCAGCCCAAACATTCCCTCCTGGATAAGATCCTCGCTCTCTCCCCCGGTGAGAAACAAAGGGCGTGCACAAACACGAACGAGGCGCATATATCGGGAAACAAGCTCTTCCTCGGCATTGCTGTCACCCTCGGCGGCAAGCTTCTGCAAATCATTATCTTGTAAGCCAGCGTATAAGATCATACAAAACCACTATTACACTATTACTTCCAACAATACTATTATAGTATATCTCATTTTTGTTGAAAGTCAATATGATTACAGTGAAAAACACTGAAATTTCAGAAAATTCGGAGCCTATATGTCTATTTCCTGCTGCCCGAGCTGCTGTATGCCGAGATGCTCATAGCTTTTTCTGGTCACGCAGCGGCCGCGCGGAGTGCGCGTGAGAAATCCCTGCTGAAGAAGATACGGCTCATACACATCTTCGAGAGTGACCGAATCCTCATTTATAGTCGCCGCCAGCGTTTCAAGTCCGACAGGGCCGCCATTATAAAATTCGATTATGCTGCGAAGCATCCTTCTGTCAAGCGCATCAAGACCGCTTTTATCGACCTCAAGGCGCGAAAGAGCCATGTCTGCAACGTCCTTGGTTATTACACCATCGGCTCTGACCTGCGCAAAGTCGCGCACACGGCGCAGCATTCTGTTCGCGATTCGCGGTGTTCCGCGAGAGCGCGACGCTATCTCGACAGCGCCATCACGCTCTATATCAATGCCGAGAATATCGGCAGAGCGCTCTACAATGCGTCTGAGCTCGTCAACGGTATACAGCTCAAGTCTCAAGGTAACGCCGAATCTGTCGCGCAGGGGCGCAGTGAGCTGCCCCGAGCGCGTCGTCGCGCCGATAAGCGTGAACTTCGGAAGCTCAAGATGCAGAGAGTTGGCCGACGGTCCCTTGCCGAGGATTATATCGATCGCATAGTCCTCCATCGCCGGATAAAGTATCTCCTCATATGCGCGGTTGAGCCTGTGGATCTCGTCGACAAAAAGTATATCGCCCTCGTTGAGATTTGTCAGCATGGCTACAAGATCTCCCGGCTTTTCTATAGCGGGGCCTGATGTTATGCGCATATTTACACCCATCTCATTTGCTATGACGGCCGCGAGCGTGGTTTTGCCGAGTCCCGGAGGACCGTGCAGCAGCACATGATCGAGCGGCTCGTTGCGCATGCGCGCAGCATCGATGAAAACGCTGAGGTTATCCTTAGCCTTTTCCTGCCCGATATATTCGTTTATCGTTCTCGGTCTTAGACTTCCCTCACCCGCATCCTCCGGCAGTACCGAAGAGCTCGTTACTACAGGAACTTCCTCAAGACCTTCTGAAAAATTGATGCTCATTTATTATTTCCTCTACATAAGGTTTTTAAGTGCCGCCTTGACTATCTGCTCGGTTTCCATGCTGCCTACATCCATGCCCTTGAGCGCGGCGTTTATCTCTGCCGTACCGTAGCCGAGAACCATGAGAGCCGAGATAGCGTCGCTTTTGTTCTTGCTTCCTGCGGCAGTCTGCGTCATTACTGCAGGCATCTCAGATGCGGCGGAGCCGCCCATTTCCTTGGAAACCTTGTCCTTAAGCTCAAGTATGACGCGCTGCGCTATCTTTTTCCCGACACCCTGAGCCGCGGTTATGGCCTTATCGTCGCCGTTCATTATGGCAAGCGCGAGCCCCTCCGGCGATACAGCGCATAAAATTGCCTGCGCAGCCTTTGGACCGATACCGGAAACGCTCAGGAGCATTTCAAAGCAGCGCTTTTCGCTGAGGGTCGCAAATCCGTAGAGATCAAAGCTGTCCTCCTTTATACACTCGGATATATACAGCTTTGTTCTTTCGTTGAGCTTTATGCGCGACAGAGTATTTGTTGTCGTATTGACGGCATAACCGACTCCATTGCAGTCAATAACCGCGAGATTCAGATCAATGTCCGAAACTATGCCGTTTAAATGGTAGAACATAGGCCTTCATCTTCCTTTCGGCTGAGTAGTGAGGTGCTGCTTCGGGCGTGACAGATCGCCAGCGCCACAGCGTCGGCTGCATCATCGGGTTTAGGCGCCGACGGCAGATCGAGTATACGTTTTACCATCTCTATGACCTGCTTCTTCTCCGCCCTGCCATAGCCGACGACAGCCTGTTTCACCTGGAGCGGAGTATATTCAAAAACTCTGACCCCCGCGCGGTAAGCCGCCAGCAATACGACCCCGCGCGCATGCGCAACGGATATGCCTGTCGTAATATTCGTGTTGAAAAAAAGTTCTTCTATCGACATGACATCCGGAGAAAACGTTCCGATAAGCTCATTCATGTCACAGAATATCCTGTCAAGCCTGCTTGAAAGCGAGGTATGCGCCGGTGTACTTATAACGCCGCAGGTCACGAGCTTCATTTTATTTTTGCCCGTATCTACAACCGAAAAGCCTACTGTGGCAAGTCCGGGGTCAATACCCAAGATACGCATATTTATCACATCCTGATAATTGATTTTACCACAATACAACTCATTATACAAGTGCACCTGAAGGGAGTACTTTCATCATATAAATACTTTGTAAAATTATCTTAGCACACATTATAAACGCAAAAACAGCGGAATTATAATCTACCGTACACTTATATTCGTAGGGTATCATGTTGTTATCGGCTGCAAAAA
>CAVGIU010000052.1:0-11121 GCA_963629425.1 Oscillospiraceae bacterium
ACATTGTATCAATTCGGTGTTCCTGATTTGGTGCCGGTGGCCGGACTCGAACCGGCACGACGCAAGCATCAGAGGATTTTAAGTCCGCCGTGTCTACCATTCCACCACACCGGCAAATTCTCAATTATTTTATCATTGTGCCGTCGAATTGTCAATAATTCCGAACACCGCGGACATCCCTGCGAGCATAAAATGCAGGGAGGTGAGGCAATTGAATGTGAATTATTTTCTCAGTGCAAACTCCCGCTCAGGATTTTATTCGCTTTACGGCGGCTTCTGCCGCGGCAAGGGAGACTTTCTGCATCTTATAAAGGCCGGCCCCGGCGGCGGGAAATCAGGCTTCATGCGGCGCGTTGCTTCTGCCGCATCCGAGCACGGTTATGACACCGAGTGCGTCCTGTGTTCTGGCGACCCGGATTCGCTCGATGCAGTGTACATACCCGAGCTCCGACTCGGGTTCATGGACGCCACAGCGCCGCATGCCTGCGAGCCTGAAAATTTCGCATATAATTCTGATTATGTAAACTTAGGCCACTTTTGTGAGAGAATAAGCGATCCGCGCATCGAGCGCTCCACGGCAGCCTACCGCGCCATGTACAAAACGGCCTATGCCTATCTCAGAGCGGCAGGGAGCATTGAACGTGCGGAGATACCGGGACTGATAAGTGCAGATACGATCGAAAAGGTTAAAAAACGCGCTCGGAGCACCGCGCTGCGTGAGCTTGGCAGCAGCACATGTGGGAGTGCTGTCGAGCCGCGCGAAAAACTGCGCTTTGTTCGATGCATAAGCTGCAGGGGCGAGCTTGCGCTGATAGATGACGTTAAAATGTTATGTAAACGGATATATCTCCTCGACGATCGCTGCGGCCTTGCGGATGCATACCTTGCAGAGATGCGCTCTGAGGCGAGAGCACGCGGTGCGGAGACGATACGCTGTCTTTCACCGCTGTGCCCGGAAAAACTCGATGCACTGCTGTTGCCTGAACACGGCCTGGGTTTCGTTTCGGCCTCGTCGATGGAGATATCCGAACCGTGGCGGCATGTGCGGCTGGATGCTCTCGTAGAGCCCGCTGCACTGCGGGTGCTGCGCTCGGAGCTCAGGCGGCGCGATAAGCTGCGCAGTGAGCTCACAGGCGAGGCGGTGCGCTGGCTTTCGCGCGCGAAGGAACATCATGATGAGCTTGAACATGTGTATAATCCACACGTCGACTTTTTCGCACTGGATGCCTTCACAAATGAGACGATAAACAGATTTTTTTAATAATAAAATTGAAAGAAACGGCTGAGGCTATGCCTCAGCCGCAAATTTTGATTTCAGCAGCACATACCGCCCCAAGGGGTCAGACACGAGCAGCACAGATACGAGGTGCAGCAGTCATCGCAGACGCAGCAGGAATTATTGTAATTTCCGCTGTACTGCTGATAATACTGACCGTTATTCTCCAGCCTATTCAGAAGCTGGCGATAGTTCGGGTTGTCGGGATCTATCTCGACCGCGCGCTTTGCGTCCTCAAGTGCGTTTATCCTGTTGCCGAGGTACATATTCGCAACGGCGCTGAGATAGTACCAACGGCCGTCACGTTCGGCAAGCGGCACCTGCGATAGCGCCGTGAGCGCCTCGTTATATCTGCCGTTGCGTATGTAGTTTACCGCCGCGCGGCACTCCGCGCGCTCCTGAGGCTGCTCGTACGCTCCACCGAAGCCGGAAAATCCACCAAAGCCGCCGTAGCCGTTATTATATCCGCCGTAGCCGCCGGACTGACCGGCCTCGCCGCTTTTGATTTGGTCGTAGGCGGCGTTTATCTCATTCATCTTTGCCGCGGCCTCGGCGTTGCCGGGGTTGCGGTCGGGGTGATATTTCTTTGCAAGTTCTCTGTATGCTTTTTTTATTTCCTCGTCGCTCGCATTGCGCGAAACGCCGAGGACTTCATAGGGATCCCGCGCCATTCGGTACTGCTCCTTACTTACTGTCTGTTCCGTAGTGGCGGTCGAATTTTATCCACACGCCGCTGCACAGTATATTTTTTATTATGTCCGCATCCTGAACTATAGGCAGCCGCTCGAAGCTTTTGACGCAGTCAGCCAAGAGAAGTTCAAGGATAGACCTGAATCGCTCACGCTCGTCGAGCCTGCCGTACAGGTAAACGAAGGGGTTATACTTATATGCTCTTTTGTCGCCTTTAAGATCGATGCACGCGTCCATGACATAGACAAATTGCCCGAGCGCCATGCCGAAGGCGCGCAGATCGTTCTGCCAGCGATCCTCGCGCATGACGAAAAGCTCCGCCATGAGCCTGCCGAAGGCCGTCGCCGCCGCATCGGCAGACGCATCCCGGCGTTCCTCAATATCCTTGAGCTCGGCCATCGACTGCTTTATTACCTTGCACTGGCGCGGATACTCTTCGCAGACCTTTTTATATGACTGCTCGAGAACTTTTGCCGAGGCCAGCGCCGGAAGGTTTATTTCATCGTTCCAGTCGTCCAAACAGTTAAGATACGCCAGCGCGACGTTCATATCCGCAGCATAGTCACTTATCTCCGACTGTAAAAATGCCCTTTGCCCGAGCGGGTGCGCGGGGCAGGGGGCGGAACCGCTGAGATCATACGGCTCATACAGGGAGGACAGCAGCATGACGAGAAACGCCATGTCATATGTCAGTGTAAAGCGGGCAAAACTGCCGTGGCGCTCACTGAGACTGCGGCACAGGCCGCAGTAATACGCTTTATATCTCTGCCGCTGCCGCTCGTCAAGGGCGGAAAGATCCGCCGTTACAAAGCCGAACATCTCAGGTCCTGCCGGTGAACGAGTTGCCGCACTTTTTGCACACAATGTTTATTTTGCCCTTGTGCCTGGGAACTCTCAGTGTGGTGCGGCATGCCGGGCAGGTGAAGAACTTATAGTCCTTGCGCTGAGCCCAGCGAACCTTTATCATTTCAAATTTGCCGCCGACGCTCATACGCATTCTCATATAGCGGTTGTTTTCTGCGCTTCGCTTATATAAATTTCTTGACAGCATACGCGCATAGACTAGAATCAGCAGAACAAACGCGAGAAGCCATACGATCCTTGATAAGCGTGTTCCGTTAAACACCACGGCCAGTATCATCAAAACAAGGCTTACGATGGACAAGAATCTGTTGAGCTGATCGATGCCGCAGCGTCCGGCCATAAAGCGCGCAAATTTTTCTCTCATGGAAAAGTCACCTTGATAGAACTGAATATTATAATAATTTATATTATCACAGCCACAGCCGAAATATATAAATTATTTGTTAATTCGTCAGCCTTTGACGTAACTCCATGTGTACTCGATGACGGCGTCCTGTTCACCGTCGCCCTGACTGCGGCTGCACTTTATAACATTGCCCGGTTCGTCGTATTCATATTCATTTTCCGTGAGGCTGATCGCCGCGCCGTCAGGGCCGTAAATGCCGACAGAAAGCTCATTCCCACGCTCATCATAGCCGTACTCTGTGCGGCTTATGAGGCTGCCGTCGGCAGTGGTCTGCTTCTGCGCAAGGCGGCCGTCATCGTCGTAGGTATAAGTTTCGACAGTTTCACTGTCTTCGAGCATATCCTGCCGAGTGAGCTTTGTCAGCTTACCTGCGTCTCCATATTCATACGCAATATCGCTTATGAGCTCGGAATTTTCAAAATACTTTTCGCTCACAAGGGTTTTGCCCTCATAGGCGTAGGCTGTGTAGGCGGTCACACTGCCGCCTATTACGTTCGACTCTTTCATCTTGAGCCCGGTCTCGTTATATTCGTACAAAACGCGGTACTCCTCGGTATACTCCTCGGGGCCATTCGCAACATAGCTTATCATCGTCTCGGCAAGACCGTCGGAGTTGAGGATGTATTCCTTATATCCGACGGGTTCATCGTTTATGCCGAGCGTCGTCTCCTTTACGAGGGCTCCGCTGCCGTCGTATTCGTATATCACGGTGTTGAATTTAAGACCGTTAGTGTTGTACCAAATTTCTTTCTCAAGCTTGCCCTCAGCCTTGTCGTATACGGAAAGATCCTGCGTGGGAGCAGGCGTGTTGCTTGGCTCGGCAGGGGTCGCGCCGCCGTCCTTCGTGCACGCGCAGAGCGCAAAGACGAGCACGGCGGCCAGTATTATGCTGATAGTCTTTTTCATATTCGAGATCCTTTCGGTCGTTTGCATTTTCCGTGATTATATCATGAAATACCGCGAATATAAAGAGTTTTTCGCTGTGCATAAAACAGTAGAAAATGCAGCGGAAAAATGCTATTGCCTTATCAATAACAATAGTAAACAGCAGAAAGCAATGTTGTTAACGAGTACGGTGCGTCAATGATAATGATAATATATCATCAGACGGACAAAATGTTTTTGGAATTTAACACGGATAATCCTGTTGCTGAAGCAAATGACCGTGAAATGCCTAACGGAATATTATTCGAACAAAATGACAATGGCATCGGCATTGGCGGCAATATACAGATGGCCGTGTATCTGAGGGCGGGAAATTAACACAGAGACCCTTCGGATGGGCGAGGTAGAGGGGGCGATGAGCGGACTTTCAATCGACGTATCAGGGCTTCTGACCGTTATAGGTGCAAGCATCTTTGCCCGGCTTATATGAAAAGACCGAGGTCAGTGACCTCGGTCTTTCTAATCGTCAATATCCTTATCGAGTATCGCGCCGGTATAGGCTTCGATCTCGTACTCGTATTCGAGTGCTATCGTGCGGAATCCAACGTCGTAATACCACACGCCATCATCAAGCTTGAGCTTGACATTCAATTTCGTCACCTGATTTTCGGCAAGGCGCGCATCGCTGAGGGCGATCTGCTGCGCCCGCTCATCGCCGATTAGAAGCTCATCGTCACGAGTCTGATAAATAAGATAGATAACTCCGCCGACTATAAGCGCCGCTATAAGGACGCAGATTATAAGTATTTTAATGCTTTTCTTCATGCTTTTCCTCACAATATTATGATAAAATATTATAGCATCTATGAGGCTGTTTGGCAATATGCCTGTTTTTCTGCGCTTTTGATGGAAAAACAAATTTTTCGGTTGACAAGCCGGGCTTATTACACTATAATATTCAAGCGACTGTGGAGAGGTGCGCTATGCTGCTTGATTTACGACAGATAATTGAAGTTCCCGGGAAAAGTGTTCCGTTCAAGTGCGAGCTGAATACGGACGGGCTGGAATTTGAGTCAATCAAGGAGTATAATACCCCGCCCACGGCAGAAGGCAGAGTGTTTAATGAGGCAGGTATCCTGACACTCGAGGGTACCCTGACGGCCGAAATGACTTGCGTCTGCGACAGATGTGGTAAACTGTTCGACAGCAGCAAGGTGATGGACCTCCACGCCTTCATATCCGACAGAGAGTCTGAGGATCCCGAGGTCTTTGTTCTCGACGGGGACGATCTTGATCTCGACGAAACGCTCTCGACCCTTTTCGTCCTTGACATGGAAACAAAGTTTCTGTGCTCGGAGGATTGCAAAGGTCTATGCTCCCGCTGCGGAGCCGATCTAAACCTTGGCCCCTGCGCGTGCGGGAAAGAAGTCGATCCAAGACTTGCTGTTTTGCAGCAGCTGTTGGATAGTGATTAATAATATTTACGCTGATATGCAGCTATTTTTCAGGAGGTGTCACCATGGCAGTCCCTAAGGGAAAAGTATCAAGACAGAGACGTGATAAGAGACGTTCGTCTCATTGGAAGCTCGAGGCTCCCGGCATCGTAAAGTGCCCCAACTGCGGCGAGTTCAAAATGCCCCACCGTGCGTGCAAGGCATGCGGTATGTACAATGGCCGCAAGGTTCTCACTGTTGACGAGAAGTAATTTAAATGCTCAAGGAGGAAAGGGTAGCCGTACCCCTTCCTCCTTTTGCGTATAGTAAGCTATGAAGAATGACGTTATTTCAAAAATAGATAACGACAGCCCGCTGCTGCACAAGGCACATATAGGCGATGAGATAGTCAGCATAAACGGGAATGTGATCCACGATGTGCTTGACTATAAGTATTTCTCCTACGACCCCGTGCTGCACATAACGCTTCGCCGACCCGACGGTTCTGAGCATATCGTGCGTGTGCAGAAGCCCGAGGGGCGCGATCTCGGCATTGAATTTGCCGAGTATCTGATGGATAACCCGCGAAGCTGCGCGAATAACTGTGTGTTCTGCTTTATAGATCAGCTTCCCAAGGGCATGCGTAAAACAATGTATTTTAAGGATGACGATGCGCGCCTGAGCTTTCTGCTGGGTAACTACATCACGCTCACGAACCTCTCCGAGCGCGAGATACAGCGCATAGTCGACCTGCACATAAGCCCCGTTAATATCTCCGTCCACGCGACCGATCCGGAGCTGCGAATTAAGCTGCTGCACAATAAAAACGCCGGAAAATGCGTCGATATCATGAAAAAGTTCGCATCGGGCGGCATCGTCATGAACTGCCAGATCGTTTGCTGTCCGGGGCTTAACGACGATAAGGCACTCATGCGCACAATGGAGGATCTTGCGGCGATGTACCCTGCGGTGCACAGTGTGTCGATAGTCCCCGTAGGGCTGACCAAATACCGTGAGGGTCTGTATCCGCTTATTCCGTTTACGCCGGAGCACTCGGCGGAGACCATCGATACGGTCACGGCCTTCGGCGACGAGTGTGTGAAAAAATACGGAACGAGGATATTCTTCTGCTCGGACGAGATGTATATCTGCGCTCGCCGCGAGCTTCCCGAGGACGAGTTCTACGAGGAGCACACGCAGCTTGAAAACGGTGTCGGCATGATAAGATTGCTCGAGCGCGAATTTAAAAGCGCGCTGATGCTGTCGGACGAGCCCGACGGAGTTCCGTTTTCCATAGCCTGCGGAACGTCCGTTGCGCCGTATTTTGAAAAACTTATTTGTACGGCCGCCGAAAAGTATGGTAATATAAACGGAAGAGTGTACGCCATCCTGAACGACTTTTTCGGCCACAGCATAAATGTTTCGGGCCTTATAACGGGCCGGGACCTTATTGATCAGCTCAAAGGAAAAGACCTGGGAGAGCGCCTTTTCGTGTCGCAGAATATGCTGCGCCGCGAGGAGCTTGATTTTCTTGACGATGTCACGCTTGAGGAAGCGATAGAAGCCCTCGGCGTTCCGATATACCCCATCGAGTCGGACGGATTTGCCCTTTGGGATGCCATGAGCGGCGATAATTTGCCCGAGGTCAAAATACCGGCCCGATCGCCCGAGCGGCAGCAGTATTATAAGTATAATCAGAACCGATAAGGAGGTTAAAATATGTCAAAGCCTCTCATAGCCATAGTCGGCAGACCGAACGTGGGAAAAAGCATGCTTTTCAATAAGCTGTGCGGCCAGCGCCTGTCCATAGTTGAGGATACGCCGGGCGTCACCCGCGACAGACTGTATGCCGAATGCGAATGGCTCGGAAGAAAATTTAATATAGTCGACACCGGCGGTATCGAGCCGACGACTGACAATGAGATACTTCTGTTCATGCGTGAGCAGGCAAACATCGCGATAAGCTCGGCTGACGTTATCGTTTTGGTGACCGATGTGCGCACAGGCGTTACGGCGGCCGATAAGGACGTCGCCAATATGCTGCTGCGCTCGAAGAAGCCGACGGTGCTGGCGGTGAATAAAATGGATTCGACCGGTAGGGTAGATCCCGCGATATATGAGTTTTATGAGCTCGGCCTCGGTGATCCCATAGCCGTCTCGGCCGTTCACGGGCACGGTACCGGCGACCTTCTGGATGAGTGCATGAAGTATTTCCCACCCGAGGAGGAAGACGAGGAGGAAGATGACCGCATAAAGGTCGCTGTCATCGGAAAGCCGAATGTCGGTAAGTCCTCGCTTGTAAACCACATCCTCGGCGAGCAGCGCGTCATAGTCAGCAACGTAGCCGGAACGACGCGCGACGCCGTCGACTCCGAGGTGGATAACAAGTACGGCAAATATGTGTTTATCGACACGGCCGGCATCCGCCGCAAGAGCAGGGTAGACGAGAGAGTTGAGAAATTTTCCGTCATGCGCGCGCAGATGGCGATAGAGCGTGCAGATGTATGCATTATCATGATCGATGCGCGCGAGGGCGTCACCGAGCAGGACACGAAAATAGCGGGTCTTGCGCACGAAGCGGGCAAGGCGAGTATCATTGTCGTGAATAAATGGGATCTTGTCGAGAAAGAGACCGGAACCATGGAGAAAATGCGCAAGGCCGTTATGCGCGACCTGAGCTTTATGAGTTACGCGCCGGTGCTGTTTATCTCCGCCAAGACCGGCCAGCGCACCGACAGAATATTTGAACTTGTCAACTTCGTTAATGATCAGAGCAACATGCGCATAACCACCGGCATGCTCAACGACGTGCTTGCCGACGCACAGGCGCGCGTCCAGCCGCCCACGGATAAGGGCAGAAGGCTCAAAATATACTACATGACACAGACCGGCATCAAGCCGCCCAACTTCGTTGTTTTCTGCAACAGCCGCGAGCTGTTCCACTTCTCGTATCAGCGCTATATAGAAAACCAGATACGCGCCGTGTTCGGGCTCGAGGGCACGCCGATACGCATGGTCATACGTCAGAAGGGGGATAAGCAATGACTCCCATACTGCTTGCAGTTACGGCCTTGATCGCGTATTCCTTCGGCAGCCTCAGCACTCCGATACTGTCCTCGCATATTTATTTTCACGAGAATATTCTCAACTACAGCCGTGATAATGCCGGAATAACGCGTTTTTTAAAGCGCCACGGCTGGAAGGGCGTCGGTGTCATCGTACTCATCGAGGCGCTGAAGGTCATAATACCCGTGCTGCTGGGCAGCCTTTTGCTGCTCATCGTCGACCAGTCATCTGTCGGCAGCGCATTTGCGCTGTTCTGCGTCGTGCTGGGCACGAATTTCCCGATACTGTATCGCTTCCATGGAGAGCACAGCCTGCTCGCAGTGGCAATAGGTACGTTTTTCGTCAGCGGCGAGGTTGCCTTTGCCGGTATCATTGTGTTTGCGGTGATGTATCTTGTAAGTCGCTATATTTCGCTCTCGTCGCTCTTGGCGATGGCTGTAATGTGCCTCGTTTCCGTCATGAGTGTTGATGACACGATCGTCAGAAACATATACCTGCTCACGGGGCTGCTCGTCCTCATCGAATACCGAGGAAACCTTTCGCGTCTTATAAAACATAAGGAGAAAAAGTTTCGCTATAAAGAGGATGTCACCTATATGTTCGACGATGATTACGGCAGCGGACAGAATTAATTTAAATTTGCAGTTGACAAGTTGCGCATGGTCTGCTAAAATAACCAATGCGCACGGGGGTATAGCTCAGCTGGGAGAGCAAGTCACCAGTAAAGCAACCCGCAATCGCAACGCGGCATCTAAAAAGTTAATATCCCGGAAGTCCAGTAAAATCAAGGGCTTCCGGTTCCATGGGGGTATAGCTCAGCTGGGAGAGCGCTTGAATGGCATTCAAGAGGTCAGCGGTTCGATCCCGCTTATCTCCACCAACGCAAGATAATCCGAACCTTAGACCAATCGGTCAGAGGCTCGGATTTCTTGCTTTTTGAGGATGAGAATATTGCATTATGAGCTCACAAGGGTGTCGTGTTTCGCGACACCCTTGTTTTTGCAGCTTGCGTCAGATAAATCCCTTATGTGATCGATAAAATCAGCCACTGATGCAGCTAACTTGAGGTTGAAACGGACACTTGTCCCGTGATTTGAACAAGATAACGGATACGAAATGAGGCGCTCATTCTGTGAGCACCTCATTAGCTGCCATATAATATTTATGTCAGATTGTCTTGTGCCTTCAGCGTTCCTTCCGGAGGCTGCGCATGCCACCGTTTTACCGGCTGATGATTATTTCAGAACGTCAGCTCGTCTACGGTCGGAATCAGGCGGATAAGCTGTTTGCGGTAATGCTCAATATTGTTCTCGCGATTTGGCTCGTTGCGGCGTATCGTGCGGCGCAGCAGACGCATATATCCGACAATTCTCGCTTTGGTATCCACCTCGTTAAGTCTTGCCTCGTCCTCGGTCTCGAGATACATGGCAAGCGTTCTGCGCCAAAATTCAGCGGCAAGCTCGGAGGAAAAGCCGAGAAAGTCCTGTACCGAGTCTTGGTTAATCTCAGGGAAGCCGATAAACGCGTTGGCCATGGAGCCAAGTTCAAATATAGGGTGCCCCATGCAGAGCGTGTCCATATCAATAAGCAACGCCTCACCATCGCGCACCATAATATTATTGGGGTGGAAATCACCGTGCATCATGGTATGCCGCTCGGGCACGGACTGCACCATTTCGTACAGCTTATCGCCAAGACCGTCCGGCAGATGCTCACGGTCAAATTCCGCCCAGCTGAGCGCCACCTGCTTCATATCCGGTATCTCACCGGGACTCAGCTCGGTCGAATGAATCTGCCTGAGTATGTCAATATAGTACTTGAGCGGCAGATCAAGACGCTCCGGGTTGTCCCTTATAAGACGAGACAGAGGAACTGCCTCCAAAAGCTCCATGACCGTGCCGTAACACTCCCCGATGCGCACAACATCATAGGGGATGGCAGTATTTATACCGAGCACCAGCGCCTTGCGTGCCAACTCGCGCTCGCGCTGGATCTCCGGGAGTGCATCGGGGTTGAAGTAGACTTTGATGATGGTCTCCTCGTCATAGCGGTAGACTGCACCATTCGCGCCTTTGCCGATGAGCTCGCAGCCGTCGACAGACAGTCGGCGATATGCTTTTTTGACCGTCATCATTTCGGTGAAACCGGTCATGTCCAAAATATCGTATACCTCAGGCGAGACATTTATCACCTCAAGACCCGGTTTTGCCTTGCGCAGGCGCAAAAGTATGCGCAGTCCGGCGCTCGATATATACTCCAGCTTTTCGACATTCAGAACGACGGAGGCTTCCGGTGCGGCGGCACATGCGGCTAAAAGCTGTTTTTCCGTTTCTGCTGCATTTGATGCGTCCACTCGGCCGCACAGGCAGGCGGTCAGGGTTCCGTTTTCTATGTTGTATGTAAGCACTTGTGCCATATTTATACCTCCGCAAATATTGTCCGTATCAGTCCGTCAAATTCCTGCCACGCCGCCGTGTCGGAAAGCTCCCGTATGCTCTCGG
>CAVGIU010000053.1:0-7972 GCA_963629425.1 Oscillospiraceae bacterium
CGGCGCTGATACGGGGACTTGCCCGATAAAAAGGAACGGCGCAGAAAGGACATAACATGAAACTGCAATGGTTAAAAGACATTATAGGCAACGGTTACGCAACTTAACGGTACGGTGAAAGACCGCTCAAAAAAGGCCCGGTTATCCTGGGCTTTTTGCTGTTCAAAAGTGACGCATTGTGCTATAATACTCAGAAGAAAATTTGAAGGAGGGGTTTAATGGACAGAAAAAGAGACCTTGAGATCGCGCAAAGCTGCCGCATGAGCCCTATTGAGGATATAGCAGAAAAGCTCGGCATAGGCGGGGACTACCTCGAATGCTACGGGAAATATAAGGCCAAGATCGACCTGAGCTATCTTGCGGACACAAAGCGCGAGGACGGCAAGCTCATTCTGGTCACGGCCATAACGCCGACCCCGGCCGGCGAGGGCAAGACGACCACGGCCATCGGCCTTGCCGACGGGCTGCGCAGGATAGGAAAAAATGCGGCCGCCGCACTGCGCGAGCCGTCGCTCGGCCCGGTTTTCGGAATAAAGGGCGGAGCCTGTGGAGGCGGATATGCGCAGATAGTCCCGATGGAGGACATTAATCTGCACTTTACCGGCGATATCCACGCGATAGGCGCAGCGAACAACCTACTGGCCGCGATGATAGATAATCATATCATGCACGGCAACGCTCTCGGCATTGATATAAACAGGATAACCTGGCGCAGATGCGTCGATATGAACGACAGGCAGCTGCGATATATACGCGACGGCCTCGGCGGCGAGAAGGACGGCGTCGAGCGCGACGACGGCTTCGATATAACCGTCGCAAGCGAGATCATGGCGATACTGTGCCTTGCCGAGTCTGCCGCCGACCTCAAGGCGCGGCTTGCGCGGATAGTCATCGGCTACGATACGAAGGGCAGACCCGTGACATGCAGTCAGCTCAAGGCGCAGGGCGCAATGGCGGCGCTCCTGAAGGACGCGATAAAGCCGAACCTTGTGCAGACGCTTGAGGGGACTCCGGCATTTGTCCACGGCGGCCCCTTTGCGAACATTGCCCACGGCTGCAACTCGGTTCTGGCAACGCGCATGGCACTCAGAGCGGCAGACTACGCCGTGACGGAGGCCGGCTTCGGCGCTGATCTCGGCGCGGAGAAGTTTTTGGATATAAAATGCCGCGCATCGGGTCTGCGACCCTCGGCGGTCGTTGTCGTAGCAACTATAAGGGCGCTGAAAATGCACGGCGGACTGGATAAGTCGCAGCTTGACAATGAGGACTTGGCTGCGCTCGAAAAGGGAATGCCGAACCTCCTGCGGCACGTTTCGAATATTAAAAATGTCTACGGCCTTCCGTGCATCGTCGCGCTCAACCGTTTTCCGAGCGACACGGAGGCGGAGCTCAAACTCGCGGGAAAAATGTGCGCGCAGCTTGATACGCAGATCGTCCTGTCCGACGTTTGGGCGCAGGGCGGCGAAGGTGCGCGCGAGCTTGCCGAGGCGGTAGTCAAGCTCTGCGAGGAGGACAGCACAGGTTTCAGATATTGCTACGAGGACTCTCTCGGTATCGAGGATAAAATTAATGCCGTAGTAAAAAATATATACGGCGGCAGCGGTGTCGAGCTGCTTCCCAAGGCACAGCATCAGGCAGCGCAGCTCACGAGTCTCGGCTTTGACCGATTGCCCGTGTGCATTGCGAAAACGCAAAGCAGCTTTTCCGACGATCCCAAGAAGCTCGGCGCGCCGGAGGGCTTTACAGTAACGGTGCGGCAGATAAAGGTGAGCGCCGGTGCGGGCTTCACGGTGGCGCTCGCGGGAGATATCATGACCATGCCCGGACTGCCCGGCGTTCCGGCTGCCGAGGGCATCGACATTGACGATAACGGAAGGATAACGGGACTTTTCTGATGGATTTTAGCAGAATGCTCGGCTATACTGAGGCACTGAGCAAAAATAACGACCGGACATGGTTTCACGATAACCACAGGCAATACGAGCAGGCGCAGGAGGATTTCCTCATGCTGCTGGACGTGATGAAATTCGTTCTGGCAAAGGACGCGCCGGAAATCGGCGATCAGCTCCTGTTTGAAAACCCGAAGAACTTCATGTACCGTATACCGCGTGACATGCGCTACAGCAAAAATAAAACGCCCTATAACCCGGCATTCAGAGCCTATATGTCGCCGCACAAGAAGGATTTCCTGCCGCTTTCGTACTATATTCACATAAGCCATGAGCGCTGCATCATAGAGACCGGCGCGTGGCCGTGGGAAACGAAGCAGCTTAACCGCCTGCGTGAGCATATCGCCTATAACTATGAAGAGCTCGACACGATATGCGCCGAAAACGGGCTCATGGTCTGGGGCGAGCAGCTAAAGCGCACGCCGCGCGGCTATGATGCCGACCATCCCGCCGCCGACTGGCTGAAATATAAGTTTTGGCTCACGGAGTACAGCTTCACGGAGGCAGACCTCACTGATCTCGATACATTTGCCGAGGCCGCGGGAGCGGCAGTGCGCAGATTCGAGCCGTTCAGGCAGTTTTTGATGGCTGCGTTTGACGACAGAGTGTACAGCGACAAAGCCGAATAAAGTCAAGACCTTCGGCAAAGCCGAAGGTCTTGACTCATATACTCAGGAAGCTTCTTTGTTATTAAACACCTGGATGCTTGCGCTGTTTATAAGCTGATCTGTGTAATTTTTTAAATAATCATTCCATTCATCCATGCTGACGTACTCCTTGCCTTCAGAAGCCGCAAGCTCGGAGCGAAGCTTGTCTTGAAGATTACCTATGGAAAGCGATTTTTTGTACGCGGGACGTATGCTTGCCCAATATTCATCCTCGCTCATGCCGAGCTGCTTGATATAACTTTTTAAAAATGCTCTGTTTTCCGACTGATCGCTCTGCTGCAAAATGTCCTTAGCCATGTTTATTGCCTCGTCAATCTCGGCTTCCGTTGCGGTCAGCCCGCGGCGCTTTGCCTCATCAAAAAGCACCTGCTGACGAGCGAGCCTGTCAAGAAGCTGCTCATCGGTGTATGAGGTCTGAGCATTGCTCATGGTTGACTTGTAAATTTGAAATTCTTTTTCGGAAAAGCTCGTTCCGTTGACGGTCATGACAATGACGTCGCCGGAATAAGCGCTCTGAATATTATGGATCGTTTGTCCTGCTTCTTCTCCGGCCTTGCTCTCAAAGTTAGCGGTTACGGCAATTGTGATAGACAGCGCTGCAATAACACATACCAAAATGGCAAAAAATACCTTTTTATTCATGATAACACCTCCGATCCAAATCAAAAAGAGTACTTCACAGTGTACCCGCAGCCCGGATACAGTGCATCCGGAACGCTAACGTTTCCTCCACCCTCTGCACGAATTCTGTGGTTTCCCATACTCGTCTTTGTCCGTGTTCCGGAGACAGCCACGGCATACCAGGATGCGTTAGTTACCTTATAAAAGCTGACATCTTTATAAAGCTGCTGACTCTTTAAAAGAGTGGTGGTACTGTCTTTATAGTACTGTGCCTGTATACCGGCGAAGGGTGTTAAATCAGCAACTCCTTTACCGGCCCAAAAGGTGCATGCGACTTCAAGACATGTTGCAGCAGATGTTGTTGAAGCCGATGTGTTACGAGAATAATCAACTGCAATATAGCACCGAACTACTGCGGCGAATGGAGCGAAGCCGACAGTTTCTCCAACATAAAAAATATGTTTATTTTCGGTGTATGTATGTCCTAATGTTGCATGTGCCGTAGATAAAGGGAGGGATGCTAGCATGAGAAAAGTCATAATAACAGCAATAATCTGCTTCCTTTTGCTTTTTGAGTCGTTAACAACCATTGTATTCCTCCTTGTAAGTGTTGTCGGTATAAATGCAAACAACATAATCGTCTCTAATTGGGACTTAAACAAACACCGGAATCACCACCCACGACAAAAATTACAAGTTAATTGTACAATAAATGTCCTAAAAGTCAATTACTCCAAAGCGAAAAATGGAATCAAAACAAAATATTGTATACCTATACAATTTTCACGTGTCAAAATTGACAATATAGCACAAAAACGAAGGAAGCCAAAAGCAGATCCTTCGTTTTTACGTTATGTAAACTTAGATCATAAACACATCGCCGTAGGGATACGGGCTGCCGGGCTTTTCGAGCGTCCAGCGCTCGAAAGCCTCCTTATCGCGCACGACCATGCCCGAGAGACGCGATATGCCGAGCGCCTTGAGCTCGGGACACATTGGCGTTGTCGGACCGATAATAACAGTCTCTGCGTTTTTTGAAAGCTCCAGCAGGCGGGAAAGCGTCTTGTTTATGGCGGCGCTCGCCGTCATAATGACTATATCGCAGTCGGGTAGGAGGTATTCGCAGGCCGAATCGGGGTAGTCGCCGGGCTTTGGACTGCGCTCTATTATGTAAACCTCGCTTGCGCCGTCCAGTGCTCCGGGCTGAAGGCTCATATGGCCGATAAGGGCGATCTTTTTGCCCTCGGTCACCATGCCCTTAGTGCAGCTTTTGTCGAAGCCGCACTGAGCGCCGAGCTCGTGCATGTGCTCGCTTGTATTGTAAAATGCGTTTATGACCGCCATGCCCTCGGATGCTTCGAGAAGGTTCCATGACCTTGCCGCGTTTGCTGCTTCACGCGCAGACATCCCGACAAGCGTGGGGAACATGCGCTCGCGGCTTTGCAGCATATCGTGCAGCGCTATGCCGTATCGCCCGTCGCTGAGCTCGGCCGCGATCCACGATTTGCCGTGAACTATACGCGAAACATATAGCTCCGGCGAAATTCCATCTATCAAAATATCGTAATAATCCATAACTCTGCCTCCGAGAGCATTATATCACCGCTTGCGCCGCTGTGGCAAGTGATGCTATAATACTTTATGTTTGGAGGTATTGCAATGATATTTGACACCCACGCGCATTATGACAGCGGCGCGTTCAACGCCGACCGCTTTGAAATACTTGAATCCATGCCGGAAAAAAACGTCGGGCTCATCGTCGACCCGGGCTGCGACCTCATAAGCTCGCGCGAGGCAATAGCGCTCGCGGAGAAATATGACTTTGTCTACGCCGCCGCCGGCTGGCACCCGGAGGATATTGACAAGCTCAGCGAGGAGGGTTTTGCCGAGCTCATGAAGCTTGCGGAGCACCCCAAATGTGTCGCCGTCGGAGAGATCGGGCTCGATTATTATTGGGATGCTGAGCACAAGGACGAGCAGAAGCAGCTGTTTATCCGCCAAATAGAGCTCGCGCTTCGGCTCAATAAGCCCGTTATCGTCCATGACCGCGAGGCGCACGGTGACTGCTTTGATATCGTCTGCCGGTATTCCGAGCTGCGCGGCGTGTTCCACTGCTACTCCGGCAGCGCGGAAATGGCCGCCGAGCTTTTAAAGCGCGGCTGGTACCTCGGCTTTGATGGGCCTATAACTTATAAAAACGCGCGCAAATCGATAGAGGTTTTGGAAAAGTGCCCGCTTGACCGCATGGTCATCGAGACCGACAGCCCCTATCTCACGCCCGTTCCGAACAGAGGAAAGCGCAACGATTCCTCAAACCTCAAATATGTTATCGAAAAGATAGCCGAGGTCAAGGGCGTGAGCTGCGAGGAGATAGAGCGCGCAACGTTTGAAAACGGCAAAAGACTATATGCAATGGAGGATATGTGATGTACGCACCCGGGATAATACTCAGCGGCGCACCGAACGCACGCGACCTCGGCGGGATCGAGACCGTTGACGGAAGGGTACTCAGACACGGCCGCCTTATTCGCAGCGGCATGCTCTCACGTCTTGATGATAATGATATAAGCTATCTCAAAAACGCCGGGCTGCGCACGGTTGTCGATTTCCGCACCCTGGCAGAGCGCCTGCAAAAGCCCGACCGTCTGCCCGAGGGCACGGAGTACATAATCTGTCCCATACTCGAGGATAAGGCAGAGGGCATAACACGCGATAAGCCCGAGACCGAGGACGAGGAAGCGCAGCGAACCGTCAAAATGGCGCGGCGGCTCATGGCGCGCGATTCCGACGGCGCGGCGCAGATGCGCTCGCTGTACCCCGTTATGGTGACGCTCGAGCACTCGGTGCGGCACTACAGGCAGTTTTTCGAGATCCTTCTCCGTCACGAGGAAGGTGCGCTTTTATATCACTGCACCATGGGCAAGGACCGCGTCGGCACGGCGACGGCGCTCATTCTGTCAGCGCTCGGCGTCTCACGCGAGATGATATTTGAAGACTATCTCATAACGCGCACGCGCTGCGCACCGGGCACGGAACGGCTCGTTAATAACTGCAAAAGATACACCGACGATGCTGCAACGCTTGAGTTTATAAGAACTCTCGACACCGTTCGGGTGGACTTCCTCGGCGCGGCGCTTGAGACAATCGACGAAAATTACGGCGGCATGGGCAATTTCCTGCGCGGGCAGATGGCGCTCGACGATGAAAAGCTTGCGCGCCTGCGCGAGCTGTATCTTGAGTAAAAAACAATGTGATATGAAAACAGCACAGCTCATTGTGAGCTGCGCTGCTTTTTGTATCCCTCGCCCCAAACGAGCATGGAATCCAAAATGGGTTTGAGGCTCATGCCGAGCTCGGTCAGGGAATATTCCACGCGCGGCGGCACTTCGGCATACACCTCGCGGTGAACAAGTCCGCTTTCCTCCATTGCCCTAAGTTGAGCCGTCAGAACCTTCTGCGACACATTGCCTATGGACTTTTTCAGCTCACCGAAGCGCTTTGTTCCCGGCATAAGATCCCGAAGGATCAGCACCTTCCACTTATCCCCGATGAGGGTCAGCGTGGTCTCCACCGGGCAGGCCGGCAGCTCGTTTGCGTTTTCTGCGTCGCTCATATCTATCCCTCCTAACAGCGTCGAATGCCGAAAAAGCCGGCAATCGCGCAATAGTATCCTTTAGGTAACTACGGCACAATATTGTGCTTACTTTACAAAATGGAGCTATGACGATAGTATAAAGCCAACGAAAGAAAAATGCAAGCTTTCGAAAAAATTTGGAGGTACTTATCATGAACAAAGTCGTAGAATTTCTGAATGCAAACCCCGTACAGTATCTGGCCACCGTCGGCCGTGACGGTAAGGCAAAGTGCCGCCCCTTCATGTTCGCGTGCGAAAAAAACGGCAAGCTTTGGTTCTGCACAAATAATCAGAAGGAAGTTTATAAGGATATGCAGAATAATCCCTATGTTGAGCTGTCCGTCTCGAGCCCCGAGTATGCCTGGCTCCGTCTGAGCGGCAAGGCCGTGTTTGAAAACAATATGGGCATTAAAGAGATATGTATCCGGAACCCCATCGTGAAGGGGCAGTACAGCGAGGCATCCAACCCCATCTTTGAGGTATTCTATCTTGAAGACGCTCACGGTATCATCGCCGATTTCTCCGGCAACCCTCCCTACGAGTTCTGAGAAAAATCGAGCGCTTTGCTGACACAGAGCGCTGAAAAGAGGTTTTGACGATGAATCAAAGTGAAAAGCGGCGTTTTCTCATTCAGGAGCTGCTCAAAGAGAGCGCGGAATACGGGGATATGCCGGTCCCGTCGGATGCGGCGGACCAGCGGCAGCTCCTGCGCGGGCTCATGAACATTCGCGCCCCTCGTCATATCGGCGAGGAGTTCATGCAGGTGCAGGACGAGTATCTGCAAGGGGAGACCGCCGCAAAGGGGATCACCGATATCGCGGAGCTTAAACCACTCCGACCGGGGCTGTATCTCCGGCAGGGCGATATCACCACGCTCCGATGCGACGCCATTGTCAATGCCGCAAACTCCGGCATGACCGGCTGCTATATCCCCAACCATCGCTGCATCGACAACGCCATCCACAGCTATGCGGGCGTGCAGCTGCGCCTTGCCTGCGAGAAACTGATGGAAAAGCAGGGCTATCCCGAGCCTGCCGGACAGGCAAAAATGACCCCGGCCTTCAATCTGCCGTGCCGCTATGTACTGCATACTGTAGGGC
>CAVGIU010000053.1:8024-11099 GCA_963629425.1 Oscillospiraceae bacterium
GCTATGTGCTGCATACTGTAGGGCCGATCGTCGACGGCGAGGTGACAAAAGAAGATGAGAGGCTTTTGACCTCCTGCTACCGCTCCTGCCTGGAGCTGGCGGCGGAAAACAGCCTGGAAAGCGTGGCGTTCTGCTGCATCTCCACGGGCGAATTTCATTTTCCGAATGAATTGGCGGCGGCGATCGCCGTGAACGCAGTCAGGGAATTTCTCGAAAAGCAAAGCAGCATAAAGAAGGTGATCTTCAATGTTTTCAAGGATAAGGACAAAGCAATCTATGCCCGAATACTCGGAGCAGATCGAAAGGCTTAAGTCCGCTTTGCGCGATTGCGACGCAGTTATTGTCGGGGCGGGCGCCGGGCTGTCGACAGCGGCGGGATTTACCTACAGCGGCGAGCGATTTGAAAAATACTTTTCCGATTTTGAAGCTGAATACGGTATACAGGATATGTACTCCGGCGGCTTTTATACCTTTCCCGCACAGGAGGAGTTTTGGGCCTATTGGAGCCGGTATATCTACATAAACCGCTATCAGGATGCGCCTAAGCCTGTGTATGATGACCTCTTGAAGCTGGTGCAGAATAAGGACTATTTCGTCATCACGACGAATGTCGACCACTGCTTTCAGAAAGCGGGCGTTGATAAACACCGTTTATTCTATACGCAGGGCGATTACGGACTGTTTCAGTGTTCGGAGCCCTGCTGCCCGGAGACATTTGATAACGAATCCGTGATACGCGAAATGATGGAGCGGCAGGAGAACATGAAGGTCCCGACGGAGCTGCTGCCGCACTGCCCACACTGCGGAAAACCGATGATAATGAATCTCCGCTGCGATGACAGCTTCGTCGAGGACGAGGGCTGGCACAGGGCAGCGGAGCGGTATGAAAATTTCCTGCGTACCCGCGCGGGGCAGAAAATTCTGTTTTTGGAATTGGGGGTCGGATATAACACGCCGGTCATTATAAAATATCCGTTTTGGCAGATGACAGCGAAAAACCCCAACGCGACATATGCCTGCGTAAACCTCGGGCAGGCGGACTGCCCGCAGACGATCGAGCGGCAGTCGATATGCATCGACGCGGATATAGGCAGGGTAATATCTTCATTGAAGTGAAAAGCAGCGGCATTTGCCGCTGCTTTTTCGTGTATTCTAATCCTCGAGAAATTCCGAATAGCAGTCGAGCGTCAAACAGCCGGAGAGCTCGGTGAGAATATGCTGCATTTCGGAGTCATCATATTCGTTACCCGGCGCGGAGAGCCCTTGTCCTGCGGAAATATCATACGAGAGCATTGCGCGCACGGATGTGCCCTGCCCCTCGCCGCGGCTTTCTATTATGAGCGTTCCGCGGTGCAGCTCGGCTATGCTTTTTGCAACGGAAAGGCCGATACCGCTTCCCGTCGGCTTTGATAACTTGTCGCGCTGCTTATATTTGTCGAACACCGCGGCGAGCTCATCGGACGGTATGCCGCTGCCGTTATCATCGACGCAGACAATGAGATTTCTGTCGGTCCTCAGCAGCGAAACGGCGATCCTGCCGCCGCGGCTGCAGTTTGTTATGCTGTTTGAAAGAAGATTCAGCATCATCCGCGTTATCAGCGAACGGTCGGCTATTATGCGCAGGTGATCCTCGGCGTGAAAGGATATGCTGATATTCTGCTTGCGCGTGAGTATATTCACAGTGTCGATCATATTTCTGAAAAGCTCGGTCATGTCTATCGGCTCGGGGCAGAAGGGGAGGGAGCCCTCCTCAATGCCGGAGAGTGTGCCGAGGTTATCAAGAGCGCGCTTTATTCTGTAGTAATTGCGGTTGAGCGTGCTGACATATTCGTTCAGCTTGTCGTTCGCGACCTCCTCGGCAATGACGGATATGCAGGAGGCGGAGAATTTTATGTTTGACATGCATGAGCGCAGAGTGTCAAAAACGCTGTCGCTAGGAGCGGGGAGGTGGTTGTCGCAGCTTATGACATAGATGCGGTAGCCGTTTGCGGAGGTGGCCTTCACGGTGCAGCTCCGGCTGCCGATAAATGCCGATGTGACAAAGCTGTCAGCCTGATTGTTCGCTATATGCGACGGCATGAGCATATCCAGCGGCTTCGATGTAAGATCAACACCCGCAAGGCCGACCGCGGCTGGGTTCATATAAATTATTTTTCCGCGACGCGACACAACAGCTGCCGTGTCGAACATCGAGACCGAGGCGGATATCAGAGCTGAATCCGACATGCTAAGTCACCCCCAAACAGTTTTCACCTTTATTTTATCAAAAACAAGCAAAATATACAATAGCAGCCCTCAAAAAGACGATTTTTTATCGGATATTTGGCTGTATCGAAATATTGATTTTTGAGTATAGTATATGATAAACTGGAGTCAAGCAGCAAGTAATGTTTTCCACGCTGAAATTAACTTAATGGAGGAACATAATAATGATCAAAGTTGCAATCAATGGTTTTGGCCGCATCGGCCGTTTGGCATTCAGAGCCGGCATCGTTGCCGACGATATCGAGATCGTTGCTATAAACGCACCCGATAAGACCCCCGCACAGCTTGCGTACACGGTTAAGTATGACTCTGTACACGGCCGCTTCCAGGGAACCGTTGAGTATGACGATAATTCCATCACCGTTAACGGCAAGCGCGTCGCCGTCGTCGGCAACCGCAACCCGGCAGAACTGCCCTGGGGCGAGATGGGCGTTGAGTACGTCCTCGAATGCACCGGCGCATTCCTGACCACCGAGAAGGCGCAGGCTCACCTTGACGCCGGCGCACAGGTCGTTGTTCTGTCCGGCCCGTCCAAGGACGATACCCCGATGTTCGTCTGCGGTGTAAACCTCGATAAGTATACTCCCGACATAAAGGTCGTTTCCAACGCGTCCTGCACCACCAACTGCTTGGCTCCTCTTGCCAAGGTCATAAACGACAACTTCGGCATCGTCGAGGGTCTCATGACCACCGTTCACGCTGACACCGCAACTCAGGAAGTCGTCGACGGCTTCTCCAAGAAGAACTGGCGCCTCGGCCGCGGCGTTCACGGCAACATCATCCCCACCTCCACCGGCGCAGCCAAGGCTG
>CAVGIU010000054.1:0-10935 GCA_963629425.1 Oscillospiraceae bacterium
CTTCGGGCTTCTTCGCCTTCTTTTCGGAGTCCAGGGGTTTCATTGTCGGGAACAGGATAACGTCTCTGATGGAGCTTGCGCCGGTCAGGAGCATGACGCAGCGGTCGATGCCGATGCCGAGGCCGCCCGTGGGGGGCATGCCATATTCGAGCGCGTTTATAAAGTCATCGTCCATCATGCCGGCCTCATCGTCGCCCTTGGCGCGAAGCTCGACCTGCTTGAGGAAACGCTGCTTTTGGTCAATGGGGTCGTTGAGTTCGGAGAATGCGTTGCCCATCTCGCTGCGGCAGATGAACAGTTCAAAACGCTCTGTCAGGCGCGGATCCCTGGGTGAGCGCTTTGCAAGCGGCGATACGTCTACCGGGTGCATGGTTATAAACGTCGGCTGGATGAGCTTTTCCTCAACAAGCTGATCAAAGCTCTCATAAAGGGCGTGACCCCAGGTGGGTTCAACCTTGTCCATATCAACGCCTGCGGCCTTTGCTGCGGCGACTGCCTCGGCATCGTCCGTGATAGCCATGAAGTCGACACCGACGTATTTCTTTACTGCCTCAGCCATCGTCAGCCGCTCCCAGCCGGGAGTGAGGTCGATCTCGCAGCCCTGCCATGTGCATTTATAGCTGCCGAGTATCTTCATTGCAGCGCCCGACAGGAGGTCTTCAAACAAATCCATCATATCGTTAAAATCGGCGTAGGACTGATAAAGCTCAACGGTCGTGAACTCGGGGTTATGCTTGGTGTCCATGCCCTCGTTGCGGAAGATGCGGCCGATCTCGTAGACGCGCTCAATGCCTCCGACTATAAGACGCTTGAGGTTGAGCTCGGTGGCGATGCGCAAGAACATGTCTATATCCAGCGTATTGTGATGAGTTATGAACGGGCGCGCGGTAGCGCCGCCGGAAATGGTGTTAAGTACAGGCGTCTCAACCTCCATATAGCCTCTTCCGTCGAGGAAGGAACGGACATAGCTTATGAACTTTGAGCGTATCTCGAAATTGCGGCGGCTGTCGTCGCTCATGATGAGGTCAACATAGCGCTGACGGTACTTGAGCTCTGTGCTCGTCATGCCGTGGAATTTCTCCGGCAGCGGGCGCAGGCTCTTGGAAAGCAGAGTTACAGACTCGACATGGACGGATATCTCCTCGGTCTTTGTCTTGAAAACAAAGCCGGAAACGCCGATGATATCACCGATATCGTACTTGCGGAAGTCGGCAAACTCCTGCTCGGAGACGGCGTCTTTACGGATGTACAGCTGTATACTCCCGTGATCGTCCTTGATGTGGCAGAATATTGCCTTGCCCATACCGCGCTTGGACATCATGCGGCCTGCGACCTTGACAGTCTTGCCGTCAAATGCGTCAAAATTCTCCTTTATCTCATCAGAATACGCGCTTCTGACAAAACGGGTTTGAGTAAAGGGGTCTCTCCCCTCCTCCTGCAAAGCCTTGAGCTTATCACGTCTTATCTGAAGCAGCTCGCTGAGCTCCTGCTCGGGGGCTGCATTCTCGTTGGTCTTATTCTCACTCATACTATATCCTCTTAATCGTTTTCTACTGAAAGTATCTCAAAATGCAGCTCGCCTGCGGGAGCTTCAACGGTGATCTTCTCGCCCGCTACATGGCCGTACAGGCCGTGGCCGAAGGGTGAATCGTCGGATACTTTTCCCTCCATGGGATTTGCCTCCTGCGAGCCGACTATGGTGTATTCCTCTTCACAGCCGTCCTCAACATCGCGCACCTTAACGCGGCTGCCGAGGGTGACAGCACCCTTACGCATACCGGTGTCGACCTTCTCGACGATCTCGGCATTCTCTATGAGGCTCTTGAGCTCGGCAATTCTCGAATAGAGCTTACCCTGCTCGGTTTTTGCCTCGTCATATTCGCTGTTTTCCGAAAGGTCGCCGAAGCTGCGCGCTTCCTTGATCTGCTCGGCAACCTCCTTAGCCTTATCGGTCTCAAGGTACAGAAGCTCCTTTTTGAGCGCATCAAGGCGCTCCTGACTCATTTTAAATCTGCTTTCGGTAGCCATTACTTAGCTCTCCTTTAAATTAATTACTTCATAATTCTCAGCTCAGAGCCTTTATCGCTGCGTTGAGCTGGACTTTTGTGTCCTTTTCAGTGTTGTACGCCTCGATATCGGGCTTTACGCCGCCCGCTTCCGCGAGGTCGACGCGCTTCGGCGTGAGATACTTATTGGTCGAAATGTGTATTGCGCCTCCGTTTGAAAGCTCTATCGTGACCTGGCTTCTCGCTTTGCCGGTCGTATGCTCGCCGACTATCGTAGCCCAGTCGTATTCCTGAAGCGCTGCCGCAAAAAATTCCGCTGCGCTGTAGCTGTTTTCGTTGACCAAAACAGCCATCTTCGTGCTCAGGCAGATCTTATCGGAGGTTTTTACCGTCTCCTTGCCCGCCTTATCCACGCTCACGAACAGATCGCCGTCCGGGAGGAGATAATCGAGCAGTGAAACGAGTTCGCTGACCAAGCCGCCGGGATTATCGCGAACGTCAAAGATAAACGACTTCGCTCCTTCGGCGGTGAGCTTTTCAATGGCTCCTATCGCTCCCTCGCTGCTTCCCGCTTCAAAGTTTTCGATCTTGATGTAGCCAATGTTATTCTCAAGCATTTTCGAGGATATCGGGTTTTTATATATAACCTCACAGGATATTGTGACGCTTAATTCATTACCCTTTTCATCCGCGACGACCATGGGAAAATCCTTGTTAAGCTTTGAGCGGATGAGCTCCTGAAGCTCCGTTGTAGACATGCCCTCTGTCGCCTGTCCGTCGACCGAGACTATGGTCTGTCCGACATTCAGCCCGGCAGTTGCCGCAGGTGTTCCGTCCTCGACGGCAAATATCTCGAACTTGCCCTTGTCGTTGAGCTTAACGCTCACGCCGATGCCGGCATATTCGTTCGACGAGGACAGCTTATACGCGGCATACTCCTCGGGGCTCATATAATAACTCCACTTATCGTCGATGCTGCGTACCATCGCGGAGGCCGCGGCATTATAGAGCGTATCGTCATTGACGTCGCCTATATAGTTTTCGTTTATGATCTTTTCGATCTCAACATATGCCTTGGCGTCCTCAAAATACTTCTGAGCGCCAAAACCGCCGGTCGTTATAAGATACGTCGCAGCGGCAGTTGCGACCATAACGACGAGAGCAACAATTATAAGATGAACAAACTTAAATTTTCTGCCGAAATCGCGTTGCGGGCGTTTTTCCATCCGGTCTCTCCTCTTTAACAGTACGTTTGACTGGCAACCGAAAGGGCCGCCAGTCAAATATCAATTCCGGTTTTTATCGACACACAGCTGTGTCACATAAGATTCCTCGTCAGAGCATCGCTCCACGCTCTCCGCGCTTACGGGGATCACCGTGAGCACAAGGCTGAGTATCATGGTGAGCACGAGGATCATCGCCAATATAGAAACAACAAGTCTTCTGTTCATGCTATACTATCACACCTTGAGGTAATTTCTGATCGCTATAACACCGCCGACCGCGCCGACGAGAATGCCGACCGCCATAAACGCGATGAGCACGATTGCCCAAACGTCTGTAAACGGTACAATCTGCACAAAGGATATAGACAAGCTCTGCGCGACTTTGGTCTCAAGCGCCTTATAAAGCCCCCACTGGGCAAGGAACGCAAGTCCGCCGCCGGCGATGCCCAAGACCAGGCCTTCAACAACAAAGGGACAGCGGATAAAGCTGTTTGAAGCGCCGACCATCTTCATGATGGCGATCTCCTCGCGCCGGCCGTAGGTCGCAAGCTTTATGGTATTGCTCATTATAAACAGTGAAACAAAGCCGAGGATCGCGATAAGTACGAGCGACACGATGCTTATGACATTGCGCACGGAAATGAATTTATCGGCAAACTCCGTGGGAGCGTTGACCTTGACTATACCATCGACATTCTCGATAGCCGTCTTGGTAACGTCCATTTGGCTCAGGTCAACGAGCTGGATAACAAAGCGATGACGGAAAACCTCGTCATCGAGACCCTCCATATAGCTTTCATCATACTTTTCAAGGAAAGTCTTTCTTGCCTCGCTGCGGCTTACAAAATTCACGCTGGCAACATTGTCGAGCGCTTCGAGCTTCGTCTGTATCTGCGCTGTCGCCTCCTGCGCGGTCATATCCTCATCGACATAGGCGAGGATCTGATTCTGATTGCCGATATCCTCAACTATCTGATTGACGTTTATGTCGAGGAGCGTAAAGCTGCCCATTACTATGAGGCAGGCGATTATTATGGTCACTGAGGCAAAGGACATAAAGCCGTGGGTGAAGATATTGCGGAAGCCCTCGCCTATAAGATATCCGTATCTATTCAACTTCATAACTGTAATACCCGTCCATTCCGTCGCTGATAAGATGGCCGCCGTCTATTGCGATAACGCGCTTGGAGAAGGCATTGACCAATTCCTTTTCATGAGTTACCACGAGGATCGTGGTGCCCATCTCGTTTATCTTCTCAAGCAGAAGCATAAGCTCAAGGCTGCGCACGGGGTCGAGGTTGCCGGTCGGCTCGTCCGCGATTATCATGGTCGGATTGTTGACCAAAGCGCGCGCTATCGCGACACGCTGCTGCTCGCCGCCGGAAAGCTCCGCCGGGAGGCGCTTTTCACGTCCTTCAAGGCCGACCAGCTCCAAAACGCGGGGCACGCGGTTTTTAATATCTTTATTCGTCGCCCCGACAACGCGCATGGCAAACGCAACGTTATCATACACAGTCATTTTATCGATGAGTCTGAAGTCCTGGAAGATAACGCCGAGCGTTCTTCTCATCTGCGGCATCTTGCGGCGCTTAAGCTTATTCATATTAAAGCCGTTTACGATAACCTCGCCATCTGACGCCATAATTTCGCCCGTAAGCAGCTTAATGATCGTCGTTTTGCCGGAGCCCGACGGGCCGACAAGAAACGCAAATTCACCCTCGTTTATCGTGAGGCTGAAATTGTCGAGCGCGGCAATATCACTGTTGTCATAGACCATCGTTACATTGTTCATCTGAACCATGTGTTATTTTCCTCCTGAGGATTTTGGGGATGCACCCCGCGAATTTCAGCGGCCGTTGCTGTTGACCGAGTCGAGGTACTGCTTGACCATCATTGCCACCTTGAAGACAATTGCGTGATCAAACTCCCGAAGGTCAAGTCCCGTTATCTTCTTGATCTTCTCAAGACGATAAACGAGCGTGTTGCGGTGAACATACAGCTTGCGGCTGGTCTCGGAGACATTTAGATTATTCTCAAAGAACTTATTTATCGTCTCAAGCGTGTCCTCATCCAGGGTCTCAAGCGGGTTTTTCTTGAACACCTCGTTGAGGAACATCTCGCAAAGCGTGGTGGGCAGCTGATATATAATACGGCCGATGCCGAGATTTTCATAGCTGATAATGGTCTTTTCGGAATCGAAGACCCTGCCGACATCAATGGCGATCTGCGCTTCCTTATAGCGGTCTGCAAGCTCGCGCAGATGCCTTGCCGTCGTTCCTATGCCGATGATGCATTTAATTTGAAGCTCGTTGCGAAGAACAGTCTCTATACTCTCGGCTATAGCCTTTATTTCGGCGCTGTTTTCGCCGCCGGGGAGTTCTTTTATAACGACGATATCGCTTTCGTTTATGCTGATGACAAAGTCATGCTGTTTATCGGGGAACAGGCTCTGGAGCACCTCTACACTGGCAACATCAGAGCGCTCCACCTGCCGCACGAGCAGAAGCGCACGCAGAACATCCGGAGCAAAGTGCAGTTCTTTCGTTCTGACGTAAACATCGCCGGGAAGTATATTGTCGGAGATGATATTTTTAAGAAAAGCCGCTTTATTATACTTTTCCTCGTAATTCATCTTCGCCTCGTTAAAGGCAACGGCCGCCATCATGCACGTCACGCGCGCCATATCGTCGCAGCCTTCGACGAACACGGCATAGTCAAACTTGCCGCTGTTATTGCTGAGCACCTTATATGTTCGCATTCCGCTTACCAGTACAGGCTCAGAAAAATCATAATTCATGCTCGAAAAATCTTCAAGTCTCGAGCCTATCATCGGCAGCTCACTGCATGTGATTACAAAGCCCTGATCGTCAATGATGCCGATACATCTGTCAGTGGCCTCTTTTATCTGCATTATCACGCTCTGAAAAATTCTGCTGGACATCGTCTTTTTTCCTCCCCTGACGCATATGGGTATTTTAACGATAGATAATATTCAACACTTTCTACATGATAATACTTTTTTGTGCGTTTTTCAATAGAAAAACATATTATTTTTGTGCGTTATTCAAAAAAACGCATAATTGTTTTGATAAAAGCACCAAATATAGAACCGTATTTTTGTTATTTTTTCTTATTCACACTGCACAACTCTTTTTCTGTCAATTGGCGAAATTCACCCGGTCGGAGGCTGTTATCCAGCTCAAGACCGCCTATAGACAGGCGTCTGAGCTGCGTTACAGGCTTGCCGCGCGAGGCGAGCATGCGCTTCACCTGATGGTATTTTCCCTCCATGACATGCACAAGGCAGCTGCCGTCGGGAAGCTTCTCAAGTTTTGCCGGGAGACACCGGGTTCCATCAGCGAGCACTATCCCCTGCCGAAAAGCCTCTATATCGGCATCATCGATGCCGCCTTCCGTTACGGCTCGGTAGGTCTTAACGATCTCGGACTTTGGCGAAATAACCCTGTGTGCAAAAGTGCCGTCGTTTGTTATTATAAGCAATCCGGTCGTATCCTTATCAAGTCTGCCTACCGGGAAGAGATTCTTCTTTCTGAGCTCCTCCGGGAAAAGATCAATTACGGTTTTCTGCCTTTTATCGTCGGTAGCGGACAGTATGCCGGCCGGTTTATTGAGCATATAATAGCAAAATTTTTCATAGCTCACCGGCTTTCCGTCAAGCTTGATGATCGCTGCATCACTGTCGACCTTGTACTCGGGAGACTTGACTGTGACACCGTCCACGCTGACACTTCCGTTTTTAATTATCTGTCTTAGCCGGCTTCGCGAGAGCGCCGTGCACTCCGAAAGCAGCTTATCGAGTCGCATAAGCGGCATATGAGCACCCTGTTACACATAGAATTTATTACCCGGTAATTATAACATAAAGTAATGATTTTTTGAATAGGAAAAGGCAAATATACTAATATGTTTACGAAAAGTTTAAAGCTGACGAAGAAACGCGCAGTCGCGCTTCTGCTCATACTTGGCGTTATCCTATCCGCCGCCGTAGTGCTCTGCTCTTCCCCACGCAGTCTGATGAGTACCGGCGATATGCTGGACGTATCACAGCTAAAGGGGCGCGAAAAATACCTTGCATCCTATGGATGGGAGATCGACACCGGCAGTGAGGCGACTCGAAATGTGCTGTTGCCAAAGACATTTGAGGGCACGGTGAGTGAATATGCCGACATGCAGACGCAGCAGGGCTATGATTTTTCTTCCTACGCCGGTCTTGAATGCAGACAGTTCACATACACGGTAATCAATTATGATGGCTGCGACGGCACAGTGTACGCCACACTATACGTCAAGGGAACACGCGTCATCGGCGGTGATATACACTCTGCTGAAATTGACGGTTTCATGCACGGAATAAGGTAAAAAAACAAGCCATGAAGCAGAAGCTTCATGGCTTGTCTGTCATATGAACTTTCAGTTCAGTCAGTTTGGGAAATTACTCCTCAACCTCGATGACAACGCCGGAACCGACAGTGCGGCCACCCTCACGGATAGCGAAACGCAGGCCCTTCTCGATTGCGATCGGGGTGATGAGCTCGACCTTCATGTCGACGTTATCGCCGGGCATGCACATCTCGGTGCCTTCGGGCAGCGTGATGACGCCGGTAACGTCGGTGGTACGGAAGTAGAACTGGGGACGGTAGTTATTGAAGAACGGGGTATGACGGCCGCCTTCGTCCTTGGACAGAACGTAAACCTGGCCAACGAACTTGGTGTGGGGCTTGATGGAACCGGGAGCTGCCAGAACCTGGCCACGCTCTACGTCCTTCTTTGCGATACCGCGGAGAAGAGTACCGACATTGTCGCCGGCCTCTGCGTACTCGAGGATCTTGTGGAACATCTCGGTACCGGTAACGGTGGTCTCGGTGATCTCGTCCTTCAGGCCGACGATCTGAACCTTGTCGCCAACCTTAACGCGGCCACGCTCTACACGACCGGTGGTAACAGTGCCACGGCCGGAGATGGTGAATACGTCCTCGATGGGCATAAGGAACGGCTGGTCTGCCTTACGGTCAGGAGTGGGGATCCATGTATCAACTGCGTCCATGAGCTCCTTGATGCATGCATACTCGGGAGCGTTGGTATCGTTGGACTCGCAAACGAGTGCGTTAAGAGCGGAACCGCGGATGATGGGGGTGTCGTCTCCGGGGAAGCCGTAGAAGTCGAGCAGCTCGCGAACTTCCATCTCGACGAGCTCGAGGAGCTCTTCGTCGTCGACCTGATCGCACTTGTTCAGGAATACGAGGACGGAAGGAACGTTAACCTGACGAGCGAGCAGAAGGTGCTCACGAGTCTGAGCCATGGGGCCGTCGGATGCTGCGATGACGAGGATAGCACCGTCCATCTGAGCTGCGCCGGTGATCATGTTCTTGATATAGTCAGCGTGGCCCGGGCAGTCAACGTGTGCGTAGTGACGATTTGCGGTCTTGTACTCAACGTGTGCAGTGTTGATGGTGATGCCGCGTTCTCTCTCTTCGGGAGCCTTGTCGATGGAAGAGTAATCGGTGTACTCAGCGCCGCCGAACAGTGCCAGGTACTTGGTGATAGCTGCGGTCAGAGTGGTCTTGCCGTGGTCAATGTGACCGATGGTGCCGATATTGACGTGGGGCAGGGATCTGTCGAATTGCTGCTTTGCCATAATAATAACCTCCGTGAAATTAATACAAATGATTTTGAATAAACTACTTGCTTATATGGTTTATCAGCCCTTGCGTGCGCCGCGAAGAGTCTCCTGGAGATTCTTCGGAAGCTCAACATAGTGGCTGGGTTCCATGCTGTAGGTCGCGCGGCCCTGAGTTTTGCTTCTCAGGTCGGTCGCGTAGCCGAACATGGATGCAAGAGGAACATTAGCCTCGATGACTGCGGCACCGTTTCTGATTTCCGAGCCGACGATCTGTCCGCGTCTTGCATTTATATCGCCCATAACGTCGCCCATGTATTCATCGGGAGCCGTTACGACGACCTTCATAATAGGTTCAAGCAGAGTGGGGCCTGCCTTTTCGCAGGCTTCCTTGAACGCCATGCTGCCGCAGATCTTGAACGCCATTTCGGACGAGTCGACCTCGTGGTACGAACCGTCTATGAGCGTTACCTTCACGTCCACGACCTGATAGCCGGCGAGCACACCCGACTGCATTGCGCCCTGGATACCCTGATCAACACAGGGGATATACTCCTTGGGGATAGCGCCGCCGGTGATCTTGTTGATAAACTCATAGCCCTTGCCGGACTCATTGGGCTCAACTATGATCTTACAATGTGCAAACTGGCCTTTACCGCCCGTCTGACGGGCATAACGGGTATCGACGGTCGCCTCGCGCGTTATGGTTTCTTTATAAGATACCTGCGGCTTGCCGACGTTAGCCTCGACCTTGAACTCGCGCAGAAGTCTGTCGACGATGATCTCAAGGTGAAGCTCGCCCATACCGGCGATTATGGTCTGACCCGACTCTTCATCGGTGTAGGTCTTGAAGGTGGGATCCTCCTCTGCGAGCTTCTGAAGCGCGATAGCCATCTTCTCCTGACCGGCTTTGGTCTTTGGCTCGATAGCGACGCGGATAACAGGCTCGGGGAACTCCATGGATTCAAGGACGATCGGATGCTTCTCGTCGCAGAGCGTATCGCCCGTGGTGGTGTTTTTAAGGCCGACAGCGGCGGCAATATCACCGGAATATGCGATGGAAAGATCCTCTCTGTGGTTTGCGTGCATCAGCAGGATCCTGCCGATACGTTCGCGCTGACCCTTCGACGAGTTCAGGACCGTTTTGCCTGCCTCAACGATGCCGGAATAGACACGGAAGAAGCTCAGGCGGCCGACAAAGGGGTCGGTCATGATCTTGAATGCGAGTGCGGAGAACGGAGCATCGTCGGAAGCTTCTCGGGTCTCCTCCTCATCGGTCTTGGGGTTCGTGCCGCCTATAGCGGGGATATCCAGCGGCGAGGGCATATACTCAACGATAGCGTCAAGCAGCTTCTGCACGCCTTTGTTTTTATAAGATGTGCCGCAGACCACGGGAACCATCTTAACGGCGCAGGTCGCCTTTCTGATGGCCGCACGGATCATATCCTGCGGAACTTCCTCGCCTTCGAGATAAAGCATCATTATCTCGTCGTCGAAATCCGAGATGGCTTCCAACATATTTACGCGATACTCTTCGGCGAGATCACGCATATCCTCGGGGATCTCCTCGGTGCGCATATCATTGCCGAGATCATCATAATAAATGCGGGCATTCATCTCTACGAGATCGATTATGCCTCGGAAATCCGCTTCAGCTCCGATTGGGAGCTGGATAGGCACTGCATTACATTTAAGTCTGTCATGCACCATTTCGAGAACATGGTAGAAATCCGCGCCCATGATATCCATCTTGTTAACGTATATCATACGAGGTACGTTGTAATGATCAGCCTGTCTCCAAACCGTCTCGGACTGCGGCTCGACACCGCCCTTGGCACACAGTACGGTCACACATCCGTCGAGTACGCGGAGCGAACGCTCGACCTCAACGGTAAAGTCAACGTGACCCGGGGTATCAATTATGTTGATACGGGTATCGCGCCAGTGACAGGTGGTAGCAGCGGAGGTGATGGTTATACCTCTCTCCTGCTCCTGCTCCATCCAGTCCATGGTCGCGGTGCCCTCATGGGTCTCGCCGATCTTGTAGTTTACGCCGGTGTAGTAC
>CAVGIU010000055.1:0-10896 GCA_963629425.1 Oscillospiraceae bacterium
TTTGTCACCTCATCCGTCAGCCTCCGGCTGACACCTTCCCCTCAAGGGGAAGGCAAGGAGAGCGGGGTTGTCGGGCGGGCTGACGCAAAAAATGTATTGGTACAACGCTAATGCGCCGCTGAAAAAAACAGGTACGGTCTTTCGATCGTACCTGTTCAAAATAAGCTTGGATTACTGCTTTGCAGCGTCGTCCTTGCCGGCCTGAAGTGCCTTCATGTTGCCGGGGAGGAACTTTGCCTTGCGCTCGCCGAGCTCGATGCGGATAGCCTCGCTCATCTTCTCGTCGTCAACGACGGGAGCCTTTGCGAGCAGTGCGCCAAGGATTGCAACGTTTGCGCCCTTGGGGTTGCCGACTTCCTCAGCGATGCGGTTTGCGTCGCAGTAGACGACCTGAACATCGTCGCGCTCTGCCTTGCGGTCGATCAGAGAGCTGTTGATAACGAGGACGCCGCCGGGCTTAACGTGAGCCTCGAACTTGTCCAGAGAAGGACGGTTCATGGCGACGACAACGTCTGCCATGTCGACCAGCGGGGAAGCAACGGGATCATCGGAAACGATGACCGAGCAGTTTGCGGTACCGCCGCGCATCTCAGGGCCGTAGGAAGGCAGCCAGGAGACGTGCTTGCCGTCGAGCATGCATGCCATAGCAAGGAACTTACCGATCAGGAGCATGCCCTGACCGCCGAAACCGGCGAATATAAACTCTTTTTTCATATTATTCGGCCTCCTTGTCTTTCTTAACGCCGAGAGGATAGTAAGGAATCATATTCTCTTCGAGCCACTTCATAGCCTCGATCGGGCTGAGACCCCAGTTGGTGGGGCAGGTGGAAAGAACCTCTACCAGGCAGAAGCCCTTGCCCTGCATCTGATAGGTGAATGCCTTCTTGATGGCCTTCTTGGTCTTCATGATGTTTGCGTTGTTGTTGACAGCGCAGCGCTCGATGTAGTAAGAGCCGGGGATGGTCGAGAGCATCTCTGCAACGCGGATAGGTGCGCCGCACCATGCCTCGTCACGACCCTTGGGGGATGTGGTGGTCTTCTGACCAACGAGGGTGGTAGGAGCCATCTGGCCGCCGGTCATGCCGTAAATAGCATTGTTGACGAAAATGGTGCAGATGTGCTCGCCGCGGTGTGCAGCATGAACGATCTCTGCAGTACCGATGGAAGCGAGGTCGCCGTCGCCCTGGTAGGTGAATACGAGGGTATCCTTGCCGACAACGCGCTTTGCGCCGGTTGCAACTGCGGGTGCACGGCCGTGTGCGGCTTCGTACATATCGCAGTTAAAGTAATCATATGCAAATACGGAGCAGCCGACAGGTGCTACGCCGATGACCTTACCTTCTTCGATAACGCCTTCCTTTTCGAGCTCCTCGATGGACTCTGCTACCAGGCGATGGATAATACCGTGGTTGCAGCCGGGGCAGTAATGGAAAGTCTTGTCGGTAAGGAGTTTGGTTCTCTCAAATACTACGGACATTTATTTACCCTCCTTCATGCTCTTGATCTTTGCAATGATCTCGTCGGTGGTGGGCATCTGGGAGCCGCAGTGGCCGAAGAAATCAATGGGCTTTGCGCCGTTTATTGCGATCTTAACGTCTTCGAGCATCTGGCCTTCGTTCAGCTCTACGTCGAGAACTGCCTTTACGCCGTCAGCCTTTGCTGCTTCAGCAACAGCCTCGTACGGGAACGGCCATACGGTGATGGGACGTACCAGACCGACATTGATGCCCTCAGCCTTGAGCTGGTCGATAGCGGACTTTGCAATACGAGCGACAGTGCCGAATGCGGTGATGACGTACTCTGCGCCTTCGAGGTTGTAGTTTTCCCACATCTTCTCGTTCTTGGTGACCTCTGCGTACATTGCCTGCAGCTCTGCGTTATGTACGGACAGGGACTCGGTATCGATGTAGATGGAGTTGATGACGCCGCGCTTTGCAGGATCGTCGCCGGGCTTCCAGCCGGTGCATGCCCAGGGCTTCTTCTCGGGATCGATCTTGTAATCGACCATCTCGGGCATCTCAACAGGCTCCATCATCTGAGCGATGATGCCGTCTGCGATGAACAGTACGGGGATACGGTACTGCTCTGCCTTGTCGTATGCAAACATCATGATGTCAACTGCTTCCTGAACGGAGGAGGGTGCGTAGGTCAGCAGGTGGTAGTCACCGTTGCCGCCGCCCTTAACTGCCTGGAAGTAGTCGCCCTGGGATGCCTGAATGTTGCCGAGGCCGGGGCCGCCGCGCATAACATTGAGGATGACACAGGGAAGCATTGCGCCTGCGCAGTAGGAGATACCTTCCTGCTTCAGGGAGATGCCGGGGCTGGAGGAAGAAGTGATCGCACGGGCGCCGGTGCCGGCTGCGCCGTAGATCATGTTGATTGCCGCGACTTCGGACTCTGCCTGCAGGAAGCAGCCGTTTACGTCGGGATCGAACATACGCGCGGACATGTATTCAGGAATCTCAGTCTGCGGGGTAATGGGATAGCCGAAGAAATAACGAGCGCCGGCTCTGATGGCTGCCTCTGCAATAGCTTCGCTACCCTTCATAAGAGTTTTTGCCATTATAATTTCCTCCTTAATCCTTCTCGATGTGGATTACCACGTCGGGGCAAGTGCGTGCGCAGGATGCGCAGCCGATGCACTCTTCAGGTTTTACAACCTCTGCCGGGTGATAGCCTTTTGCGTTGATTTTTGCTTTGGAAAGTTCAATGCAACCCTTCGGGCAGGCTCTTGCACAGAGACCGCAGCCCTTGCACAGGTCCTCATTGATGGTTACCTTTACCATGTTGCTACCTCTTTTCTTTATTTTTGCTTTTTGCCAATTTATTTAATCCGCGTAAAGCGGGGTCGCGCAATTAATGCCTGAAGTTTTTCTGCGGATCGACCGTGTGCAGTCCGTATTTAATATACGAATCCCAGTCACGGTGCATGTACACATCTATGGGGATGGGCTTGCCGATATACTTCGGATCGTGCCCCTCGGAAAGGAACTGTTCAAGCAGAGCCTTTTTACCGGTGGTATACGCAACGGGGATACCCGTCCTGTCAGAGACTTCTTTAAGCATCTTATAACCGTCGCGCAGCTCCTCGACCGTCGTCTCAGTTGCGAGGTTTGCGTTGTTTATCATGCCTGTTATCCGGAGTCTCGAATGCGCCTGCATTCCCTCCTGAAGTCTTATGAGCTTTTCGACCGTGCCTGACAGCGGTCTGCGGATATTGACGACATTGAGCACTTCCAGCGAACCGGGCTCAAGATCGACAAAATCCTGATGATAACGGCCAAGCGCCGTTGCGCCGACATCGTCGCCGCCGACATCGAACACGACCGTATCCCACTCAAGGACGAAAGCCGATGCGACTTCCGCCGGAAGCGAAAGCGTCTCGATACCCGAGCAGGCATAGTTCGGAGATACGAGTCTTATCTCCTTCTGCTCGACCATCTTGCCGCGCTCTGTAAGTCTGAAATAAGTATTGACCATATCAAGGTCTATAAGCTCCGTCCTGTCTCCGCGGGCGGCGGCCTGCATAGCAAAGTTCAGGGCCAGCTCGCTCTTGCCGCTGCCGTAGTTGCCGATAAGGACCTTAACGTTCTTCATCGAAAGTAACCTCCGTTCATTATATGAACGCATTCAAACACCTATATATTGTAGCATCCGGCAATTTCCCCGTCAACATTTATGCTTGTTAATCTTTAGATAATCACCTGCAATAATTCACAAAAATTAAGCATATTTTTTGTGAATTTAGTCAAACAGGATATTTAATTCCGCATTTTGAATCCGGAAAAATGCATTATTTCAGTTTTGACCTTAATTTTGTATCACTATGCGGAAAAATGCAATTTTAGCATGCTTTTATTTATTTTGATGCTCAAAATGTGCAGACATTCTTATTACCACATCTGCACATTTATTAATCCATCATACCGTATTTGATTTTTATACGTCTGAGTTTTGAAAGCACGGGCTTTTTCAACAAGAGCAGAAACACTGCCGTACCCGCGGCGTGGATAAGGTTGAATGAAAATCCTGAGGCATACACGGCGAGCAGAGCCTTCCATGTCACGCTCTGCGAATACATCAAAAGCGAGGCCGTGTCAAGCAGGATGCCGTAAATAATGAGCACCGAGAAAAAGCCGTAGACTGCAAGCGGCGCGGTTTTGACCTCTCTGTTATAAAACAAAAGCCCGCCAAAGAAGCCGACAAGGCCGAAGCCGAGCATCTGCCATGGCGTCCACGGTCCCTGCCCGAAGAAGATATTCGATATGATGCCGGACGACGCGCCCGTTATGAAGCCCGCTTCGGCATTAAAGGCTGCCGCCGTGAGGATAACTATGGCGCACACCGGCTTAAACTGCGGAGCCCAGTAAAACGCTGCTCGACCTGCGACGGCAAAGGCCGTCATGACCGCCAGCAGCACAATCTCGCGCACCTGAGGCCGCCTGCGCTCAAATCGCACAAAAAACGGCAGCATCGCCAGCAGTATCATGATGACCGAGGTCAGATAGTATTTCCTGCTGTTCCACAGATATGTTTCGATGATCACGAGCGCCGCGGACAATACAAGCACGGCCGCAGAAAGGATGGCTCGCCTGTTTTTTACTGTCCGAGACATTCAACCACCTCCTCGGTCAGCACCGCGCCGCCAAGCATGCCGCGGCTGAGCTTCGCTGCCGCAGTCGTATAAAAGAAATTACCCGAGAAGAACTCCCCCGGTGCGCCCTCTGCCGCGATCTCGCCGCGGAAAAGCAGGGCGCAGCGATCGGCATAGCGGGCACAGAACTCAACATCGTGACTTACCAAAAGCACGGCCTTACCGTCATCGCGCAGCTTTGACAGCAGCTCGCCGAAGCGGCGCTTAAACTGCCCGTCCATGCCCTTTGTAGGCTCGTCGAGCAACAGGACATCCGGATGCGTGAGCAGCACTTTTCCAAGCGCGAGGCGCTGCTGCTCACCGCCCGAAATGTCGAACGGATGACGTTCCGAAACGCTGTCAAGCTCGAGAAATTCGATCATCCGCGCTATCTCGGTCTCATCCGAGCCGAGTTCCAAAAGCTCGTCGGACACAGTGTCCTTCACAAACAGCTCGCGCGGATCCTGCGGCAGCGCCGCTATTCGCGCACCATCGCTTTTCACCTTGCCGCGATAGGGTCTGAGCCTGCCGGAGATAAGTCCGATGCTCGTGCTCTTGCCCGAGCCGTTGCCTCCCAAAAGTGCGCATATCTCGCCCCTGTACAGCCTAAGCTCAAGGCCGCACAGCACATCGGGAGCGTTTTTTTCGTACCTGAACCGGCAGTTTTTTATTTCTACCGCCGTGTCGCCGTATTCACGTTCGGCTTTTTGCGTTATGTCAACCGATTTGCGCATACGCGAGGCGATAAACGCCCTGCCCTGCCCCACCGTCAGCGGCGCATCGCCCTCACCGCCGAGGGCGGCAAATATTCTGACAGCCGCCGGCATCGAATCAAAAACAGCGCTGTTTTTTATCTGCATTGCCACCTTTTTGGGCGCATCGTAGGCTATGAGCCTGCCGTTTTCCAGAACGGCGAGCATGTCCGCCATGGGGAGCGCCTCCTCGAGACGGTGCTCTGTAAGGATTATCGTAAGGCCGAGATCCTCGTTCAGCTTGCGCAGTGTGGCGAGAAAATCGGCAGCGGCGATGGGGTCGAGCTGGCTCGTAGGCTCGTCGAGGATGAGCACATCAGGCCGCATGACCGCGACCGATGCAAGGTTTATAAGCTGCTTCTGACCGCCGGAAAGCTCCGAAACGTTTTTCATGAAAAGCTCCGACAGTCCGAAATAGCTTGCCATTTCAGCAACGGCAAGGCGCATTTTGCGCTGATCCCAGCCAAGGCTTTCCGGGCCGAACGCGAGCTCGTGGAACACCTTATCGGTGACTATCTGATCGTCGGGATGCTGAAAGACAAAGCCTATGCGCCTCGCCTGCTCAGGCTCACCGACTTCGCTGAGCGGTCTGCCGAAAAACAGCACCTCACCTTCGGCATTGCCGTGGTCAGCAAGGCATGTCTTCAGCCTGCGCAGGAGCGTACTCTTTCCGCTGCCGCTCACACCGCAGATAAGTGTCACCTTCCCCTCAGGAATATCCATGTCGATATGCTCGAGAGCCGGTGAGTTTTCATTTGGATATCTAAAGCTCAGATCGCGGATCTTAAACGCCGCCATACGAGGGCCTCCTTTGCGTCAAAAAGGTGAGGAGCGAAGCAAAGCAGCAAAAACGCCGCAGTGCCGAGTATCGTCACGCTGCCGAAGCCGCTTATTATTATCGAGGGGTAGTAGCGGGCATATATCCCGCCGCTGAGAACGCAGGCGACGGTGACTCCCGCGGCAATTACGCACACTATGAGCGCGATCGCGTCACGCGCTTCAAAGCGGTAGATCGAAAAGCTCGTGCGCCGCGCCGTGCCGTAGCCGCGGCTTTTCATTGAATTTGAAGCGGTCACGGAGCTCTCAAGTGCCCAGGTAAGAGTGATGGACAGAACGCTCATGCTGTTTTTTAAGCGACGGAGAAATGCTCCCTGCGAACTGCCCCGCCCTATCTGCGCTCTGGCTGCGTCGATACTGCGCATCTTGTGCCCGAACTTCGGCACGAAGCGCAGCGACATTGAAATAAGCAGCGACAGCGACGGGCTTAACCGGCCGAATAAAAACAGCAGCTTATCCGAGGTCATTATAACGTTAAAGCAGTCAAACCACAGTATGACCGCGCAGAACATGACCGATGCGAAAAAGCCGAACGTCAGCGCTTCCTTAGTTATCGCATTGCCGTTTGAAAGATAAAAAAGCGGCGTTACGCCCGCGTGATTAAACAGAGCGTTTATAAGCGACATGAGCAGTGCAAACGGTACAAGGTACAAAAGCATTTTTGCAAAATGCCGCGTTCCCCTTAAAATGCACACATAGCTTGCCGAGGCGATAAGGCTCACCATGAGCAGTACCGGGTGCATATACAGCATCGTAAGTGTTATCACCGCAGCGAAAAAAGCAAAGCTCACCGCGGGGTGATGACTTGAAAAAGCATCTTTCATACTCACGCTGCCACACTCCCGCCGACGTCCGCACCGAGGTCGCAGGTATAGCGCCACTGCACGATATCACCGTTATGCAGCGCATAGCGGCTGCATCCGTAATTGGGCTGCCAGCCGTTTACGCTGTAGGTCCAGCCGGACAGCTCGCCGCAGTCCTTTTCGTAAAGGTTTCCTATGCCCTCAACATAGGCACTGTTATAGCCCGGCGTCCACGAAGCTTCAAGCTGAATGCCGTGCTCGCGGCACACGCGCTGCAAAACATCGAACACCGACTCGCCCTCGTATATCTCGACCTGCACAGCGCCGAGGATAACTCCGTCGGTCGGCAGAACGTCGAGCTTAGATGGCTTGAGATCTCCGAGATTATTCAGTATCGTCAGGCAGTCTATCGAGAAGGTGCAGTAGCTTTTCCGCTCGGTATCGCCCGGCTTATCCTCCGGCTCGACGGGCTCGGGCTTTCCCGCAGGTACAGGATCGGTTTTGTACTCATCCTGCCCGGTGCGGCTGCCGTCGGAGAGCTTTGCGCTGCTTTCGGGCACAGGCGTTTCCTCGTCTGCACGGATAAGATAGGCGAAAACGCCGTCTGCTATCTTAAAGCTGAGCGTTGTACGCTCGCTTCCCGTGACGGACGCTGCCGAGAGCTTATCTCCCCCGGCATCATAAACGCTTGCGCTGTTTGCACCCCACTTGTCGGGAAGCGTTATTGACAGCGTCGGGAGAAAGCCGAAGCTGTCGTCGGTCTTGAGCTTGACGGAAATGCTGCCGTCGGCATTGGCCGAGATATCCACCGCCATGCACAGCTCGCGCGGCTGAGTTACATCAGCGCCCGCGACCGTCCATTTATAGCTGTAATCTCCGCTTTTTCCGCATATGGAGGCTATCTCGCCCTGCTCTGTGAGCTGCTCGAAAACCTCTTTTTTAATAATACCGTCTTCGCCGAGGTCAATGTCCCCGGCGAAGTTTACGGCCTCCGCGTTCTTCATGCAGCCTGCAAGCAGGCTGCATATCATAAGAACGCAGAGAATCAGTGCTAATTGTCTTTTTTTCATCGTTTACGCTGCCGCGCGATAGATGAACGTTACGATCTCGCCGCGCGAGCACACGGCGTCGGGCCGGAAGCTTCCGTCAGGCAGACCGAGCGTCACGGCGTTTTCGGCTGCCCACATAACAGCGTCATAGTAGAACGCGTTCGTGTCGGTCACATCGGTGAAGCTCTGAGCCTTTTCGGCTGCACGGCTTCCCATGTAGCGATACAGGAAAGTCACTGCCTGTGCGCGGGTGCAGCTCTCATCCGGTGCAAAGGTAGTTGCGCTCGTGCCGCCGGTTATCTTATTCTCGGTTGCCCAAATGACAGCGTTTCTGTAATAGCTGTCGGGAACGTCTGCAAAGACGCAGTCTCCGCTGACCTCGGGGCTGCCGGCCAGGCGGTACAGGAAGGTCACGACCTGTGCGCGGGTGCACTTTCCGCCGGGCAAAAATACATTATTTCCTATGCCCTGCACAATCTTGTTGGCGCTGCCCCAAAGGGTCGCTTCATAGTAGAAGTCGGTATCCTTTACGTCTGCAAAGCCGTCGGCGGCCTTTACGCTCACCTTGCACACGGCGGGAATGATGGCGTTATTCTCAGCCGTTGCGACTATGCAGTACTCGCCCTCGTGGCTGAAGCTTACGCTGTACTTGCCGCCTCCGAGGGAGACCGCCTTGAAGTCTGCAACTTCGGTCTTGAGGTCGGCAGAGTATGCCTTGAGAGTCGCTTTTTCACAGCCCTCAAATTTAGGGCTCCAATTCTCATCGTAGCCGTTCTGAGCGGTGAGCTCTATAGTAGTTTTTACATATGCAGAAGCGTCGATATCGGCATCGTCAAAATATGCGTAAGCATCGTTGTTGGGATATGCGTTCGCGTTTATGTAAGCATAGACGTGCCGGCCGTCTGTAACCTTGTCGCCGAGCCCCATGGACATCTTATTGTCAACAAAATATCCGAAATTGCCGCTCTCATCGCCCCAAAGCTTGGTAATATATGCGCCGTAGTCGCCGGTTGCGGAGGCGTAGCCCTTTGCAGCGCCGCCCTCATAATATTTGTCGTGCGCAGCGTACATGACCTCATCTATGTCGATGGCATCATCGCCGTTGCGGTCGATAACAGTCACAGGTGCGTAGCTGAGCTCAACGCTGCCCTTGTCTGCGATACTGACGAGGACATCCTCGCTGTACTCATTGCTCAGGCAGAAAACGTTGCCGCTGTCGTTTTTGTAGTAGAGATTACCGTCGGCATCGCAGATAACGCTGCAAATGCAGTAGTTTTCATAGCCCTCGGCGTCGAATATCTCGACAAGCTCGGTCTTGCTGACATCGTCGGCCTTGACCTTTATGAGGGAAACGCCGCCGGGCTCGGTATTATATGTGCTGTAGAAATACAGGTAACCCTCGGATTCAAGGTAAGCCGTCGACAGGAGCATCGAGCACTGGGCATAGCCCTTGAGCAGGACGGTGTTTTTAACTTCGAGGGTATTCTTATCGACTATGATGAACTTGCCGGGGTCGGAAAAGCCCATGCCCGCGCCGATGTAGACATAATCGCCGTACACGATGGGTGTAGAGGTGCTCTGAGCGCCGAGTGCAGCGGTCTTAACGCCGCTTATCTCGCCGGTCTTGCCGTCAACGGCAGCGTATCCGAGGTATCCGCCCTTTGCGGTGAAATAGACCTTGCCGTCGGCGTAAGCGAGGCTGCTGCGCACGTCGCCGCAGCCGGTGAGCGCTGCGCTCGATACGGGCTTTACATCTTCATTTTCGGCATAGGCTTTTTTGAAGGCCAGCAGTGCGCCGTCGCCGGCAGAGCCCTTTGCACCGTCATCGGTGCCGACAAAGATATAGTCGCCGACTGCGACCGCGCCTGCAAAGTAGAAGCCACCCTTGACGGTGTAGCTCCAGTCGCATGCGCCGGTCTTGGCGTCGAGGCAGACGAAGTTTGCATCCTCGGCCTCATCGTTCCAGAAGCCGACATATATCTTGCCGTCGGCGTACAGCGCCGGAGACAGCGACTGGCCGCCGAGCTTATCGGTGTAGACCCACTTGCTCTCAAGCGTTGCCGCATCGAAGGCTTCGATCGTGCCCTTGGTAAGGGGTGCGATTATCATTCCGTCGGCGTAGGTCGGCGTAGTCAGGCCGTAGCCCGAAGATGCCTGCATTTTCGCGGACTTCACAAGGCTGCCGTCGGTAAGAGCAAGCATGTTCAGCGTATCTCCCGCCATAACGACGAGCGTATCGCCCACGATTATCGGAGCGCCGGGTGCGTTTGACCAGTCAGTTCCGAGCTTATTTGCCCATTTGAGCGTTGTGTGCTGTGCGTCGGTCGGAGTTTCGGCCGCGCTTATCGCCATGTTAACATCGCTGCCGCGGAAGCCGGGCCACTGCGCAGCGTCGTCGGCAAATGCCGCCGTGCCGGGCACTATAAGGCTCAGCACCATTAAAAGAGCCAAAAACAGGCTCAGTGATCTCTTTTTCATATTTAACCTCCAAGTAAGTTGTTTATTTTTCTCTCTTTTTGCGCTCACTCGTAGGTGATGTTGAGCGTCCATGCGTCCTCGCGCATATATCCCACCTCCTTGAATTGATGCATGCGGCAAGTCTTCCGGCTCATGGGTCAATCTCGGGCGCGCCTTCCCGCATAAAAAGCAGTGGCCAATGCGCCCTCGTCGCCATTCACGGCAGCGGGACTGCTTCGGATTTTCACCGAATTCCTTGTTAGGCGGCCTTCGCCGCACCGCAGGCTCATAAGCTGACGGGAGCCGAACGCCTACCGGTTTTGGCAGGCTGATTTTCACTCATGCTGCGTTAAAACCCTTGAAAA
>CAVGIU010000056.1:0-10589 GCA_963629425.1 Oscillospiraceae bacterium
GTAGCATACTGTGCATTTTTACTATTGAAATACTTCGAATTATTGATATAATATATTTAAAAAATTTAAAGCATTGGAGAACGGGTCGTGAAATATCTTATTATTGTGCTGATCGCGTATCTTTTGGGCTCGTTCTGCGCATCTATTCCGCTGTCAAAGCGCGTATATGGCGCGGATGTGCGCGAAAAGGGCAGCGGTAACGCAGGGGCGACAAATATGGCGCGCGTTTACGGCATGGGGGCAGGGCTTGTGACCTTCGCTATGGACGCAGTGAAAACCGTCGCTGCCATGCTCATTGGCTCGTACTTCGGCGGAGTCATCGGCGAGGCGTTTGCCGGGGCGGCCTGCATATTCGGCCACTGCTTTCCGGTGTATTTTGCCTTTCGCGGCGGCAAAGGCGTGTCCGTGGGCGCAGCTCTCGGCCTGATGACGGGATTTTGGGCATTTGCGATCATCATGGCCGTGTTTTTTGCCGTGAGTTTGTCTACGCGCAAGGTGTCGCTGGGCTCAATGTGCGCGGCTGTCTCGCTGCCGTGTGCGGCAGCGCTTACAAACGCTGAAAAGCCAATGCTTTTTATGTGCATTTTTGCCGCGATGCTCGTCGTTTTCATGCACCGTGCCAATATCAAAAGGCTCATTAACGGAACGGAAAGTGACTTTCACGCAAAAAAATAGTTGAGAAATTTAAAGCTCCAATTTGTTCAAAATGTCGAAATTATTAGCTGAGAGCGTCATGGTGTTGACAAATGAGACATAAATGTTGTAACATGACCTTATCATCAAAGCGGACATAGGGAAGGCCCGCGTATAAATAATAAAGGAGAATTATCATGGCAGTATTTAAAGACACTCTCGGTAAGGATTTTCTGGAGAAGTATGACGGCGTAGAGCTTTTCAAGGAGTTCACCCCCGGTATCGCAAAGCTCCCCAAGCTGATGTATAAGCCCTATTACAATAAGAAGGCCGGCGACGTTGTCGAGACCTGCATTAAGCTCGGCCGCTGCACTGCAGAGGAAGCCGCAGCACTCGAGAAGGCATTCAACGAGCGTTACGCAGATAAATAATTAAATTGTCCGATAGAGCCTTGCCCATTAGGCAGGGCTTTTTAAAAGCACCATTATAAAGGAGGAAGACTATGGACTTTAAAAGCATGACAGTTAAGGATTTCCTTGAAGTCAACGGCGGCAGAGAGCTGTGTGAGCAGTATGCTCCCAACCTGCTGAAGTATCCGCTTAAGCTGTTCTATAAAAAGACCTGCGGCGAGATATTCGATCTCGTAACCAGCAAGGGGCTTGTCCCGGCCGACAAGGCAGCGGCAATAGAAGCCGCTATAATGGCAAAATAAAAAAATGTCCGCTCCAACGAGCGGACATTTTTATGCTCAATATTACATGCCGTAGTCCCAATCGACAGCCTTCTTGGAGTCTATGAGGCTCTCGTACACGCCGAGATGAGCAACTGCTGCAAGCAGGTTGCCCTTGAGCTTGAACTTGCCCTTGACGAGAGGAGTCTTGGAATCCCACTCGCCGGTGATGACCTTTGCAAAGTTCTCGTAAGGTCCGATAACGGTGAAGCTTGCGTCGGGAGCGGTGTCCTCGCCGAAGCCGCACTTGTGCTCGATGCAGACATTGTCCTGAACGTCAACGTAGAACCAGAAGGTGCTGCCATCGGTGTTGTCGGTCCATATCTCGGTGTAAGTGAAGGTGTTGAGCTTGCCGGGTTTCTTCTCGGAGAACTTGGGCAGAACATCTGCACACAGTTTCTCGAACCATTCCTGGTTAACAGCTTTTGCCATAATTATTCCTCCTAAAATATTGTGCGTTATTTGACGCACACCTAAAAAGCTTTTACATTATATCTGCGGGAAATACGAAAATCAAGACAATATAAGGCAAAAACAGGCGCTTGACTAAAAAAGCCCAAAATACTTACACTATTGAAAATTTGTTTAGAAAACAATGCGATAATGCCGCAACATAATGAAATTATACTTTATATCCAAGGAACAAAACTGTCGCGTCATAGCGTCAAAATAAAAAGCAGGTGGAATACTCCACCTGCTTTTTCCTGTCGAGACATCATTCGCCGCCAAGGTAATTTGTCAGCAGCTCATGCATGAGCTCGTCTCTGTCGATCCTGCATATAAGGCTTCTTGCGTTATTGTAATTTGTGATGTACGTCGGATCCTCTGAAAGAATATATCCGACAAGCTGGTTAATAGGATCATAGCCTTTAACCTTAAGCGAATTGTATACGGATGACAGGATCTCGCGCATTTCGGTCTTGCTGTCAACGATAGCAAATTTTCTTGTGATGTCTTCCATAATTATCACTCCCAGGTCAAAAATATCTTGTTGATATTATAACCAGTTTATTCTCAATTGTAAAGCAAATATGCGGGAAATCTTGCAAACAAAACTCGAATTTTGGCGTTCTTAACGCATTAACGCGCCGAAATCGTGCTCGAGAGCTTCGAGAACGGCTTTCATCGTCTCCTCGGCATGCTCGTCGGTGAGGGTCTGATCGTCGGCTCTGAGCGTCAGCGAGAAGGCGACGGACTTCATGCCGTCGGCGATATGCGAGCCGGTGTAGATATCAAACAGCGCACAGCTCTTGAGATACTGGCCGCCGGCCTTTTTGATGCAGTCGATGAGCTTTGCCACGGGGATGGACTTGTCACAGACAACGGCGATGTCGCGTGTGACGGCGGGGAACTTGGGCAGCGGCGTGTAAACGGGGTCGGAACCGCAGCGCTCCAGCAGCTTTTCGAGTGAAAGCTCGGCGCAGTAGAGCTCCGCATCGACACCGTAGTTTACGGCGACCAGCGGATGAATCTGACCGAACACGCCGATGCATTCGTCACCCGACCAAACGGTCGCGCAGCGGCCGGGGTGGTACGAGGGATTCTCGGTGCAGGCCTCGAAGCGGACATCCTCGGCGCGCAGGTCTTTCATAACAGCCTCGATGAGTCCCTTGACGGTGAAGAAGCTGACCTTTGCGCCGTAGGTGCCGAGGGTGAGATACTTCTTCTCGATGGCAAGTCCGTCCTTGCCGCCGAGGTGATAAGTCCTGCCAAGCTCATAGAGCTTAACCTCCTTGTTGCGGAAGTTGTAGTTTCGGGTGAGTATCTCGAGCATGGACGGCAGAGTAGTCGTGCGCATGATAGAGGTATCCTCGCCCAGGGGGTTGAGAATTTTGAAGCTTGCGCGCTCGGGTGAGTCTGCCGGCATTCGGATCTTGTCATAATAGGTCGGGGAGATGAACGAGTAGGTGATTATCTCGTCATAGCCCGCCGCGCGGCACACAGATCCCAGACGCTGCTCGAGAAGCTGCTCGTCCGAGTAGCCGCCGAGGGTGCTCTCGCCGGAGACAAGCGTGCAGGGAATGTTATTATAGCCGTAGAAGCGCGCGACCTCTTCCGCAAGGTCAGAGTAGTGACCGACATCGCCTCTCCACGAGGGAACGCTTATCGTCTCGCCGTCAACGCAGAACTGCAGGCTGCGCAGTATGTCCTTCATCGTCTCCACGGAAACATCTGTGCCGAGAAGAGCGTTTATCTTATCCGGGCGCAGTGCGAGCACCGTCTGCTCGGGAATGGAATTCACTATATCGATAACACCGTCGACAACCTCGCCGGCACCGAGCAGCTCAACGAGCTCGCAGGCTCTGTCAACTGCCGGAAGGGTGTTCATCGGGTCAAGCCCCTTTTCAAACTTTGCCGATGCCTCGGTACGCATGCCCAGCGACAGCGCACCCTTGCGGATGCAGGTGCCGTCGAAGTTGGCGGACTCGAATACAACGTCCACGGTGTCGTCAACGATCTCGCTGTTCTCGCCGCCCATGATGCCGGCAAGGCCGACAGCGCGGGTGTCATCGGCAATGACGAGAATATTGGGGTTGAGCTTTCTGACGTTGCCGTCGAGCGTTGTGAGTTCCTCGCCCTCATTTGCCCTGCGCACGATTATCCTGCCGCCCTTGACATAGCGATAGTCGAAGGCGTGCATCGGCTGGCCGTACTCCATCATGACGTAGTTTGTGATATCGACGATGTTGTTTATCGGCCTTACGCCCATTGCGCGCAGTCTCTCGCGCATCCACTTCGGGGAGGGAGCGATCTTTACGTTGCGTACCATGCGCGCCGTGTACCTCGGACAAAGGTCGGATGCCGGAGTCTCGACCGAAAGAAGCTCTGTGAGAACGCCGTCCGCGCCGCCCTTGACGACGGGAGTGTGAGTCTTCAGCTCCTTGCCGAAGGTTGCCGCCGCCTCGCGGGCAAGGCCGATAACCGACAGGCAGTCGGGGCGGTTGGGCGTTATTTCAAACTCAATGACGTGATCGTCGGCACCGATAATGGGCTTAATATCGTCGCCGGGCTTTACGCCGTCCTCGTGCAGGACGAATATGCCGTCGGGGATGCAGTGGGGAAACTCCGCCTGCTGAGCATGCAGATCCTCAAGGGTGCAGATGCTCTCGGACTTCGTATTGTAAGCGACCATATCGCCGGCGTGGATGTTCTGGCAGCCGGTCGTGACCGTGACGGCCGCGTCGCCGGTACTCAGCTCGCACTTCCACAGGTTCACGCCCGCATTTTCGACTGCCGTGACGGAGGCGGCGATAACAGGTCCGAATACCTTGTCGCCGGCCGCAATATCGGACGGAATCGAGGGCTTATCCTTATCCAGCGGATGATAATCGTTTAAAAGTGCGGCGGCGGTGATGATGGCATAGGGGAAATCACGCTCGTCAAGCCCAAGCTCCTTGAGTGAGCACAGCATGCCGTTTGACAGCATGCCCCTGAGCTTGCCCTTTGCTATTTTTTTGCCGCCGGGCAGCAGAGAATTGTGCAGCGCGACGGGAATGATATCGCCTACATGGATATTCCATGCACCGGTTACTATCTGAACAGACTCTGCCTGACCGACGTCGATCCGGCAGACCCACATGTGGTCGGAGTCGGGGTGCTTTTCCATGGAGAGGATCTTGCCGACGAGAACGTTTTTGATCTCCGCGCCCATATCCTCATAGGTCTCGACCTTCGAGCCGGACAGAGTCATAGCCTCGGAAAACTCGCGGTCGTCAATATCGCTGACGGAAACGCCGTCAACAAACTCGGTGAGCCATTTTCTGCTTAAATTCATATCATTTTTCCTCCCATCAGAACTGTTCCAGGAAGCGGACGTCGTTTTCGAATATCAGACGCAGGTCGGAGATCTTAAATCTGCGCATAGCCAGGCGCTCAAGCCCCATGCCGAATGCCCAGCCTGTGTACTCCTCGCTGTCGATGCCGCTCATCTCCAAAACCTTCGGATGGATCATGCCGGCGCCGAGAACCTCTATCCAGCCTTCGCCCTTGCAGGTGGGGCAGCCCTTGCCGCCGCACTTGTGGCACTGAACGTCCATCTCGCAGCTGGGCTCGGTGAATGGGAAGTGGTGCGGTCTGAATCTTGTGACGGTGCCCTCGCCGAAGAGCTCCTGCATGACGAGGTTCAGGGTGCCCTTAAGATCAGCCATGGTGACGTTCTTGTCTATTACCATGCCCTCGACCTGGTGGAACATCGGAGAGTGCGTCGCGTCGACCTCGTCCTTGCGGTAAACTCTGCCGGGGGCGACGATGCGGATGGGCAGCTTCATGGTCTCCATCGCGCGGACCTGCATGGGGCTGGTCTGCGAGCGGAGCATGACGCGGCTGTCGGTGTCAAAATAAAAAGTGTCAGACCAGTCGCGGGAGGGATGTCCCTCCTCGGCATTGAGCTTATCGAAGTTATAGCTCGCAAGCTCGACCTCGGGGCCGTCGAGAACAGTAAAGCCCATGCCGACGAAAATGTCCTTTATCTCGTCAAGAGCCTTGTACATCGGGTGCTTATGACCCAGGCGGATATCCTCGCCGGGAACGGTAACGTCGACCGTTTCAAGCTCAAGGCGGGCCTCCAAAGCGGCGGCTTCGAGCTTTTTGCGGGTCTCGTCAATGGCGTTTTCAAGCTCCGCACGGATCTGGTTTGCAAGCTGACCCATTATAGGGCGCTCGTCTGCCGAGAGCTTGCCCATCTGCTTGAGTATAGCCGTGAGCTCACCCTTCTTGCCGAGATACTTAACTCTCAGCGCTTCAAGATTTTCGGGACTGTCAGCGTTGAGAATGGCTTTGACGGCACTTTCTCTGAGCTGATTCATCAATGCTTTCATCGTGTCTCTCCTTATCTTTAGATCAAAAATAAACAAAAAAATAGCCTTACGTCCGCAATGGGACGAAAGACCTGTCTTCCGCGGTACCACCCTTATTCGATGTTTATCGCACTCAAATGGCTTTAACGGAACCGCCGCCGGGAATTGGCCGGAGCTCACGGGCGAACTGAATATCCGCATCACAGGCGGCTTTCAGCCGATGACCGCCGTTCTCTGAGTGACGCTGCAATATTATCTTCCCGATCGAAGCAATATCTTTATTACTATAGTATTAAAGCCCACATTCAAACAAATGTCAAGAGAAAATTTGAATAATGTTCGGCCGAAACGGTTAATAGAATAGAATTAAGATAGACTAAATAACACTTTCGGAGGACGAAATATGAAAAGAGTATTGCCGTTTATCCTGTGCCTTATTCTGCTGTGCGGCTGCGCAGATGACGGAAAGGGGCAGTTTGCCGAATTTGTGAAGATCGTTTCTTCGGCGGAGAGTATATCGTTTTCGGCTCATGTCTCGGCACAGTACGACGATAAGACGGCCGAGTTTACCCTTGCCTATGAACAGACAAAGGAAGTGGCATCCATATCGGTCGTTGAGCCCGAGCTTTTATCCGGCATCAAAGCAAACCTTTCGGACGAAAGCCTGAGCCTTGAATATGATGGCGCGATGCTCGACATCGGAACGCTCGACGATGCCGAACTCAGTCCCATGTCGGCTCTGCCGCTCATAGTCCGCGCGATGCGCGACGGGTATTTGGAGATAAGCTGGGTCGAGGACGATATGCTGACCGCGCGTATCATACCGGCGGACGACTATGTCGTAACGCTGCGGATAGACTCAAGCCTTGTGCCGTGCAGCGCCGAGATAAGCTATAAGGAAAACACGGTCGTGAGCGTTGAGATATCCGACTGGACGATAACCACGGTATAAAATTCACACCATAGTGGGAGAATATAGTCAGCACCCTACATAAGATGTAGCGGGCGACTACTATTCGGAGTGTGAATTAAATTGAGTATAGTCAAACGTGGAGATATCTTTTACGCCGATCTAAGCCCCGTCGTGGGCTCGGAGCAGGGCGGCATGCGCCCCGTACTCATCGTCCAGAACGACACCGGCAATAAGCACAGCCCGACAGTTATTGCCGCGGCCATAACAAGTCAGACCGGCAAGGCCAGGCTTCCGACCCATATAGAGCTCAACGCCCAAAGCGTGGGACTGTCGCGCGACAGCGTGATACTGCTCGAGCAGATACGCACCATAGATAAGTCGCGCCTGCGCGAGCACATGGGCAAGCTGGACGATAACACCATGACGAAGGTCGATAATGCCATTGCCGTGAGCTTTGGCTTGTGATAATACTTCTGCGCTCCCCGGGTATCTGCTCGGGGAGCGGACTTTAAGGAGGCTTGGGACATGCAGAGTCTGCCCGTTTACATAGAGGGAGTCAAGCGCGGAAACCTCAGCATACGTCAAGACGGACTCATGACCGTTTTCACGGCTCAGTGCGGCGCGAAGCAGGGAGGTATTGTGCGCCTTTATCTCTACGGCGGCGGAAAAAGCGCGCTCTTGGGAACGATGCGGCCAAACGCCTCGGGTATGGGCATCGTTCGCCGCTTTTCGCGCACGGAGCTGAAAAATCTGCCGGATAATATAGAATATGCCGCCGACAGACCGCTGAAGGAAAGCAGCGGGAGTGACACACTGTGGCGGCGCGGTAAAATGGGCTGCCTTATAGCGGACGGCCTCATCGCAATACCGGCAGACGAAACGAGGCTCGGCCGCGTTTCGGATAAACTGCGGTGCATAGAGGGGAGAGCGTATTTGATATTTGAAAGAAAATTGTGATATCGGTGGAAATTTTTCGCCGCTTGTGTTAAGATAATAGCATTAATTAAATGGTTATGGGGGTATCGGCTATGCTGATGACTGATGTTATCGTAAAAAAGCGCGAGGGCGAAAAACTCAGCGCCGAGGAGATAAAATTCGTCGTGGACGGCTACACGAGAGGCGAGATACCCGACTATCAGATGTCGGCGCTGATGATGGCGATCCTGCTGCGCGGCATGGACAGTGAGGAGACGCTTCAGCTTACAATGGCGATGCGCGATTCCGGCGAGACGCTTGACCTGAGCGCCATAAAGGGCGTCAAGGCCGATAAGCACTCGACCGGCGGCGTCGGAGATAAAACCTCGCTCATACTCTGCCCGATGGTGGCGGCGCAGGGTGTTAAGATCGCAAAAATGTCCGGCCGCGGCCTCGGCCATACGGGCGGCACGATAGACAAGCTCGAAAGTTTCCCCGGCTTCAACACGGGTATTTCCGAGGAAAAGTTCATTGAAAATGTCAATAAATTCGGTATCGCCATCGCGGGACAGACGGCAGATCTCGACCCGGCGGATAAAAAAATGTACGCTCTGCGCGACGTTACCGGTACCGTGCCGAGCATACCGCTCATAGTAAGCTCAATCATGAGCAAGAAGCTTGCCGCGGGTGCGGATGTTATCGTCCTTGACGTAAAATCCGGCAGCGGCTCGTTTATGAAAACTGCGGAGGATGCGCGCGAGCTTGCGGAAAACCTCACCGCAGTCGGAAGGCTCGCGGGGAAGAAGACCGTCGCCGTCATAACTGATATGGACGAGCCACTCGGCAGCGCGATAGGCAACGCACTCGAGGTCAAGGAGGCCATTGAGGTTCTGCGCGGCGAGAAGCAGGGCGAGCTGCTCGAACTGTGCCTGACTTTGGGCGCGTGTATCCTTACCGAGGCAGGCATCGCCGATGATGACGCAGCAGCGCGAAAAATGCTTGAAAAGGGCATTGAGGACGGCTCGGCTCTCGAAAAGCTCGCGGAGCTCGTCGAGGGCCAGGAGGGAGACCGCCGCGCTGTGTTCGACACCTCGCTCCTGCCGCAGGCACCGGTTCAGCTTGAAGCCGTGTGCGACCGCACGGGCTATGTGAAGCACATCTGTGCCGACAAGGTCGGCCTCGTGTCGATGCACCTCGGGGGCGGCAGAGCCACCAAGGAGAGCGTCATAGATCTCTCTGTCGGCATTATCCTCAAAAAGAAGGTCGGCGACAGGGTGGAGACCGGAGAAAGCCTCGGCACGATCCACGCGCAGAGCATTGAGGACGCGCAGAAGGCCGCCGAGATGCTCAATGCCTGCTATACCGTTGTTCCCGATCCGGTCGAGAAACCGGCGTTTATAAAGGGCATAGTAAGATAAACGAAAAGCTCAGGTCGTTCGACCTGAGCTTTTAAGCTCCCGTCAGCTTAACTTGCAATTGCAATTAATACTGAAGCGAAAACTATCAGCAGTGAAAAGCCGATCTCGCCGGCCCAAACCATGCGGAGCTGATCTTCGGATATGACCATGCCGTAGCTTTTTGGCTTTTCATGCGTCACGGGAGAGGGCTCGTCATCCGAAGCTTCTGCTTCCTCAAACTCGTCGAGAACGTCTTCGATGTCTTCATCGTCGGAAACAGGAGCCTCAGCCACCTCATCAACAATCGGTTCGCCTTCCTCCTTGGCGCGGCGGAGTTTCGGGACATTCACCTTCGGTATTTTGATTTCGGGGATCTTGAATTTCATATCGTTACCTGAAAAACGGCGGGCGCAGAGCCCGCCGCTTTATGTTTTTTATTACTCGGCCTCGGCCAGTGCCTTAGCCTCTTCGATGACCTTCTGCTGAACGTTGCCGGGAGCTTCCTCGTAGCGGATGAACTTGCAGGTGAACGAACCGCGACCCTGGGTCATGGAACGCAGGTCGATGGTGTAAGAGCTCATCTCTGCCATGGGAACCTCAGCCTCAACGGTCTGCATGCCGTCCTCTGCGTTCATGCCGAGAACGGTACCGCGGCGCTTGGAGGAGATATCGGACATGATATCGCCGAGGTTCGCGTCGGGGATAGTGACCTGGAGAAGACCGATAGGCTCGAGGATGGTGGGCTTTGCCTTGGGGATGCCGTCCTGATATGCAAGACGTGCTGCGGTCTGGAAAGCCATATCGTTGGAGTCAACGGGGTGAGAGGAGCCGTCATACAAAGTGGCCTTCAGGCCGACCAGCGGGTAACCGGCGAGGACGCCTTTCTGAACTGCGTTGCGCAGACCCTTTTCGACGGAGGGGAAGAAGTTCTTGGGAACGGAGCCGCCGAAAACTTCCTCTGCGAATATCATCTCGTCCTGCTCATCCTGCGGCTCGAAGCGGATCCAGACGTCACCGAACTGACCGGAACCGCCGGACTGCTTCTTGTGACGGCCGTGAGCTTCGACCTTGCCCTTGATCTTCTCGCGGTATGCAACGCGTGCGGGCTTGAGCTCGGTCTCAACGCCGAAGCGGGACTTGAGCTTTGCGCACAGAACGTCGACCTGAATGTCGCCTGCGCCGGAGATGACCATCTGATGGGTCTC
>CAVGIU010000057.1:0-10332 GCA_963629425.1 Oscillospiraceae bacterium
GTTCTACACTTCTTACTCCGTATACTCTGGCAAGTACGATGCAGAGGATATGGCAGCTGGAAAAGAAGACGGCTACATTGGCTATGAGCCCAAGGTCGGCGACACCTTCACAATCGCAGCTGTCGCTCCCACCTGCACCGTTGCTGGCTGGACTCAGATGACCATTACCTACACCAAGAACAATGCATGGCAGGTCACCGATGCAGGCGAAGAAGTTGCAGCACTTGGCCACAACTGGGTCAAGGCAGAAGACGTTGCACCTACCTGCACTGAGCCTGGCATTGAGTACGATAATGTTTGCTACTGCAGCGAATGCAAAGCGTTAAAGCCGGGCAGCACTTCGGATCAGAATCGCGTTCTTGATCCTCTGCACGACAATGCATCTGCATTCGAGAAGCAGGTTGTTGTTGAGCCTACCTGCGCAACCTGGGGCCTGAGTGTTAAGTGCTGCAAGGTCTGCGGCCAGTTCGCAACCGACGATAACGACGAGCCCGTATACTACTATGTTCCTGTTGTTACTCACGTCGCTGGCGATCCCGTCAACGTCAAGGAAGCAACCTGCACTGAGGTTGGTTACACCGGCGACACCTACTGCAAGTGGTGCAACACCGCAATGACCACCGGCAAAGAGATCCCCATGAAGGAGCACACCTCTGTTGACGTAGAGGCTGTTGCAGCTACCTGCACCGAGGCTGGCGCAACTGCCGGCACCAAGTGCTCCGTCTGCGGCGAGGTTCTCTCCGGCTGTGAGAAGATCGACGCACTGAACCACACCTTCGATAAGGGTGTCTGCACCGTTTGCGGCGCAGAGGATCCCGACTACGTAGCACCTGTTGCTCCCGAGTTCAAGGACGAGGCTGCAATCGCTGATTACGCGAAGGACGCAGTTGCATGGGCAGCAGCTGAGGGCGTTGTCAAGGGCGACGACAATGGCAACTTCAATCCTGCTAACGACATCACCCGTCAGGACTTCGTCACCATGCTGTGGCGTCTGAACGGCGAAGCTGCTTCCGAGAAGGAAGTCACCTTCAACGACAAGGCTGACATTGCCGACTATGCTGCAAAGGCAGTCGCATGGGCAGTCGAGAACGGCTACATCGAAGGCCGCGACAACGGCAACTTCGATCCCGCTGCAAAGATCACCCGTGCTGAGATCGCAACCATCCTCAACCGCATCGCTGACAACGCAAAGGCTGAGAAGGCTGCAACCTTCACCGACGTTGCTGACCACTGGGCAGCAGACGCAATTGCATGGGCAGCAGAGGTCGGCGTAGTTAAGGGCGTAGGCGACAACCTGTTTGCTCCCGACAACAACGCAACCCGTCAGGACACTGTCGTTATGCTGTACCGTTTCGCACAGCTCGGCTAATAATTCAATAACCCGCAATTCTAACGAAGCTTAGAGATCACAATTAATTAGTCTCTTGTTATAACTATTCGTTATGTTGCATAAAAAGCAAGGCCGCAGAGGTTTTCCTCTGCGGCCTTGTGATTTTGCCGAATGTGTTTGCCTGACGGCAAATGATTTGCTTACACCTCATCCGTCAGCCTCCGGCTGACACCTTCCCCTCTCGCTCCGCTTGGGGAAGGCAAATGTTGCTGCTTGTTGTCGTGCGCGTTGCCTTCCCCTTGAGGGGAAGGCAAATGTTGCTGCTTGTTGTCGTGCGCGCTGCCTTCCCCTTGATGGGAAGGCAAATGTTGCTGCTGTGTTGTCGTGCGCGCTGCCTTCCCCTTGAGGGGAAGGTGTCGGCTCCGCCGACGGATGAGGTGATTTTTTAGAGGCGCATTGCCGCACCTACGGATACGATGATTGCGTGAACCCGAATCGATGGTACCGGCAAAACCGTGCGACCGCCGCACCCCTGTAGTGCGTGTAGGGAACTTATCTTGCCCGTTCCGCCGCTTGCGGTTTGCTCGGCGCTTCCACCAACTCGTAGGGGCGAGCATTGCTCGCCCGCTTTCTATTAGCTATCAGCTATTTACTAGTTACTAAATGCAGATATACAAAAAGAAATAACCGCCCGGCCACTACTCCGGCGGTTATTTCTCTGAAATAACTCTATGGGGGGCTAACCGTTTGTCCGATAACGCCACCTTTATGTATTCAGTATAGCCGCTTTCCCCCCGCTTGTCAAGCGCTAATAAAAGACCTCCCACAGCCACAGCCCCTGCGCCGGGGCGGTCGGGCCCGCGTTTTCGCGCACCCTGGATTCCAGCGCGAACTCGACATCCGCCGCCGTCATCCGATGCGCGCCGACCTCCAATAGCGTTCCGACGATGATCCGCACCATGTTATACAGAAATCCGTCGCCCGAAACGACGAAGCGCACCTCGTCGCCGAGCCGCTGAATATCTATTGTATCTATCCGCCGCACGGCGGATTTTTTCATGCGCTTGTTCGACTGGAACGCCGTGAAATCGTGCTCGCCGAGCAGAATCTCCGCAGCATTTCTCATCGCGCCATCATCAAGCGCCTCGCTCACGCGGTGCATATACCGCCGCTCGAAAACGTTCTGCACCTCATTGTTCTGCACTCGGTAAATGTACGTTTTCCCGACGCAGCTCAGCCGCGCGTGAAACCTCGGCGCGGCGAGGGTGAGATCGACTGCGGCGATGTCCTCCGGCAGTGCGATGCGCAGCCGCGATAAAATTTCACGGACTGTCAGCTCCGTCCGGGCGCGAAACGACGCGACCTGCATCCGCGCGTGCGCACCGGCGTCGGTTCGCCCCGAGCCGCTGACCTCGATCTCCTGCCCGAGTATGCGCGAAAGTGCGCCCTCGACCTTGGCCTGTATCGTGTTTTCCGTGTTGCCCTGCCGCTGCCAGCCGCGATAGCGCGTGCCGTCGTAGCTCAGGGTGAGTTTATAATTATTCATAGCAGAGCCTGTATTTTTTCAGCATGTACTCGGGGAAGTATGACTGTTTCGCCTGTCGCAGCCCCTCGTCGCCGACGTCGTCCTCGCGGTTGATGAATTTAACGCCGCATTTTTCCAGCTCCGTTTTTGCGAACAAGCAGTTTATCATCTGGAATGCGCCCTTGTACTCGCGTTTTGCCTTCTCGATGTGCACGATCAGCGTATCGCCCATTGCCTCGCCGATGCAGAATGCCGCTATCTCGCCGTCGGCGCGCAGCGCGTAGCCCGTGCAGCCGTAGGCCGCGAAGTCGCGCAGCACCTCGCGCGTGTGCTCGTTCTCGTATATCGCCAGCTCGCTGAGCCCCGTGTCCGCCCAGTCGTGCTCGCAGCACTCCTCGATCATGTGCGCGTTTTCATTCTTGATCGGCTCGAGCGTGAAATCGGGGTAGAGCTTCTCAAACTGGTGGATGAGATTGCGCTTCTTGCTGTATTTTTTGCCGGCGAGGTAGGCGAGATCCTCGGCCTTGTACATATAGTCTGCGATATCCGGCTCCTCGACGGCGGTGAACTTGAATTCCTGCCGCAGCTCGGCCATTGCCTCCTCCGGCACGAGGCTCATCGTGAGCTTTTCTCCGATGGCATCGCGCAGCGCCCTGACTCTCTCGCAAAGGCTGCCCTCGCCCAACGGCAGCAGATAGTCGTACTCGCCGCCCGCGCGCGATCTTTCGCGCATGAACAGAACGCCGTCCGAAATGCTATATTCGTATCCGAATCTGTCGGCCCACATGAAAACGCCCAGCACCGAGTAATCGCACGAGCGATATTGCGCACGCAGGTACGGGCGCAGCGCGCCGACGTCCGACAGTGTAATTTTTCTGAAATCCAAAGGGGCTACCTCTTTTCACGTGATGCGCACATTATAACAAATGGCCGCGAAAATAACAAGCGGATGCGCCACAGCGCGTAAAAACTCATGAAAAGACATAAAAAGCCATGCCACAGGGCTTTTTTTATTCACAATTATGTGTTAAAATCTAAGCTGACGGGAGCCGAAACCCTGCCGACAGGTGCTTTGCGGTTTTGACAGAGCTGATTTTTGCTCAGGCGAGGCAAAGCCCGCAGGGAATACTTCCGTATTTTCAAGGGTTTTAACGCAGCATGAGTGAAAATCAGCCTGCCAAAACCGGTAGGTGTTCGGCTCCCGTCAGCTTATTTTGTGAAATTATCTTTACATACGAAAGGCAATTAATATGGGCTTCTTCAGTAAACTTTTCGGCAGCCATACCGATCATGAACTTAAAAAAATATATCCAATTGTCGATAAGATAGAGGCGCTCGAGCCGCAGATGCAGGCACTGTCCGATGCCGAGCTGCGAGCCAAGACCGCCGAGTTCCAAAACCGCTACGATAACGGCGAGGATCTCGACTCCATGCTGCCAGAGGCATTCGCCGCAGTGCGAGAGGCTGCGTGGCGCGTCCTCGGCATGAAGCCGTTCCGCGTCCAGCTCATCGGCGGCATCGTCCTGCATCAGGGACGTATCGCCGAGATGAAGACCGGCGAAGGCAAGACCCTCGTCGCGGTCATGCCTGCCTATCTCAACGCCATCACCGGCAACGGCGTCCATATCGTCACCGTCAACGACTATCTCGCCCGCCGAGATAGCGAGTGGATGGGCAAGGTGCACAGATTCATGGGTCTCGACGTCGGTCTTATCGTCCATGGCCTCGATAACGAGGAGCGCAAGGCGGCCTATGCAGCCGATATCACCTACGGCACAAATAACGAGATGGGCTTTGACTACCTGCGCGACAACATGGCGATCTATAAGGAAAGCCGCGTCCAGCGCGGCCACGCCTTTGCTATCGTCGACGAGGTCGACTCAATCCTCATCGATGAGGCGAGAACGCCGCTCATCATTTCCGGCCAGGGCGACGAGAGCACCGATCTCTACCGTCAGGCAAACGACTTTGTCGCGGGTCTGAAGAAAAAGGTCTATGCCTCCACCGATTCCAAGGAGGAAGAGGACGAGAATCTTGACGCCGACTACATCGTTGACGAAAAGGCGCGCACGGCGACGCTCACAGCGCGAGGCATCGCCAAGGCAGAACGCGCGTTCAGCCTTGAAAACTATGCCGATATAGAAAACTCGACGCTGACCCATCATATCAATCAGGCGCTGCGCGCGCACGGCATCATGAAGCGAGACATCGACTACGTTGTCAAGGACGGCGAGGTGCTCATCGTCGATGAGTTCACCGGCCGTATCATGCTCGGCCGCCGCTACAGCGAGGGCCTGCATCAGGCTATCGAAGCCAAGGAGCATGTCGACGTTCAGCGTGAGAACAAGACGCTGGCGACGATCACATTCCAGAATTACTTCAGACTTTACGACAAGCTCTCCGGTATGACCGGTACCGCCGTCACGGAGGAAGAGGAGTTTGCCTCGATCTATAAGCTCGACATAGTCGAGATCCCGACCAATAAGCCCGTTGCGCGTATCGATCAGCCCGACGTCGTGTACAAGACCGAAGCGGGCAAGGATCGCGCGATAATCGAGCAGATAATCGCCTGCCACGAGAAGGGGCAGCCCGTCCTGGTCGGTACGATATCCATTGAAAAAAGCGAATATCTCTCGAAGCTTCTCAAGGCTCGCGGCATAAAGCACAATGTCCTAAACGCAAAGCATCATGAGAAGGAAGCGGAGATCGTCGCGCAGGCCGGTAAGCTCGGCGCTGTCACCATCGCGACGAACATGGCAGGCCGTGGTACCGATATCATGCTCGGCGGTAATGCCGAGTACCTGGCGAAGAACGATCTGCGCAAGGCGGGCTTTGCCGAGGAGATCATCGCCGACGCTACCGGCTATGCCGATACCGACGATGAGGAGATACTCAAGGCTCGCGCACTGTATGCCGAGAAGCTCAAGGAGCACAAGGCAGTCTGCGACGAGGAGGCCGAGAAGGTCAAGGCCGTCGGCGGCCTGTTCATCCTCGGCACCGAGCGCCATGAGTCGCGCCGTATAGATAACCAGCTGCGCGGACGTGCCGGCCGTCAGGGCGACCCCGGTGAAAGCCGCTTCTACATCGCGCTGACCGACGATGTTATGCGTCTGTTCGGCTCCGAGCGCATGAGCAATATGATGGAGTCACTCGGCGTCGACGAGGATACGCCGCTTGACCACAAAATGCTCTCCAACGCAATAGAACAGGCTCAGAAGACCGTCGAAAGCCGCAACTTCCAGACCCGTAAGAGCGTTTTGGAATACGACGACGTTATGAACCAGCAGCGCAATATCATTTATGATGAGCGCCGAAAGGTGCTCGACGGCGAGAATCTGCGAGAGAACATAAACAAGATGATCTACGAGTTCATCTCGGGCAGCGTAAACGACGCCTTGCACGGCGGCGCACCGGAGAATGCCGAGCATCTTGCCGAGGTTGTCGCTCCCTTTGAAAAGCTCTTCCTGCCAAGGGGCGCAATCAAAACGGAGGACTTCAAGGGCACTCCCAAGGCTCAGGAGATAATCGACCGCGTATACGATATTGCTCAGCAGGTATACGATAAGCGCGAAGAGGAGTTCGGCCTTGCCCCCGACGGTCAGCCCGTCATGCGCGAGATCGAGCGTGTTATCATGCTGCGCGTCGTCGACGAATACTGGATGGATCACATCGATGCGATGGCTGAGCTCAAGCGTGGCATCGGACTGCGCGGCTACGGCAACGTCAAGCCCATAGATGCGTACAAGCGCGAAGGCTATGATATGTTCGAGGCCATGATAAACGGCATCCGCGAGGAGACCGTCCGAAGAATTTATACCATCCGCGTCCGCAAGGAGCAGACGCTCGAGCGTAAGGCCGTTGCCAAGAATGTGGCGGCAAACGTCGGCGGCGAGGCTCCGAAGAAAAAGCCCATCAAAAAGGCTCCGAAGCCCGGCCGCAACGATCCCTGCCCCTGCGGCAAGATGAAGGCCGACGGCTCACGCAGGCTCAAATATAAGGAGTGCTGCGGCAGAAACGACTGATGAGGAAGCATAATGGCATTTACTGAAAACACACAGCACGGCTGCTTATACATGACATCGGATAAAATAAGCGCAAGACATATGTTCTCAACGCGCATCGGCGGCGTGAGCCGCGGCGTATTTGCGTCGTGGAACCTCGGTGTGAACCGCGGCGACGATGATGAGGCGGTGCGTGAAAACTACCGCCTCGCCGGTGAGATAATGGACTGCAATGCCGACGATTTTGTTGTCACAAAGCAGGTTCACGGCCGCGTTGTCTATCTTGCCACCGAGTCTGACCGCTACACTGTGGGCTCGGATAAGCGCATAGAGTGCGACGGCTTTGTCACGAACGTAAGAGGTCTGCCGCTGATGATCTACATTGCCGATTGCGTGCCGGTCCTGCTGCATGATCCCGAGGCTGAGGTAATAGCGGCGGTGCACTGCGGCTGGAAAAGCAGCGTGCAAGATATCCTCGGCGCTGCGGTCGAAAAAATGTGCGCTCTCGGCGCAAAGCCGCGCACTATCCGCGCGGCGATAGGTGCGAGCATCGGCAAATGCTGCTTTGAATGCGACGACGATGTTCCCGCAGCGGTCGATAGATATCTCGGCGGTGCGACCGACGGACTTTTCGATAAAAAGCCCAACGGCAAAACGCATGTCGATCTTCGCGGCGCGAACGCTCGCAGACTTCTGCAGCTCGGCCTTGAGAAGGACAACATTGATGTGTCGGCAGAGTGCACGATGTGCCTTCCCGATAAATACTGGTCGCATCGCGCGACCGACGGTGTCCGCGGCAGCATGGCGGCGGCAATAGTGCTCTGAGGTGCTCAAATGTCAAAGATAAAAAGATATATCGCGCTGGTGCTTGCGCTGCTGTCGCTGCTGTCGTTTGCAGCCTGCGGCACGGCCGATGACAATAAGGACGACTATATCAAGGGTCAAAGCGCCGGCACGGAGCTTGGCCAAACCGCGGCGGACGATGATATTTTCACGCTCAACTGCAATAAGGGCTACAGCATGAATCCGCTTACCGCGACGAACACAAACAACCAGCTCGTCTGCTGTCTTGTTTACGAAAATATCGTTGAGGTCGATAACAGCTTTGAGGTCAAGCCCAATGTAGTAAGCGAGTGGTCGACCGAGGACGGCTCAAGCTGGACGCTCAAGGTTGCGTCGGGGCATACCTTTCATAACGGAGCGGCGCTCACCGCGACGGACGTTGCGTACAGTATCCAGTTGGCCACAAGCTCGGAGCGCTTCAAGGCTCGCCTCAGCTGTATTGCCGGCTGCTCGGCATCTGATTCCGAGACCGTGACCGTCAATCTCACGAAGAAAAACATGCTGCTCCCGTCACTGCTGAGTATTCCCGTCATCCAGTACGGAACGGGAAATCAGACCTATCCCGGCGGCTCGGGACCTTATCAGTACGCGGACGACTATAACAGCCTGACGGTATACCAAAAGCATAAAAACGCAGCGACTATGCCGCTCAAGACGATATACCTCAAGGAATATGTCGGATCGGAGGAGACCATGTCCGCCTTTGCCGATTCGCTCATCGATATGGTTTTGAACGACCCGAGCTCCACGACGAATATCGGCTACGGCAGCGCTAACGATATACGCGGCTTCAACACGACGAATATGCACTATATCGTTTTCAATACCTACAGCACTGATTTTCAAAATGACACGCTCCGCTTTGCGATGAACTATGCCTTTGACAGAGACTATATCGTAAGTCAGCTCGGAGGCTACGCATCGGCGGCGAATCTTCCGATCAATCCGGCCAGCAGCCTTTATAACGAAAGCTACGCGAAGCAGTTTAACTACGACCTTAACAAGGTGCAGGAGATGCTCACCAACGCCGGAATGAAGGATTACGACAGCGACGGATTTCTGGAGTTTAAAAACGGCGAGGATCTTATAGAGATAGATCTCAGCTTACTCGTTTACAGCGGAAGCACCGTCAAGGTCAATGCGGCGAAGAAATTCGCCGAGGATATGCAGAGCCTTGGCCTTCAGGTAACGGTCAATAAGCAGGACTGGGATAACTATGAAAAGCTGCTCGAGGGCGGAAACTACGACATGTGCTATTGCGAGGTGCGGCTCGGCGGAGACTTTGACCTCAGTAAGCTGCTCTCAGTCGGCGCGTCGCTTAACTACGGTGCGGTAGGTGACACTCAGCTCGATGAGCTGATCGCCGCTTATCTTGCCGCAAACGACGATGACCGAAAGACCGCCTGCGACAACATGTGCGCGTATATCGCAAATAAGGCGTACATCGTTCCGCTCATATTCGAGCGTCACCAGCTGGTGAGCCATCGCGGCGTTGTCGAAGGCGCAAAGGCAAATGAGAATAACCCCATGTGCGGTATTGAAAACTGGACAGTAAAGATCGAAAACGTAAAAAAATCAGAGGATACGACTAAAGATTGAGAAACGGAGAGGTGTCTTATGACAGATAAGGAGCTTTTGGCTATCGCGAGAGAGGCGTCGGGCAGAGCGTACGTTCCTTATTCCAAGTTCGCGGTAGGCGCTGCGCTCGAGTGCCGCGGCGGACGTGTGTTTACCGGCTGCAACGTGGAAAATGCAGCCTTGGGCGATACGATATGCGCCGAGCGCACGGCCTGCGTCAAGGCTGTCAGCGAGGGGTATCGGGATTACGTCCGCCTTGCAATTTACGCCGAGAGCCAAAATTACTGCATGCCCTGCGGCTCGTGCCGCCAGTTTCTGTCCGAATTTAACGACGGAGAGTTGGAGATACTCTGCTGCAAGGCCGATGGCAGATACGTCAGCTACAGGCTGAAAGAGCTGCTGCCCTATACATTTAATTATTAGGCTGAGCTTTAACGGCAAAGAACAGGTTTTGACGGGCTGCTTTTCGCCCGGGCTGCGGAAACGCCATGGGAAATACACAAAGTATTACCGTCTGGCGATTCTCTTGCCTGAACAAAAATCATCTCCGTCAAAACTGCAAGCACCCGAAAATGAGAGAAATTAAATTGTGATTTTCGTGCTGATATTTGCCGTGAAAACTCAACCTGGTATTCTTGATCCAATAAACGGAGCACGAGACTATGGAGCTTGAACAACTGCGCGCCTTCGCCGCAGTGGCGGAGGAGAAAAGCTACACCAAAGCGGGGGAGCGGCTGTATATGAGCCACTCCACGATGTCCCGCGCCGTTTCCGCGCTCGAGCATGAGTTCGGCGTGCGCCTTATAAGCCGCGATAACCATGTTGCGGGGCTGACACCCGAAGGCGAGAAGCTATATGAAATGGCGAAAAAGCTTCTCGATATGGCAAGCGAGCTCGAGGAAAAAATGCATTTGAGCTGATTTCACAAAAATAAGGCTCAAATTTCTGCGAAAATCACAAAACTCCCCCTTGACATCGAGGGGGAGTTTTGGTATCCTAATAGAGCGCCTGTGCGTTGCTGACGGGCGTATTATGCGATGAAGCGGGAGATTGCT
>CAVGIU010000058.1:0-10065 GCA_963629425.1 Oscillospiraceae bacterium
GCTTAAAGTGGTTGGGCGCAAACAGAATCCTCGTTATCCACAGCACCATCAATTTGATTTTGGCGAGCAATGCTCTGAGAAATTGCATCATGTTTGTCTCTCTCCATGCAGTCGATTATAAGTCCGGCGATCTTGTCGGTGGCTCTGCCCGTGAGATCGGGCAGATACCTGCGGCAGAAGCGCCTGTAGTTATCCATATCGTATTCGCCCCTGTCGATGGCGGCGACAAGCTCCTTGGGATCGCGGAATATGCAGTCGGGGAACTCTTCGAAAAGCTTGACGTTCAGGCCGTTGTGCTCAAGATAGTCCTCGTAGTCGAAAAGATAAAAATAGACGGGCTTACCCAAAAGCGCGGCCTCTATCGTTATGGCCGAGTAGTCGGTTATAACACAGTCGCACACCGACAGCACCGTCGAGGTCGGAACCTTGTGGCAGGTCGTCGCCGGTGCAAGCGAATCGTAGTTTAAAAGCTGATTCGGGTGACGCTTTACGACGAGCACCTGACTTCCGTCGAAGTTGAACGCGTCGACCAAAGGCTTGGGGTCGAGCGTCTGCCCCTTGCGGAAGGTTGGGGCGTACAGCACGATCTTTTTGCCTCTGAACCAGGGGTAGGCCTCGTAGAATTGACGGCGCGCCTCCTCCTGCCCCTCGCGCAGCTTATCCATGCGAGGAAGGCCGACGTTATAAAGAATATCCGGCTCAACGTCAAAGGATGCGCAGTAGAAGGGGTTGAAGGCACGACCGCCGGCAATGACGACGTCATAGTTGCGGTGCATGCGCATTTCGCGCGCGATCATGTCGCTGCGGCCGAACTTCTTGCCGAGCGACTGATAGCCGGATTTTTTGATCTTGCCCATGGCGTGCCACATCTGGATGACCGCAAGCTGCTTTTTGTGGTGCAGCACCGATACGGCCGGCCAGTAGGAATCGAGCACACACACCGATGCCGTCGCGAGGTGATACATGCTTTTCATTGTCGCACCGGCGTATTCGAGCATGCTCGCAAAGCCCTTATCCATGCGTTTTGTAATGATGACGACGTTTGTCTCGGGCTTGAGCTCTTTAAGGCAGCGGCTTAAAAAATCAAAATCTTCCGTCACGGTGTTCGACTGACGACTGAGGAATAAGACCTTATTTTTGTCGGTCGGACAGAGCTTCAGGAAAAAGTAGATGAAGTTCATTATCCAGCGCAGCAGAATAACAGCTATTCTCATAAGGGGGATTTCCTTTACTGCAAAAATATTGCGCTATGCAACGCAAAACTAAGATATATTACAATATTTTTTCAGATACTTCAATAGCATTGTGTTAACAAAATGGAAAACCTGCGCTTGTCTATTGAAAAGAGGCGGCCTTGTGTGGTACTATTAATCGGCAAAATAATGCGAATAAGCAGGATTATATACAGATACGGGAGAAGCAACAGTGAAACTATGGAGAAAGTTTAAAAAATTCATAAAAAAGATGATCAGAAGGCTGTTTTTCAGCAAGGCCGAGTACAGGAGATTCAAAAAAACCGAAAGTTTTCAGCTTTTGCGGAGCATGCTCATAGACAAGTATTTCATCCGCGACATCAAGAAGGGCGAATACGCCACGGTTCGAGCAAAGAAAATGAACTACCGGCTCGAAAAGAAGGGCGCGCTCACCGATGAGTACAAGGAAGCGCTGCTGGCTAAGGTCTTTGAAAAGCAGCACGGCTACAAGATGAACTTCCGCAACCCGCAGACCTTCAACGAAAAGCTGATGTGGATGAAGGTCTATTATCAGGAGCCGCTGATAACTAAATGCTGCGATAAATTCGCCGTCAAGGACTATGTGGCGAATGTTATCGGTCCCGAGTACGCCGTGCCGACGATAAAAAGCTGGACCAACGCGGGGCAGATAAATTTTGACGAGCTGCCCGACAGGTTTGTGCTGAAGGTAAACTGGAGCAGCGGTTATCTTAAGATCGTCAAGGACAAGTCCGAGCTCGATGAGGATGCGACACGCCGCCAGTTTGCCAAGTGGATTAAGCCGTACAGGAACTCATATTATCAGACCTTCAACTGGGGCTATAAAAACATGCCCCCCATCATATTTGCCGAGGAATACATCGAGCAGGCAAACGAGCAGGTCTACGACTATAAATTCTTCTGCTTCAACGGCCGCGTGGACAGCCTGTTCATTGCCACCGACCGTCAGGATAAGAGCAGACCCACGACCTTCGACTTTTACGATGCCGATTTCAAGCCCCTCGACATAACCTACGGCGGCCATGCGCACGTCAAAACCCCGCACGAAAAGCCCGCCAATTTCGAGAAGATGAAGGAGCTTGCGGCAAAGCTCTCAAAGCCCTTCCCGTTTGTCAGAGTTGATTTTTACGACCTCGGCGACAGAGTATATGTCGGCGAGATGACCTTCTATTCCGGCGGCGCACTGCTTTCCTTCGAGCCGGTCGAGTGGGATAAGATATACGGCGACAAGATACGTCTGCCGGACAAGGTGCTCCAGAACACCGAGGATTATTTCGATCCGCTCTCCCCCAAGGAGGCGTATATGATGGAAAAGCGCATAACGCCCGTGATGCAGCGCATGTACTGCATGCAGAAGGCCTATGCGCAGCTCGGCTACCTGCCCGATCTTGACGAGCCCAAGAGCTTCAACGAGAAAATAATATGGCTCGCGCTCAACTATAAGAACCCCGACATAAGGGTCGCAGCCGACAAGTTTGCCGCAAAGGAGTATATAGCCTCAAGGATAGGCGGGGAATATGTCGTGCCGCTGCTGGGGGCGTACAGAGATGTGGCTCAGATAGACTTTTCGGCGTTGCCGAATAAATTCGTTGCGAAATCAAACTGCGGCTGGGGCAGCGATCAGGTCATTATAGTCACGGATAAGAGCACCTACTGCATCGATCACCTGAAGGTTATGATGACGACATGGCTGTATCCGTGGTGTACATATTATTATCAGAATATGTGTATCACCGACGAGAAGATAGAGCCGATGATAGTCATTGAGGAGCTTCTCGAAGATGAGGAGGGCGGCAGTGTTGATGATTACAAGTTCTACTGCTGCAACGGCGAGCCCAGGTTCGCGCTCGTTGTCAGCGACCGCAAGGCAAGAGCGCAGACACGCACCTTTGTCGATATGGACTGGAACTGCATCCCTGTTATGCGCAAGGGCAAAAAGACCGCCGCTCACCCGAAAAAACCCGCAAGGCTCAAGGAAATGAAGCGCCTGTGCAGGAAGCTTGCCAAGGATTTCCCGCTTGTCAGGATAGATTTTTACGAGGTCAACGGACGTGTGTATGTCGGCGAGATGACCTTTACACCGGGTATGTTCCTCGGCTTCAAGCCCATAGAAATGGACTATAAGCTCGGCGAATACCTCGACCTGAGCGAGTATCTCAACGAGAAAAAGGATTTATCACAGGTAAAATGACTGACGGATACGGCAGAAAAATCGAATATCTGCGCATGTCGGTGACCGATGCCTGCAATCTGCGCTGCACCTACTGCATGCCGCCGGACGGAATGAAGGAATGTCCCTGCCGGCAGGCGATGAGCGTGGACGAATTTGCCGAGATAGCGCACGCGGCGGCCTCGCTTGGCATGAAAAAGCTGCGCATAACGGGCGGCGAGCCGCTTGTAAGAAGCGATATCGTGCCCCTTGTGCGCAAACTCGGGAAAATTCCCGGTATCGAGGACATGAGCCTTACCACCAACGCAACGCTCCTTGCGCCGATAGCAAAGGAGCTGTTTGAGGCGGGCATTCACAGGATAAACATAAGCCTCGATACGCTTAACGCGGCAAAGTACGAAAAAATTACGCGCGGCGGACATCTTGCCGACGCGCTCGAAGGCTTACGCGCGGCCTTTGAAGCCGGGATGAGCCCCGTAAAGCTCAATACCGTGCTCATAGGCGGCTTTAACGACGATGAGATCGAAGAGCTCGCGGCTCTTACGCTGAATTATCCCGTTCAGCTCCGCTTTATAGAGCTCATGCCCATAGGCAATGCCGGGGGCGAGTTTTCGGCTGAGGCGTTTCTGCCTGACAGCGCGGTTTTGGACAGGCTGCCGCAGCTTGAACCTATCCCGAGCGAAAAGCACACCGTCGCGCGGCTGTATAAGCTGCCGGACGCCAAAGGTGAGATCGGACTCATAAGCCCGCTGAGCAATCATTTCTGTGCCGAGTGCAATCGTCTGAGGCTGACGGCCGACGGCTGCTTAAAGCCCTGCCTGCACTCCGCCGAGGAGATACCGGTGCGCGGCCTGCACGGACGGGAGCTCGAGGACGCGATACTCACCGCCGTGTCGCACAAGCCGGAAAAGCACGTCGCTCTCTCGGCGACCGAGCGCAGCGAGGCAAAACGAAGTATGTACCGTATAGGAGGCTGAAACATGGCTAAGATAGCCGCAATTTGCATAAGCGACGTCCGCGGGATACAAAAGCACGAGATCCCCGAGGCGTTTTTGAAAAAGGACTGGGGCATCGAGGGCGATGCCCACGCCGGCAACTGGCACAGGCAGGTGAGCCTGCTGTCGGTCGACAGCGTTCAAAAGCTTCAGGAAAAGCTGAGCTTTGAGCTTAAACACGGTGCGTTTGCCGAGAACATCCTCGTCGAGGGTGTGGCGGTGCACACGCTGCCGGTCGGAACGCGTCTGCGCATAGGCGAGGCGCTGTGTGAGGTCACGCAGATCGGCAAGGAGTGCCACAACGACTGCGCCATACGCAAGGCCGCCGGCGACTGCGTCATGCCGCGCGAGGGCATTTTTGTAAAGGTGCTCGAGTCCGGCGCGGTGAAGACCGGCGACGAGATTAAAATAGAAGAATAAAAATCAAGCAGTCCTCGGGGTAAAATACCTCGGGGGCTGCTTTTTATATGCGCTGTATATTGTGGGCTCGGCTATATCTCGGCCAGGCGGTGCTGCGCCTGACGGAATTTGAGCGGCGTGCAGTTATACTCCGAGCGGAAACACTTGGTGTAGTAGCTGCTGCTGCAAAAGCCGACACTCTGCGCGATCTGCGAGATGCTTCTGTCAGTCTCGGACAGATAGTACACGCTGCGTGTCAGGCGATAGTGGACAAGATACTGAAACGGCGTCGTGCCGTAAAGGCGCTTGAATATGCGGCAGCACTCGCCGCGGCTTATATGCGCCGAGGCGGCGATATCCTCAAGTGTTATCTTCTCGGCGTAATTTTCCTGGATGAATCTGCGCAGAATATCTATGCGTGCCTTTTCCGTGTGCGAAACGCTGCGCTTGTCGCCGAGATCGGGCACGCAGTTTTCGTACAGTGTGAGCCATATCTCCGACACCATGATCTTCAGCTTGAGCTCGTACCCCGGCATTTTCGCCGAATACGTCGACTGCATGCTGCGCAGGGTATCGCATATGTCGTTTGCCCATCCGCTGCCGCGCAGAGGGATATGCTCAAAATTGCGCGCCTTGAGTATCGGGTCGACATAGCGCGCGATAAGCCGCTCGTCGTCGGCACCGGCGATACATTCGGTGCTGAAGCTGACGCTTATGAAATTCGCGCCCTCCCTTGAATTTGCGACTACTCCGTGCGCCGTGCCGCCGTTTATGAAAAGCCCCTCGCCCTCGTGCAGGACGAGCTCCCTGTTCGGCAGCAGCGCGCGCAGCTCGCCGCTCGTGACCAACAGCAGCTCCGGCTCGCGGTGGCGGTGGTGCCCAACGGTCTTCGATGCCGGACTGATGCACTGATTAAGCACTCTAAGCTTCGGTATTTGCTCGCTCATGCAATTCACACCCCATTTTCAAGCATAAATTAATTTTTTCTGTATTGTTTAGTACAAAAATATTAACACATAAATATGCTGCCGGTCAATGGTTATTTGTGATTTTTATAGAAAAAGAAATAATATTCTCATCTTTTGCGAATATAGTATTATTTCTTGTTCTAAAGCATTGACTATTTTGCTTATACATTGTAATTTTGATATATCGCAGGGCAATATATCGCAATATTGCCGAAACCAAAAATTACGGGAAGGTCCCGATCTACCGAAAGGAGAACCATCATGGCTCATAGAACCGATTTTCTTTACCTGTCCGAGCCCGACACCATCGCGGCAGGCGTGCTGGACGCGAAAAAATGCATCGATAACGCAGAAGAGGTATTTACCCTCCTTGCAAAGGGAGATTATCTCATGGGCGGCAACAACCACAACAACCACGGTATGTACATCGTATTCCCCAAGGAGAGCGAGTTCCCCAACATGCCCGTCGCCGGCCCCGACCGCCGCTTCGTCGCAATGCCCGCATATCTCGGCGGCAGATTCGATATCTGCGGTCAGAAGTGGTACGGCTCGAACGCCGCAAACAAGAAAAAGGGTCTGCCCCGCAGCGTTCTGATGGTCACCCTTAATAATAAGGATACCGGCGAACCCATAGCTTACATGAGCGCAAACCTCCTGAGCGCGGCTCGCACCGGCGCCGTTCCCGGCGTTGCGACCCGCTACCTCGCCCGCAAGGATGCCGAGGTTCTGCTGTGCATCGGCTGCGGCGCTATCGGCACCTCCTGCCTTGACAACGTCATCACTCAGATGCCCAAGGTCAAGAAGGTCATCTGCAATAACCACTCCGTCGCTCCGGCAGAGAAGCTGGCAGCGCATGTCCGCGAGGCTTACGGCGTTGAGGCCGTTGTCGAGCAGGATCTTGAAACGGCAGTTCGCCAGGCCGACGTCATCTCCGTCGCTGCATCCCGCACCGCGTTCCTGAACATCAAGGGCGAGTGGGTAAAGCCCGGCTGCACCATCCTCGCCTCCGGTCCCGTGCACTTCGACCAGGAAGAGGGCGGCGAGTATGAGAAGAACGGCGGTCTGTGGACCAAGATGAAGGTCGTTTACGACCATATCGGTCTGCACCACGCATACGTCGAGGACGCAATCGCCACCGGCGATAAGGAAGAGTACTACGCGGGCGTTATCGGCGGCCCTGTATACCACCTCATCGACCTCGGCATGAAGGAGCAGCTCGACGATTCTCTGGCCATCGGCAAGATCATCATGGGCGAGCAGCAGGGACGCACCAACGATGACGATATCATCTGCTTCATCGCCTGCGGCATGAGCGTTTTCGATCTCGGCCTCGGCTACGATCTGTACAAGACCGCGCTCGAAAAGGGCATCGGCACCAAGCTCCTGCTTTGGGAAAATCCCGCACAGTGTGAGTAATATCTCCTTTTAAATTTATTTTCAGCTACGGGAAGCGGCAGACTCTTTGTCTGCCGCTTTCTCTTTAGAGGCGCTTTGACGCTCCTGCCGATACGCATATTGCGGTAGCCCGGTATCGAAATACTTGCGGAAACCGTGAGGTTTCGCGTAATATGAGTGCAATGCCTGAGGGCGGTAATGCGGAGAAAACCGGATATAACAAAAGCTCCGATGCACTGCATCGGAGCTTTTGAGGTTTTAATTCAGTTTCATGTCGCCGTCTTTTATCCAGCCGAGCTTGCGGCAGATCACGCCGAAGGCCCAGGCGAGGACGGCAGGGAGGACGATGGCGATGAGCGCAAGGCCGAGCCAGTCGACCGCCGTTGGAGCTATGGCCTTTGCGCCGTCCAAAAGCGCCTCGGCCGAGGGATTTGACCAGCCCGTCCACACGCCGATCGGGCCGACGAGGCCGCAGGTACCCATGCCGGAGGACACTGCCGCGCCGTTCATTTCGAGTTTGAACACGCAGGTGGCTATAGGGCCGGTCACGGCGCTGGTGGCAATGGCGGGTATCCATATCTTCGGGTTGCGCACGATGTTGCCCATTTGCAGCATCGAGGTGCCCAGTCCCTGCGAGACTATGCCGCCCCAGCCGTTTTCCTTAAACGAAACGACCGCGAAGCCGACCATATTCGCGCAGCAGCCGGCAAGCGCCGCGCCTCCGGCGAGCCCCGTCAGGCTCAGCGCCGCGCAGATGGCCGCCGAGGATATCGGCAGCGTCAGTGCGATGCCGACGATGACCGAAACGAGCACGCCCATGACAAACGGCTGCTGCGTTGTCGCCCATTTTATGAGCGTTCCGACCGCCATTGCGCCCTTGCCGATGGGGGCTGCTATGAAGTAGGCAACGCCTACGCCTATAAGTATCGTGACGATTGGGGTCACGAGAATGTCGATCTTCGTCTCCTTCGAGACCATTTTGCCGAATTCGGCCGCGATTATCGCAACGACGTAAACGGCAAGCGGGCCGCCCGCGCCGCCCATGACATTTGTCGCGTAGCCGACGGGGATGAGCGAAAACAGCACCATCGCCGGGGCGTGCAGCGCATAGCCTATCGCCACAGCCATCGCGGGGCCGACCATCGCCGAGGCGAATTTTCCTATCGTATAGCCCGTGCCGCCGATCTCTATAAGCTGAGCTGCGAGAAACGATATCCCCAGCTGAGTGCCGAGCGTGTCGAGTATCGTGCCGACAAGCAGGGTGCAGAACAGCCCCTGCGCCATAGCGCCGAGCGCATCTATGCCATAGCGCTTGAGGCTTACCTCGATATCCTTGCGTTTAAAAAAAGCCTTTACCTTCGACATAAGCGATTACCTCATTTTGAAATAATAAGACCATGCACTGTCTTGACAAGTGCATGGTCTACTTTAACGCTTATTATCGCTTTTGTCAATGAGCAATCGCGATTTTCCTTTACTCTTTATAGATAAAGCCCGCACCGTCCAGCTCTTTATATGCGCGCTCGAAGTGCTCGCGGTCGGGGCAGGAGAGCACGTGAAGATGTATGCCGCCGGTGAGAGTGCTCAGGGGACTTGCGCCGTGTTCGCGGCAGGAGACCATGAACTGCGAGACGTCATAGCGGCTTGACAGATGCAATGGGCCCGTCAGCTGGCCGTACAGCGGATGCTCGACGGTGACGTTAACGACTGTGCAGCCGTTATCGACCATGATGTTGAGCTCCTTTTCCATGTTCTCAAAATCATGCACGCAGGCGACGGTGTATTCCACCTGGCCGTTTGCGCGCTCCAAAAGGTAGCCGCGCGGAGTGGCAAGGATCTTCTCGCCGGAGGCGCGCAGCAGCGCGACGTCGCCGACGATTATCTGGCGGCTGACGGACAGCTCTCTTGCGAATTTCGTTGCGCTTACGGGGCGCTCGGCGCTTCTGAGTGCGAGCATGATGTACTCGCGGCGTTTTGCAGAATCCATTTAAATTACCTCTTTGCCTTGAGCATTTCGTCCTTGAGAGCCATGAGCTTTTCGGACAGGTCGACGTAGTACTGGTGGGGGAAATCGAATCGCTTAACTTCCGGCCAAAGTGTGGATACCTCGTATGCACAGCGGCGGCGGATATCGTCGAGCGCCGGGAGCTCGTAAACGAGCTTACCGTTTTTGAATATGGGAACGAGCAGCTCCTGAGCGTTGAAATTCTCCATCGTCTTGCTCTTCCAGCGCGCCTCGGGATCACAGATCTCAAGGGGCTTTGTGTCGTCTACGGCCTCGTCATGCATGCAGATATAATCGGCCTCTGCCATGCCGTTTTCGCGATCGAAGAAACGGTAGACCTTTTTAAAGCCGGGATTTGTGATCTTGCCGACGTTTTCGCTTATCTTTATCTTGGGGATGATCCCGCCCTTATCGTCCTCAACGGCGCACAGCTTATACACGCCGCCGAAAACGGGGTCGCTTTTTGCGGTTATAAGGCGCTCGCCCACACCGAAGGAGTCGATCTTTGCGCCTTGGAGCAGAAGCTCGGTTATAAGGCGCTCGTCGAGCGAGTTTGAGACTGTGATCTTGCACTCGGGCCAGCCGGCCTCATCGAGCATTTCGCGTGCCTTGCGCGTGAGATAGGCCATATCGCCCGAGTCGAAGCGGATGCCGCACTTTGTTATGCCCAGGGGCTTTAATACCTCGTTGAACGCGCGTATTGCGTTGGGAACGCCGCTTTTGAGCGAGTTATAGGTATCGACCAGCAGAGTGGCGTTGGTCGGATAGGTCTCGCAGTAGGCCTTGAAGGCCTCGTATTCCGAGTCGAACATCTGCACCCAGGAGTGCGCCATAGTGCCGCCGGCGGGAACGCCGTAGCGCGTGTCGGAAACGGCGCAGGCCGTGCCCGCGCAGCCGCCGA
>CAVGIU010000059.1:0-10017 GCA_963629425.1 Oscillospiraceae bacterium
CAGACCGTGGCATCCTTCCTCGGAAAGCAGATGGAAAGTTGAAAAGAAGCAGCGGTTCAGCGTCTGCTTCTTTATACTTTAATTATCAAACCCGAGCGAGGAAGCACTCCTGGCTTCCGACCTCAGAATACAGGATGGCGCGGTTCTCACCGAGGTCAAAAACGCGGATGACATCGGCCATAGCATCGCCCGGCTCGGCGTTCATGAGCTTTGAATAGACGTTTTCACAGCCGCAGAACAGATCTTCATTGAGCACGCAGCCATTCTCGCCGGGATACAGCGCGACATAGAATGTGCCCGCCTCGACGAGATCCTGGAAAAAGTGACTGCCGTAGCTCAGCTCGGGGCGCAGGCCGTGTGAGCTGTAGGCAAGCTCGGCTATGCAGTCGAAACGGTTTATTTCCATGAAGTGCACAGGCACGCCGAGGCTGGGGGTGGTCGTGCCCCAGCGGCCCGGGCCGAGCAGGATAGTGTGCGCATCCCTTAAGCGGCTGTTGAGCTCGCCGAGCTTACGCGCTACCTGATACTTGCGCTGCTCAGGCAGAGCAAGATACGGTTCACCGCTGACCATGACGGCGTAGCGCACCGGCAGGCATATGTTGCCGCCCATGAAGTTGCCTTCCGTGCGGAAGTAGAGCTGCTTTACCTTGGGCATGACACCGACGGCACCGATACCTCGCGTCTGAAGCGGTCTGCATTGCAGGAGATTCACGCGATAATTGCCCTCCCCGTCAAAATTGCAGGCGTACTCGATATCGACGGGATAGTCGTACTTTTCTTCGAGTATGCGCATCGCCTCGGTCATGACGGACGCAAAGTCCGTTTTGCCGAGCAGCTTGCGGAAATTGAGGATATCCGGCGCATCCGCTGCGCTCAGCCCCATCTCGCGCAGTCTTGCCGCGGTGGGATAATCAAGCTCCATAAACAGCGACGAGTCAGCCTTTATATCGCGTTTGTCGATGCTATCGACATTTATCGTCTCGAATTCATTGCTTTTGAGGTTTATAACGTCCATTTTGTGCTGCGAGTATTTATATTCGTCGCCGTAGGCCACCATCGGCGGTGCGGTGGGCGCGTCCATATTGAGAAGTCTCGCGTAATCGTCGGCCTCGCGGTCAACGGCGCGTGTGCCCATACCGAAAACGAGGCGCAGCATACCCTTGTTTTCCGCCGAGGCGTTCTGCTTGTTCAGATACAGATTTTTCGAATGGCCGACACCGGCAATGTGCGGATAGTAATAGTCGCCGTGAACGTCGCCGCATACGCGCATGACCAAAAGAGCCATCTGCTCATCGCGGCCGAGGAGATTGCGCTCGGCGCGGTATTTTATCGCATCCGGGTTGACGGTGCTGGCATAGACCTGCTTCACCGCACGCTCGAACACTTCATAGCGCTCCTTGAGGCTGCCCTGATTGGGGCAGAAAACGCTCTCGTATTTTCCGGCGAAGGCGTTTCCGAAGCCATCCTCAAGGATCGAGCTTGAGCGCACGATAATGGGCGACTGGCCGAAGTATTCGAGCATGGACATGAACTGCTCCTTGATGCTCGGCATGAAAGTACCGTTAAGCAGCAGATCACGGATATCGGGCGCGTATTTGAGGTAGTCCTCGGCCTCAATCATGTGGATTCGAGAGCCCCACAGACCGCTTTGCACAGCGTAGGTATAGAATACGTCCGCGCCGATGTAATACGAATCGTGCGGCTCCACGCGCGCGTTGTAGAGCTCCGGTGCTTCGTCGCGCAGAATGTTTCTCGCAAGCAGCATACCGGCGGCCTTACCGCCAATGCAGCCCGTGCCGATCTCACGGTTCTTGATGTACATGAGATCCTTCATGGTGAAGTATTTTTGACACAGCGCAAAGCGCGTCGGCTCGTTGCCGAGAAGACATCTCATGATATTTTCCTTTAGGAGCTTGCCATTCTCGTCGGTCGGTTCGCTGCCGTCGGAAACGGAGTCGAACATGCTGTCCCAGCAGTCGCGGCGCTCTCCGGTCTGCGTGAAGCGTTCGAATATCGCATAGGTCTCTGCGCTTGAGGTAAGCGTGCGGCATTTTGTTCCGCTTATCTTGAGCGGAAAGTAGGTCGTGGGCGTGCGGCGGCCGCGTACCTTTACAGGGTGTATGTATACGCTGCCGTCGAGTGTGCGGATATTAACGAGCAGAGGAGCCTCCTTTCGGATGCGTGATATGGTCTCATAAGTGTGTTTTTCGTAGTCAATCGGCTGATACGCGATAGCCTGACGGCGGATAAGGAAGGGGCTTATCAGCAGGAAAAAGTTCGATATCATGAGGTCGGAGAACCAGTATTTCTGCAGATCCGACAGACAGTCGAACACGAAAAATGTACCCAGCGGCTCCTTGTCGATTATCCTGTGCACCTGCACGGCGAAGGTCTCAAAGCCGACGCGCGGATCGAGCCTGTATTCATGAGCGTTTGCTCCGCCCTCGCACAGGGCGGCTGTGTCCATGATCTCCTCGTGGTCACCGAAGCGTATGTAGGCTATGCGCTTACCCTGACGGGCGATGTTTGTGACGAACCTTGTCGCAACATACATATAGTCGCTGATGTGCTCGCATTGCCAGACGACGGTGTCGCCCGGGCGCAGAAAGTCGATGGCCTCGTCAAGACCGTCGATACCGGTGCTTATGCGTCGCTCTTTACCCATTCTCATTTCCTCCTGTCAAAATAAAATGCGCAGGCCGCCGGAGCATTGCTCCGACGGCCCGATCTGTGTGCTGTTATTCCATATCCGCCGGATCCATGAGCTTCACGGTGATCTCCATCGTTCTGCCGTCGCGCCATATGGTGAAAGTGAGCTCATCACCCGCCTTGAGCCCCTCCTTGGCGTCGGCAACATCGGAGTTTGCGAAGGTGTCATTGCCGTTAACTTTGGTTATGATGTCGCCGCGCTTGATGCCCTTTGCCTCGGCGTCCGAGCCCTCGGTGACATAGCTCACATAAAGCCCCTGCGGGATGTCGTAATATTTCGCTATATCCTCGCTCACGGGGCCTATAGTTACGCCGATGGACACCCTGCCGTACACGACACCATCCTTTATAAGCGCCTGTACGATGCTCTCAACGGTATCCGATGGGATGGCAAAGCCGAGTCCTTCAACACCCGAGCCGAAGGAGGAGATCATCTTCATATTCGTTATGCCGATGACCTGACCGCGACTGTTAAACAGCGGGCCGCCTGAGTTGCCTTCGTTTATTGAAGCGTCCGTCTGGATAAGCGACATTGTCGTTCCGTTATAGCTCATCTCGCGGTTTAATGCCGAAACGATGCCGCGCGTCATTGTAAGGCGAAGATCGGGGGAGAGCGGATTTCCGATGGCAGCAACGCTGTCACCGACGCTGAGAGTCGAGCTCGAGGCAAACTCTGCCGCGGTGAGCCCCGTCGCCTCGATTTTTATTACGGCGATATCGCTCGTTGCGTCAAAGCCTATGAGCTTTGCCTCGTGCTCGCTGCCGTCGTAGAGAACGACCTTTGCCGAGTCGCCCTCGTCGATGACGTGGGTGTTCGTGATGATATATCCGTCCGAGGAGGCGATAACGCCGCTTCCCCAGGCGTAGTAATCCTCGCCGTCATCGTCGCGGAAGACCTTGATGCCGACGACGGAGGGACTGCATTTTTCATAGATCGCACTGAAGTCGAGGTCAGCGCCGGCAGAGCCGTTCTTTATGCTCAGACTGCCGCGATCCTCGGCGAGGGGAATGTTAACATCTGCCGAGGCCGAAGCCGGAGCCTCGGTGCCGTAGAGCTTATCGAAGTACACATGCCAGTCCGAAGGTTTACCGTCGGCGTTATAGTCGGTCGTGTCCGCTCCGAAGCCGCATATTATATAGGTTATAACGATGATAAGCAGCCCCAGGCAGGCGGCAATGGCAGCATAGCGCGTTCTTCTGCTGCCGGCGGGCAGATTTGAAGCGGTCTGCGCGTTTTTCGCGCCGGGGCGTGTGTTCGGTTTATACCAGTCGTTACTGTTGGGGTCATACCAGCCCATGTGTCTCTCCAATCCGCCGCGGCACTTTATTTGCGCTCGGCCTTTTCTTTCTTCTGCTTTGCCGGGGCAAGGGGGAGAGTGAATACGAATACCGTAACGCCGTCGCGGCTGGACACCGCGACCTCCTCGCCATGGCTGTTGAGTATCTTCTTTACGAGGTACAGCCCAAGTCCCACGCCGTCCTTATCCATGCTGCGCGAGCGATCGGATTTGTGGAAGCGGTCGAAGATATAGGGCAGATCATCCTCGGGTATGGGTTCGCCTACGTTTTTTATCGAAACGTAGGCCTTTGCGCCCTTCTTATATAGTCTTATGGTCACCGTGCTCCCGGGAGAAGCGAACTTCATTGCGTTGTCGGTGAGGTTATATATGACCTGCGTTATCGAGTCGCGCACCGCGAATACCTCGATAGGGTCTTCCGGCAGCTGCGGGTCAACGTCGAGATTTTTATCCTTTGCTCTGCTCTCAAAGCTCAAAAGGCATTGCAGCAGAAGCTCAGACAGGTCAAAACGGCTGCGCTTTGAAAGGTCGACAGCGTCGCTCTCAGCCTGACTGAGGTTGAGCATGCTGCGCACAAGGCGCGATAAGCGCCGCGTTTCTTCGGCAATCTTGCGCAGGTATTTATCCTCCTGCTCGCGCGGAATGGTGCCGTCGAGTATGCCGTCGGCAAAGCCGGCGATGGTCGTCATCGGTGTTCGAAGCTCGTGCGAGACGTTTGCGATGAATTCCTGACGCTTGTTGTCGCTTTTTTCGAGCGAGTCGGCCATGCTGTTAAAGGACTCGATAAGCGTGCCTATCTCGTCATCGCGCGCTTCTCTCGTTTTGACGCGCACAGAGAAATCGCCCAGAGCGAATTTTCGTGCCGCGAGCGTCAGCTCGTCGAGCGGCTCGGCCATCTTCTTAGAATAGATGAGGCTCATGAGTATCGCTATGAGCACGACCGCTATCGCAACGGCCAGCACGACCCCGAGAAATGTCTGCCAGTTATCCATAATGTTCAGCTCATCGGATGCCACGAAGACATAACCCAGTGTTTTGTCATCGGAAGCTATGGGCTTTGCCACGACATACTGCTGCTCAGAGTAAAAGCCCATAAGCGTCGTCAGGCCGTCAAATTCGCTGCCCGAGCTCACGGCCTGCATGACCGAGGAATCAAGCTGCTTGCCCTGATGCTTTGCACAGTACAGGGTCAAATCGGAACAGGACAGTACAAGACCGTCCTGATCACAGATGAATATGTGGCTCGATGTGACATTTGCAATCGGGCTTATTGTCAGCCGCAGATTCCAGCTGCTGAGCGATTCCTGCCTTGAAAGCGCGAGGGCGGACTTGACCACCTCATCGGCACTGGCGCTCATTCTGTCGCGCGCGGAGTTTATGAGATAGCCCCTGCCGAGGAAGAAGAACGCCGTGCCTATTATGGCAAACGAGAAGAAAACAAGAAGCGCCGTGGCAAGAAAATTGCGTAAGTATATGCTCTTCATACGAGCCGGCCCCTTTTATTTTACGACTTCAAATTTATAGCCAACGCCCCAAACGGTCTGCAGCGACCATTGAGGAGATACGCCCTCGAGCTTTTCCCTCAGACGCTTGATGTGAACGTCGACAGTACGCGAATCGCCGAAGTAGTCAAAGCCCCACACCTCGTCAAGAAGCTGGTTGCGGGTGAAAACAATGTTGGGCGAGGCGGCAAGATGATAAAGAAGCTCCATCTCTTTGGGCGGAGTGTCGACCTTGACGCCATCTACAATGAGCTCATAGGAATCGAGATTTACGATGAGCTTATCATAGCACAGCTTTTTCTCCTTCGGAGTGGTGTCGGTCTCCGAGCGGCGCATGACTGCGTGGATGCGCGCAAGAAGCTCCTTTACCTCGAAGGGCTTTGTTATATAGTCGTCCGCGCCGATGTCGAGGCCGGCGACCTTATCGCCCACAGCGCCCTTGGCGGTGAGCATGATGATGGGAACGGACGAAGTCTTGCGTATCTCGCGGCAGACTTGCATACCGTCCATGACGGGCATCATGATGTCAAGCAGCACAAGGTCGGGCGATATCTCATTAAACATGGCTATGCCGCGACCGCCGTCGTGCGCGATACTGACCTCAAAGCCGTCCTTTTCAAGATAAAGCATTAGAAGCTCGGCAATATTGACGTCGTCTTCAACAACAAGGGCTTTTTTATTCATAGTATTTCCCCCTTGGATCAGAATTTAGTATACTTGCAAATAAGTATATAGTATATTATACAGATAAAAAAAGAGTTTTAGTTAAAAATCTGTAAAATGGCGCGGTTGGGCGTAAAAAAGGAAGCCGTCGAACGACGGCTTCCCAAAGGGTTATCGCGATTTGTATTTGCGGTTAAGGTTATGATTACTGTGCGGCCTTTGCCTGAGCCTGCTTTTTCAGGGTCTTGATGCCCTCAATAACGAGGTCGATAGCAAGGATGATGAGCAGAACGGCGATTACGGCACGGATGACAGCCCAGGTCGTGTCGGTGCCTGCGGAGATGAGGCCGATCTGAGCCTTGATGGTGAAGACCAAGGAGGTCAGGGTAACGATCAGCATGAAAGCAAACGGGAAGTAGAACATCTTGTTGTCTCTGCCGATCTTGCCGAGCCATGCAGCGACTGCGAGCAGACCGAGAGCGGCCAGCAGCTGGTTTGCTGCGCCGAACAGTGCCCAGATCTTGGAGTAGCCGGTCATGCCGAGAGCAACGCCGAGAACGACGGTGATCAGGGTCGCGACATAGGGGTTAACGAGAACCTTGCGTGCACCGGTCAGAGTCTTGATGTCCTCGCCGGGCTTGACCCAGAATTCCTGGAACATGTAGCGGGCAAGACGGGTGGCGGTGTCGAGCGAGGTCAGGCAGAATGCGGAAACCGCCAGTATGAGCAGAGAGTAGGTAACGCTCTGTGCGCCGGCGCCGAAGAGCTCGCCGAGCATTGAAGACAGACCGCCTGCAAAAACCGCGGTCGGAACAACGGTGGTGCCGCTGGAGTAATCTTTCCAGATGTACGCAACTGCGCACAGGGAGATAATAGCCAGAGCGGACTCGATGAGCATGCCGCCGTATGCGATGGGGCGTGCGTCGCGCTCATTGTTGAGCTGCTTTGCGGTCGTGCCGGAACCAACGAGAGAGTGGAAGCCGGAGATAGCGCCGCAGGCGATGGTTACGAACAGCGCCGGGAACAGGTAGCCGAGAGAGGTACCGGTCGGGGCGAGTGTGTCGGTAAAGCCGGTGAATGCGGGCATTGCGTCGATGCTGGGATGGCAGCCGATGATGCCGATAACGGCGAGGATCATCATGCCGTAGAGCAGGAAGGAGCTCAGGTAGTCACGCGGCTGCAGCAGGATCCAGACAGGCGTTACGGATGCCACAAGGATGTAAACACCGCAGATGATCATCCAGGTCTCATAGCTGAGGTAGATCGGATGCCAGTTGAGGCCGATGTACATTGCAACGGCGATCAGGACAACGCCGATGATGGTGGAAACACCGAGAGGTGCGTTTCTTCTGTAAACGAAGAAGCCGAACAGGATAGCCAGGACGATGAAGAAGATGGAGATCATCGCGGTGCTGGCGTTTGCCGCGCTCGCTGCGTAGTCGACAGCGCCGTTTTCAAGATAGGTCGCCTTGAAGGTGTTTGCGACGATCGAGCCGAATGCGGCGACGACGAGCAGCAGGGTCAGGTAAGCGAAGATGATGAACAGGCGCTTTGCCTTCAGACCGATACTGTCTTCAATAACGGTGCCGATGGATTTGCCCTTATTGCGGACAGATGCAAACAGCGAGCCGAAGTCGTGCACGCCGCCGAAGAAGATACCGCCGATGAGCACCCACAGTGCAACGGGCACCCAGCCGAAAACTGCGGCCTGGATAGGTCCGTTTATCGGGCCTGCGCCGGCGATGGAGGAGAAGTGGTGTCCCATAAGGACAGGCGCTTTTGCGGGGACATAGTCCACGCCGTCTTCCATAGTGTGTGCGGGGGTCGCCTTACCGGGATCAACTCCCCATTTCTTGGACAGCCATCTGCCGTAGAAGATGTAACCAACTACGAGGATGACGATGCTGATGATAAGTAATACAGCAGCATTCATGATTATGGTTCTCTCCCTTCAAAAATTATGTTTTTTTCAGCAGCGTTTTTTTCAAAAGCTGTGCTGTACTTCTTCCACTGCCGTTTGCGGCAGTCTTTCCCGTCTGGAGCTCTATAAGTCCGGTGTGGAAATCCATCCAACCGTAGTAAGACAGGCGGAAGCTCTTATATATCCTTGTCCTCTTTAACGCACGCACGGCGTCGGGATCACAGGTGTCGCAGATAAACAGCGCCGTTATATATGAGCACATGTGCCCGGGTTTGGGCTCTATGCGGCTCATGCCGTCTCTATGGGCGTAATCGCGGCATTTTGTAAATATCTCCTTGGTCAGGTGAGGGACATTGAAGATATAGACATATTCATTGCTGTCGGCCTCCCAGAGCTTGGCGGCCTTTACGAGAACATATTTCTCCGAGTGGACGTACAAAAATGCCGTCGCGGCCAGAAGATCCTCGTTTTCCTCAAAACGCTCGACATCAAAGTAAACAGAATAGCTTTCGCAAAGCTTGTCGACAGCTTCAATTCTTGTCATCGTCTCACCTCTTCGTGATGCGTGTTAATAAATCGTGAAAATTGTTAAATTAATATCTTGACATGTTAACAGTATATATCTTGCTTCTGTGAAAATCAAGTGCTTTTTCGGCATTTTTAGCATTAAAAATTGTCATGTTAAACAAAAGTCAGTAAAGAAGATGTTAATCTTAACGATTTATGCATATATAAAGAGTAAATGCTCCTTTACAAGTGCAAAACAATGAAGTATCATGAAAAGCGACGAAATTTTGAAAATTCACGGAGAAACTTACATGGATAATTTTAAGCTTTGCGTGCCTTGTCTGCTTGGCCTTGAGGGGCCGATAGCGGATGAACTGCGCCGCATGAAGATGCAGGATGTCCGGAACGAAAACGGAAGAGTCTACTTCACGGGCGGCGCACGGGAGATAGCAAAGGCGAATATAAATCTGCGCATAGGCGAAAGGGTGCTGCTCGAGCTTGGCAGATTTAAGGCTGAGACCTTTGATGAGCTTTTCGAGCGGACCAAAGCACTGCCATGGGAACTGCTCATCCCGAAGGATGCTGCCTTCCCCGTTAAGGGATACAGTCTCAATTCAAAGCTCTTTTCGGTATCCGACTGTCAGAAGATCATCAAAAAAGCGATAGTCGAGCGGCTTAAGAGCGTTTACGGCGTTGAGTGGTTCTCCGAAACCGCGGAGACATATCAGATACAGTTTTCAATAATGAAGGATATCGCGTCGCTGTGCATCGATACCTCCGGCCGGGGGCTGCACAAGCGAGGCTACCGCCCGGCGCATAACGCGGCACCTCTGAAGGAAACGATGGCGGCGGCAATGGTAAGCCTTTCGCGCTATCGTGGCAGGGAGGACTTCTGTGACCCCTTCTGCGGCAGCGGAACTATACCCATTGAGGCAGCGCTCATTGCAAAAAACCGCGCACCCGGTCTGCACCGCGAATTCTCCGCTATGCAATGGAGGAGCCTCGATCGCTCCGTTTGGCAGCTTGAGCGCGAGGAGGCCGTCTCACGCGAGTTTAACGGAAGCTACAATATAATAGGTTCGGATATCGACCCCGCAGCGTTGGAGATAGCGCGCGAGAACGCCGAGCGCGCCGGAGTTTCGGATATTGTCCGCTTTGAAAAGGCTGACGCGACGAAGTTTGACCGCGTCACCGAAAGCGGCATAATCGTCACAAACCCGCCCTACGGCGAGCGCATCATGGAAAAGCAGGAGGCCGAGCAGCTTTACAGGCTTTTCGGCGAGGCGTGGTGTAAGACGGAAAACTGGAAGCTCTATCTTCTTTCCTCGCACACGGAATTTGAGCGCACTTTCGGCAAAGCAAAAAAAAAAAAGCGTAAGCTCTATAACGGAATGATCAAATGTGACCTGTTCATGTA
>CAVGIU010000060.1:0-9977 GCA_963629425.1 Oscillospiraceae bacterium
GTAGAGCCCCACAAAATACACAGCACCGCATGGAAAACCATGCGGTGCACTTTTTGTTCCCATTAGACCTTGCTGTTTATCCAGTTGAGGATATCGGTGTAGACCTCCTGATTGTTTATCTCGTTGAGCATCTCGTGGCGGCCGTCCTTGTAGAGCTTTATGCTGACGTCCCGCATGCCTGCCTTCTTGAAATTCTCATACGCAAGCTTCACGCCTTTGCCGCACTCGCCGACGGGATCCTTGTCGCCGGACATGAAGTAAACCGGAACATCCTTTTTCATCGACTTGAGATTATCAACGTTGGTGATAAATTTTACGCCGGTCATCATGTCTCTGAACAGACTGCACGAGGGGATAAATCCGCAGAGGGGATCGGCTATGTATTTATCGACGACCTCGGTGTTTCTCGTGAGCCAGTCATACTCGGTGCGCGGGTTATCGTATATCTTATTATAGCTTCCGAACGCGAGGTCGTTGAGAAACTTGCTGTAATGATGAGCTCCCTTGAGAGAGGTCACGAGGTTACCCATGAAAAGGCCGCCCGTAACGAGCGCCGCGCCCTGATTGCCCGTTCCGCTTATGATGGCCGCATCGAACGCGCCGGGGTAGCGGATAAGATGCGTGCGCGCCATGAAGCTGCCCATGCTGTGGCCGAACATGATAAGCGGAACGCCGGGATATGTCTGCTTCATCGCAAGGCGGAGTATCTCCTCATCCTTTATAATGTAGTCCCAACCATCTTTATCGGCGAAAAAGCCCTGCTGCTCGGGGCTTTCGATGCTCTTGCCGTGACCGAGGTGATCGGTGCCGACAACGACGAAGCCGTTGGATGCCAAAAAGGCCATGAAATCGTCGTATCTGTTAATGTATTCGGCGATGCCGTGCATTATTTGAACTACCCCTCTGAGCTCGCCGTCGGGAACGCAGCGGCGCACATGGATGCGGTTTTTGCCGGTGCTTGAATTAAAATAAAAATCATTGAAAGTAGGCATGGAAAATCCCCTCCGTGTATGGTATTATATAAATTATAGCATAATTACTGCAAAATGCAACGAAAAGCAGAATCAGTATGGAGGTAAGCAAATGAACGGTTATGTTGTCGCGCTTGATCAGGGAACAACGAGCTCACGTGCCATAGTTTTTGATGCAAAGGGCGTGCCTGTTACTATAGCGCAGTACCCCTTTGCGCAGATATACCCCAAGCCCGGCTGGGTCGAGCATGACCCTATGGTCATATTGGAAACTCAGTTTCGCGCCCTTGCAGAGGCTTTTGAAAAAAGCGAGCTTTCGCCGACCGATATAGCCGGTATAGGTATAACCAATCAGCGAGAGACGACCATTGTTTGGGATAAGAATACCGGCAAGCCCATATATAACGCTATCGTTTGGCAGTGCAGAAGAACCGCACCCATCTGCGATAAGCTGACGGCCGAGGGAATAGGTGACTATGTCCGCGATAAGACCGGCCTTCTCATCGACGCGTATTTTTCCGGCACGAAGATCAAGTGGATACTCGATAATGTCGACGGTGCGCGTGAACGGGCCGAACGAGGCGAGCTGCTGTTCGGCAATGTCGACTCCTGGCTCATATGGAATCTCACCGGCGGCAAGGCGCATGTTTCGGATTACTCCAACTGCTCACGCACGATGCTGTTTGATATAAACAAGCTCGAGTGGGATAGAACGCTGTGCGATAAGCTCGGCATACCAATGTCCATGCTCCCGACGCCTGTGCCGTCGTCGATGATCTACGGCAAGGTGGCACCCGGAATAAGCGGCCTTGAAATGCTTGCGGGCGTTCCCGTCTGCGGCTCTGCAGGAGACCAGGCTGCGGCGCTAATAGGTCAGGGCTGCATTGAGAAGGGTCAGGCAAAGAATACATACGGAACAGGCTGCTTCACGCTTCTTAATACGGGCGAGCAGTCCGTGCGCAGTGCGAACGGACTTGTTACGAGCGTTGCATGGTCCATAGGCGGCAAAACTACCTATGCACTTGAGGGTAGCGTGTTTAACGCCGGCAGCTCCATCCAGTGGCTGCGCGATGAGGTCGGACTCCTCAATACGAGCTCTGAGTGCGAGGCTTTGGCAACCTCAGTTCCCGATAACGGCGGCGTGTACCTCGTATCGGCCTTCACGGGTCTCGGTGCGCCGCGATGGGATATGTACGCCCGCGGAGCTATCGTCGGTCTTACCCGCGGCTCGACAAAGGCACACATTGCCCGCGCTGCACTCGAGGGCATAGCCTATCAGGTCAAGGATCTGCTCGACGCGATGGAGCAGGACGCGGGAGAACCTCTGAGAGTTCTGCGCGTTGACGGCGGAGCGTCGGTCAATAATTTTATGATGCAGTTCCAGTCGGATATTCTCCGCAAGCCTATCGACCGCCCCAAAATGGTTGAGACTACGGCATTCGGCGCTGCTTTCCTTGCAGGACTTGCCGCCGGCGTGTGGAATGATATAAGCGACATTGCGGATATCCGCGAGTCGGACAGAGTGTTTACTCCTCAGATGGACGAAAACGAGGCAGCTGCGCTGCATAAGAAATGGCTGCGCGCAGTTGAAAGAGCAGCAAAGTGGGAAGAATAATGGAACAGGTATTAGTTGTAAAACGCGAAAAAATAGAACAGTATATATCCGGTCGCAACGGACTCATCACCGGATGCGCCGAGGAGCTTTTTGACATCGTCAAAAAAGAGCATGAGTTCATGCCGCGCCCCGAAGCCGAAGAGCGACCGGACTTTAAGCAGATCATACCCTATGTGATCCTGCGCCGCGGCGACGAGATTTTTGTGACACGCAGGCTAAACAAGGGCGGCGAAGCCCGCCTTCACGGCAAAATATCCATCGGCATCGGCGGACATATCAATCCCGTCGACGAGCAGGGAGATCTGCTCATGCGCGGCCTTTGGCGCGAGATACACGAGGAGGTCGAGCTTTCCGCTCACGGTGAGCTCACACCCTGCGGCTTTATAAACGACGACTCCAACGCCGTCGGAAGCGTCCACCTCGGCGCATGCTTTACTCTGCCCGTCGAGGGCGAGGTCTCCGTCAAGGAAACGGAAAAGTTAGAGGGCTTGTGGATGACAAAGCAGGAGCTCAAAGCCAATTTTGACAGTATGGAAACATGGACGCAGATAGCCCTGGAGGTGCTGTAATGAGAATATTCAAACCGGCAGACATACTATTGCCCATTGGCGATATGCACCGCTGGAGCGTCGTTGCCTGCGATCAGTTCACCTCCGAGCCCGAGTACTGGCAGCAGGTGCGTGCAATAGTCGGTGACGCGCCGTCAACGCTCAATATGATGCTGCCCGAGGCCGAGCTCAGCACGAAGGATCCGGAGACTGAGAGCGTGAGAATTAACGCCGCGATGCAGAGCTATCTCGATTCGGGCGTTTTTAAGGCATACCCCGACAGCTATATCTATCTTGAGCGCACGCTCAAAAGCGGTGCTATGCGCCGCGGCATAATGGGCATGTTCGACCTTGAAGCCTACGACTGGGCTGAGGGAACTCACAGTCCTATTCGCGCGACCGAGTATACCGTCGAGGACAGACTTCCGCCGCGCGTGAAGATCCGCCGCAACGCACCGCTTGAGATGCCGCATATCATGATATTCATGGATGATCCCGACGATGTCGTCTTCTCCTCGGTTACGAAAGGGGAGAAAGTCTACGATTTTGAGCTCATGCAGGACGGCGGAAGCATTGCCGGCTGGCTCGTTGATGACAAGGAAAGACTTGCAAAGGCGGCCGAAAAGCTTGGCGAGGAGAATGTTCTGCGCCGCAAATACGGATCGGCGGATAATGCCATTGTCTTTGCTATGGGCGATGGGAACCACAGCCTTGCTGCCGCAAAGCTCCATTGGGAGGAGCTCAAAAAGACTCTCCCGGAAGAAGCGCGCGAGAATGCTCCGGCGCGATACGCGCTTGCTGAGCTTGTCAATATCCACGACGCGGCCATAAGCTTCGAGCCCATACACAAGGTCATCTTCGACACCGATCCGGCCGGGTTCTTTGCCGAGGCTAAGGCGTTTTTCGCAGATAACGCGGGTGAGGGCAGGAGCATCGACCTTGTGACCGGCGAGGGGATAGAGTGCCTCAACATATCGGGGCTCACTATAGGGCAGCTTATCGGAAAATGTGAGGATTTCTGCAAGACCTATGTCGAGCGTCATGGAGGATATATCGACTATATCCACGGCGACTGCGAGTGCGTCGAAATGGCTCAGCGCTTCGGCTGTGCGGGCATACTTCTGCCGCGCATGGAAAAGTCGGAGCTGTTCGGCTCTGTTATGAAAAGCGGTCCATTCCCCAAAAAGAGCTTTTCCATAGGCCACGGCAATGATAAACGCTATTATCTCGAGTGCCGAAAGATACGGTAATTAACCCTTGTCATAAGTGATGGTTTGTGGTAAAATAATTGCCGTTAATTCGCAATAATACTATTAGAGGAGCTGTTTTATATGTCCGGACATTCCAAATGGCACAATATACAGAAAACAAAGGGCGCGGCTGACGCAAAACGCGCTCAGGCGTTCACAAAGATCGCCCGTGAAATGATCGTCGCCGTCAAGGAAGGCGGCAGCGGCGACCCGAATAACAACTCGCGCCTTGCAGCGGTCATCACCAAGGCAAAGGCCGCGAATATGCCCAACGATAACATCAAGCGCACCATCGATAAGGCGCTTGGCGCAGGCAACACCGACAATTACGAGAAGATCGTTTACGAAGGATACGGTCCCTCCGGTGTCGCTGTCATAGTTGAGACTATGACCGATAACCGCAACCGTACCGCAGGCGAGATCCGCCACTATTTCGATAAGTACGGCGGAAATCTCGGCGCTGCCAACTGTGTTTCATGGTCGTTTGATAAAAAGGGCGTTATCGTCATTGATAACGAGGACGAAGAACTCGACGAGGACGAGGTGATGATGGAGGTGCTGGACTGCGGCGCGGATGATTTCGAGCCCGACGGCGAGACATTTATTGTCTATACCGCTCCCGACGATGTTGCTCCTGTTGCGGATAAGATCACCGCTGCGGGCTACAAGCTTCTGTCGGCACAGGTGGAAATGCTGCCCCAAAACGGCTACATAAAGCTCACGAGCGAGGACGATATTAAGAACATGCAGAAGATGCTCGACATGTTCGAGGATAACGATGACGTCCAGAACGTCTGGCACAACTGGGAAGAGTGATTTAAATCAAAACCTCCGGCTTAGCCGGAGGTTTTTACTTTACACCATGCTTTTGTAGTCGGCGCAGGGCTCGACATTGTCGGGCGGGAAGAACTCGTCGACGGGGAAGCTTATGCGGCCGAACATAGTACAGGGGTCATCCTCGTTGGAGCCAACGCACTCTTTCTCCGGCAGACAGTAATCGTAAGCAGGGATGAGAAGCTGCGTATTGCGCTCGAGACGGATGATCGAAAACTGACCGAGGGTTACATAGACATGGCGCGTGCCGCCTGTGACGGAGATATCCTCGCCGAAAGAATCGAGTATGCTCTGCGGAATATCGCGCTGATCGATGCCGGGATCGGGCAGCGCGGTCTCGGCAAGCGTCATGTGCAGCGCGATGGGATCGACGGCGTCGACCTCGGCAAAGGGCATGCTGCTGTCAGCGTTCGGGATGCAGCAGTCGTCGGAGGAAAAGCTTCTGACCCTGCCCTCCGAGCCGAAGAGCATAACGCGCTTATCGAATACCGCAAGCCCAGTGAAGGCCTGATTTGCAGGGAATGTCTCGCCGCTTATCTTATAAAAATAGGTGACGTCGACCGTGTAATAGCCGCGGTTGAGGCAGATATCATTCACCTTCACCTCGCATTGCAGAAGCTGCGCGCACTTCGGACGCACGCTGAACGCGCTCTCTATGTAGGGAAGAGAGCTCGACGTTGGATAAACGCGCAGATCCTCGATGCAGTCCTTGTCGCGGCAGGCATCCATTATCTTTCTCGTGTTGACACAAACGGCCTGTTTTATGCAGTCATTATCATTGACCGGACCGGGCACGACCCTGTCTGCCATAAATATACCTCCCAGAATGGAATTGAAGGAAAACTTCAATACAGTCTATGCGCCCTGATCCAAAATGTGAAGAATATTGGATTTACAAAAATAAAAGTATGTATTATTATATTATGTTAGGAGAAGTAGGGGAGGCAGAAAAATGAACAAAAAAATTTGGCTTATTCTCATCGCCGTTGAGGTGCTTATACTCTTTGCGATGATCCTGGCAGACTTCGGCGTTCTGCACACGGCATCCGTGCCGGGATCGCCAAGGAGCATTATACTGCACATAACTACCATTGTGATCATTTTCGCGTGCCTTGACGCGTATAAAAAGAGCAAATAATGTTTACTTGCTCAGATTTAGAAGGTATAATATCATTTTTAGGAGAGTGCTATGGAACGATACGGCTTTATCCATGAAAAGCTTGATATAAAAATTCTCATATTGTTTATTCTCCGCCGCCTGCCGGGCATAGTCGCGCCCATTGACCTTCAGGACTTTACTCAGCAGTGCGATGAGGGCTTTGGATATTTCGAGTATTCAGACTGTCTTGCCGAGCTTATCGAAAGCGGCCTCGTTATCGAGGAGGAGACCGGCCTGCGCGTCAGCAAGCGCGGCGCGGACGCTGCCGAAACGGTTGAGAGCAGTCTGCCGTTTTCGGTCCGCAAAAGGGCGGAGAAGATAATCGCCCCTGAGGCGGAGCGGCTGCGCCGCCTGTCTATGATAACCGCGCAGCACCGCAATCGCGACAGCGGCTGCTTTGTTACCCTCGCAATGAGCGATGGTAAGGGTGAGATCATAAGGCTCAATATCCTCTCGTCGGGCGAGCAGCAGGCAGAGCGCATTGAGGAAAACTTCCGCGACAGGGCAGAGGAGATATACTGCAAGATAATCGAGCTTCTCGATAAGAAGCCTGAGAATGAAAAAGGGTAATAGAACGCCCATCTCGTATGGGCGTTTATATATTTTATGTATACATCAGGAGGAAAACCATGGAGATCAGAATTCCGGACGGATACAAAAGTATCCTCAGCGTTTACGATACGCAGAAGGCAATAAGCCTTTTAAAGCGCCTGTTTGAGGACAGGCTCGCGGCGCTTTTAAATCTTTACCGAGTGTCTGCACCTTTGTTTGTCGACTCTGATTCCGGACTTAACGATAACTTAAACGGCTACGAGCGCCCCGTATCCTTCGATATTCTTCGCTCGGACGCGACCGCACAGGTCGTTCAGTCGCTTGCAAAGTGGAAGCGCCTTGCGCTCAAGCGCTATAACTTCTTCCCCGGCAAGGGACTTTACACCGATATGGACGCTATCCGCCGCGACGAGGACGAGCTTGATAATCTGCACTCTGTATACGTTGACCAGTGGGACTGGGAAAAGGTCATTCTTGCGGAAAACCGCAATATTGACTATCTCAAGCTCACTGTTATGGATATAGTCAAGGCCCTGTGCGACACGCAGGACACCATGCAGGCCATTTATCCGCAGCTTCAGTGCCTGCCGAAGCTCGAGCGAAATGTCACCTTCATAACCTCTCAGGAGCTTGAGGACATGTACCCCGACATGACCGCAAAGCAGCGCGAGAACGCATTCACCCGCGAGCACAAGACTGTGTTTATCATCGGCATCGGCGGCGCTCTGCGCTCGGGCAAGCCGCATGACGGCCGTGCGCCCGACTATGACGACTGGGCGCTTAACGGCGACATCCTGTTCTGGTGCGATTGGCTCGACTGCGCTATCGAGATATCCTCCATGGGCATCCGCGTCGATCCCGAGTCGCTGGATAAGCAGCTCAGGCTCTCCGGCTGCGATGACCGCAGAGAGCTTCCTTATCACAAGATGCTCTTAAACGGCGAGCTGCCCCTCACCATCGGCGGCGGCATAGGTCAGTCGCGTGTATCCATGCTCCTGCTCGGCAAGGCGCACATAGGCGAGGTACAGGTGTCCATTTGGGATAAGCACACCGAGGCGGTCTGCGCCGAAAAGGGAGTCATGCTCCTGTAAAAAGCCGCATAAGGTGTGAATATGGATATTATAGAGCTTATAAAAGTAATAATAATCGGTATAGTCGAGGGTATAACCGAGTGGCTGCCCATTTCGAGCACAGGTCACATGCTGCTCGTGGATGAGTTTATCCACATGAATGTCACGCCCGAGTTTCGCGAGATGTTCCTGTACGTCATCCAGCTCGGAGCGATACTCGCGGTCATAATCCTGTATTGGGGCAAAATGTGGCCTTTTCAGAGCAGAAAAAACGGCAGCGTGATAAAAAAGAAGACCTTTATTCTGTGGTTCAAGGTCGTCATTGCCTGCATACCGGGCTTTATCGCATACCTCATCTTCGACTTTGTCGATAACTGCTATGTCGTTGCGGCAGCGCTTATTGTCTACGGTATCGCGTTCATAGTCATTGAAAACTGGAACCGCGGCCGCGAGCCGAGAGTGAAAACTCTCGAGGAGATATCGTATAAGGATGCTCTCATCATCGGCCTGTTCCAGGCGCTGTCTATAATCCCCGGCACCTCGCGCAGCGGCTCGACCATCATCGGTGGCCTTGTTATCGGAGTGTCGCGCGTCGCGGCAGCGGAGTTTACGTTTTTTCTCGCCGTGCCGGTCATGGTCGGCGTGTCGCTTCTCAAGCTCCTTGCGTTCGGCTTCAGCTTTACGAGCGCCGAGCTCATAACGCTTATCGTCGGCTGCCTTGTCGCATTTCTGGTGTCGGTCGCGGTCATAAAGTTCCTCATGAGCTACATTAAGAAAAAGGACTTCAAAATCTTCGGCTGGTATCGTATTGTTCTTGGCGTTATAGTCATAGCGTACTTCCTGCTTAAGTGAAAATTTTCGGCACCCGTCATATGACGGGTGCTTTTTCTATGCCGAAATGTTGCTCGGTGGTGCTAAGCTGTGCCCGTTCTGAAAGGAGCACATGCTATGAAAGCAAAAAATATATTTTGCATATTGCTTATATTAACAATGCTCATGAGCCTTGCCGCCTGCGGAAAGACTTCCGTGCGTCAAAAGAAAAGACCGCGCCGGGCGACGAGTTCCGCCTTAAGCGTTTTTCATCGTTGCGTAATGTGGCGCAAAGCATTGAAAAATCAAGGTTTTTTGAATTTGCCGTTTTTTATCGTTTTGCAGAATAATTCAACTTTTCGCAATAGAGTTGAACTAAAGTTGAATTATTTTCGTGCCATATATTAGTTGATTTCGGAGCGGGTGCTTGCATTGTGCCGGCATATGTGCTACTCTGTCGATGCACCCCAAAGGTGTGGGCGCTGCACAACGGCAGGCGGTTAGCTACATCTCCGCAAAGGAGGTGAGGCAATGCGACTTACGATAACTTTGACACTGCGAAAGCTGATAGTCCAGTTTATCATAAAAAGCAAAAACCGCCACTCGGCCAAGTGACGGTTTTTGACGGCTTTATAGCTGATTCTACCTAACTTCAAGAGCTAACCGCGTGTCGCAGCGCTCTTTCTGCGTCTATTATAGCGCCTGCCGTGAGCAATGTCAAGGCAGGCGCTATATTTATCTTCCCCGCCGCGCTCGACCGTCGGCTCGTCATTTGCCGTTTTCGCCGTTCTGAGGCCGTACAGTGCCGTATAAGCCGTCCTCAGGTGATGGTATAGTCTTGCTGCCATATAGCCTCATCCAGTCTGTAAGGCGCATTGTGACAAGCCATTGCTGTCTGTTCCGCCGCCAAAAAAGCGCCGGTGCGCCGTCATTAAATCGCCCTGCATCGCTTATTGCCTGCTGCATAGCGGCAGACACGTTGAGCTTTTCCACGCGCTTACACTCGATATGTACGCCCGGCAGGCCGACAAGATCGGGCACAGCTCCGAAGGACAGCGAGCCTCCGCGCCGTATATCGTAGCCATATTTACGCAGCTGTGTTGCAAGCTCGCGCTCGCCGTCCGCACCTTTGCGCTGTGATCTGTTGCTCATCAATCGTTCTCCGTGT
>CAVGIU010000061.1:0-9930 GCA_963629425.1 Oscillospiraceae bacterium
GAGTAATGTTATTTCTCACAACGGATGAAAAATCATAACTAGTTGTCAGCTCGCTGTCAGTATACCATCCGGTAAAAATATAGTTATCCTTAGTAGGCGCTTCGGGCTCAACTGCCGGATAGCCTCTTCTTACAGTCTGGCTTTCGACCGCGCTGCCACCGTTGCTTTCAAAGGTGACGGTGTATCTTCTGACCATCGGCACGGTGGTGGAGCTGCTGTTTGCCTTCCACTGTGCATACAGCGTCACGTCCGAGGTGATTGGAGTGCTGAAATCAAAGCTCTGACCGCCATTCTTGTCCGTGGTCCAGCCAAGGAAAGTGTACATATTTCTTGACGGAGTATCCGGCTCGCCGACAGTCTTGCCTTCTTCCACCGTTGCTTCTTTATATACGCCCATTTCATCGTAGTTGTAATCAAAGCTAACGGTGTAAGTTTTGGGGAGCTCTGGCGTAGGTTCCGGCGTAGGCATCGGCTCATTTGTCGTCCACTTAGCGTACAGAGTCACATCCTCGGTGATCGCCTCGCCGAAGTCATATGCAGTCTTACCGTCGGCATCGGTGTACCAGCCGCCAAAAGTAAAGTCTGCTCTTTCGGGCACAGCAGGCTCTTCGACGGTTTTGCCTTCCAGTACAGAAACAACCGTGCTCTTGCCGTCGTAATTATAATCAAATCTTACCTCATACGTTTTGGGCGCCACACCCTCGCAGAAACGCATCAGGATGGTTGCTGCCTGCGCACGCGTTGCTGTGCCTGTCGGCAGAAGCTTGCCACCGTCAGAGCCCTTTATGAGCTTTTCGCCGACTGCCCATTTGACAGCCTTCAACGCATAGGCGCTGACATCTCCGGCGTCTGGGAATCCAGACAGATCTCCAGCCTCAGCGGTACTGTATCCCTTATACTGAACGTAGCGGTAAAGTATGGTCGCCATTTGCTCGCGAGTTATAGCATCGTTGGGGGCAAACAGTCCCGTGTCATATCCTTCAACGATCTTCACAGAGCTCGCCCACGCTACCGCAGCGGAATAGTATTCGCCGTCAGGCACATCCGCGAAGTTTTTACCCTCCGCCTCAGGCTTTCCCTCCATGCGATGCAGGATAGTTACTATCATGCCTCGCGTGATGGTTAAATCAGGCGAAAACTTGTCATTGCCGGTGCCGTTCATCAGTCCATTATCATAAACATATTGAACCGCATCATAGAACCAATTGCTTTCTTTCACATCTGTGAAAGGCATATCGCTGTCCACTTCCACTGCAAATGCTGCAGCCGGCATCAGGCTAAGCAGCATACACAAAGTGAGCAGCATGCAGATAAGTCGTTTTGCTCTCATCCTCTATTTTTCTCCTTTTTTTAATTTCGACAGTTTCAGTCTTTACAATGCCAACGTAATTATATAACTGTACCCCCCACTGTAAATTGTTGGTTTCAACGAAATAGGCATGCAGATTTTGTGCAAAACAACAATGTTTGCTTAAGATTTTTAAGTTAATAGTAAAAGCCACAGCTTCATTTCGTTGAAGCTGTGGCTAAAACAGTTATAAAAATCATTATCAGTTTCTCATTTCGCGGTTGCGAAGGAAGTTCATCATACCATCCTGCATGGTGTCGAGCTTTGTAAGGAGTTTACCGGCACCGTGAGCCGCACAGGCGAGCGGATCGTCGACGATCATGGTTCTTATGTGCGTACTGTCCTCTATCATACGGTCGATGCCATAGAGCATACTGCCGCCGCCGGAGAGAATCATACCGTTTACGCCGAGGTCGCCTATGAGCTCGGGCGGAGTGCGTTCAAGTACGGCGTGGACATTTTCGAGAATGAGACGCGCAGGCTCGCGCAGAACGTCAACAAGCTCTTCGGCGGTCACGTTCACGGTCTTGGGCAGTCCCTTTATAAGGTCGCGTCCCTTGACCTCCATGCTTTCGGGCACGTCTGTACGCGGATACACGCCGCCGATATTTATCTTCACCTCTTCGGCAGTCATCGCTCCGATGAGCATATTGTGCTTTTTCTTGATGTATCGGATAATTGCCTCGTCAAAGGTGCTGCCGGCGGTCTTTATCGACTCGCACTCGGCAACGCCGCCCATGGAGACGACTGCTATTTCGGTCGTTCCGCCGCCGATATCGACGACCATGTGACCGTCGGGTTTCTTTATATCAACGCCCGCGCCGATCGCCGTTGCAACAGCAGTCTCAACGAGATACACTCTGCGCGCTCCGGCCTCGATGGCAGCGTCAATGACGGCGCGCTCTTCAACACCGGTTATGCTGCTGGGCACACACATGAGTATCCTCGGCTTAAACAGACTAAAAGAGGTTATTCTGCTGACAAGCTCGCGCAGCATTAGCGCGGACATATCATAGTCGGAGATGACACCGGCTCGGATCGGGTGGATGGCAACAACGTTTGCCGGGGTACGGCCGAGTGTTTTCTTTGCCTCTTCGCCTATTTTGAGCATCTTGTCCTTGATCTTATCGACCGCGACGACCGTGGGCTCGCGCAGGACGAGCCCCTTGCCCTGCGAAAAAACAAGGGTGTTTGACGTTCCCATATCTACTGCTATGTCTCTTTCATATATGACCATACAATGCTCCGATCTGCCGCGAAGACGCTCCGCAGCGATGATTTTCTTTAATTCTATCCAATTATACTAATCTTCATGCCGGGCAAGCGATGCGCCGTAAACAGCCTTTGCTCCGGCCTTGCGCAGTATTCGCGCGGCTTCGCTCATGGTCGAACCTGTCGTTACAACATCGTCAATAAGCAATATACGCAGACCCGAAACGTCGGTATTCTCACGCAGAGCGTACACCCCGGCAACATTATCGCGGCGTTGCTTTGCGTCGCGCGTTAACGACTGCGCACCGTTATCCTTTATCTTTTTCAAAAGCTGTCTGCACGGCAGACCGGCGTTCTTTGCGATTTCTTCTGCGATGAGCCGTGCCTGATCGTAGCCCCTGTGCCGCAGGCGCTTCTTACTGAGCGGTATCCATGATATCACATCAACACTGCCGCAATCAAGATTATTTTCGACACAATCGGACACTATAAGCCCGTAACGTCGACTGTAGGCCGCGCAGCCGCCGAATTTGTACCGGTGGATGGACGCGCGGACATTATCCTTGTAATACAAAGGTGAAACGCATTTATCCACAAACGCAAAGCGCTGCACAATACTGTCACCCTTTGTATACGGCAGCTTTTCCTCGCACTCGCGGCAAAGATCAGTATCCTTGAGTACGCTGTCGCAGAAAACGCATTTCCACGGATACAGCAGACGCGCGATAATATCAGGAATTCTCATCGGCAAGCCTTATCCTCAGCGCACTGTAGCGGCGTGACTGCTTGTGATTGTCTATCATTCGGTGAGCCACATTCTCATCTCCCACCATTATGAGAAGCTCCTTTGCTCGCGTCACGGCGGTGTACAGCACGCCGCGCGTCAAAAGCAGCTGTGCGACCGGATTGAGCGAGAGTATAACGGCTCTGTACTCGCTGCCCTGCGATTTGTGAACCGTCAGTGCCCACGCGTGCTCGAGTTCGTTTAGCATCTCAAAACCATAAAGAGCTATCTTATCGTCATAGTCTACCTTTAAATACTCCGAGGCCGTGTCGATCTCGATTATCGTTCCGATATCGCCGTTATAAATGCCCATACCGCTCTTTCCGAGCTTGTCCTTCCATGCAATATCATAGTTGTTTTTTATCTGAATGACCCTGTCGCCGACTCTGAAAACCGTTTCGCCGAAGAGCTTTTCCCTTTTCTTTTCATCGGGCGGGTTGAGCGCCGCCTGAAGGCATTTATTGAGGTTTATTGTGCCCGTTTCGCCCTTGCGGCTCGGTGAGAGCACCTGTATCTGATTTGAAGGTATCTTCATATTCTCCGGCAGTCGCTTTTTGCACAGCTCAACTATCGTCTCTACGCAGGAGCCGCCCTGCATTCTGCGCAGGCGGAAGAAATCGCCGCTGTTTTCGTTAAAATCGGGGTGCTCTCCCCTATTTATCATGTGCGCGTTGCGCACGATGCGGCTGTCTGCCTTTTGGCGGAATATCTCCGTAAGGCGCACTGTCGGCACAACACCGCTGCGTATGATATCCGAAAAAACATTGCCTGGACCGACCGAGGGAAGCTGATCCGCATCCCCCACGAGCAGAATGCGGCAGTCGGACTTCAGCGCTTTGAGTATGGCGTGCATAAGTGTTATGTCAACCATCGAGCACTCGTCGATTATAAGCGCGTCGCAGGCGAGCTTATCCTCTTCGTCCTTGCCGAACACTACCGTTTCGCCGTCCTCGGACATTTTCGCGCCCAGCATACGGTGGATAGTTGATGCCTCCATGCCGCACAGCTCGCTCATGCGCTTGGCGGCGCGGCCTGTCGGAGCGGCAAGGTATGTTTCGAGCTCAAGCTCGTCGTACAGCGCGAGTACCGCCTTGAGTATCGTCGTTTTGCCCGTTCCGGGGCCGCCGGTTATCACGAGCATGCGATTCTGTGCAGCGAGGGCTATCGCCTCTCGCTGCATTGGGGCATACTCGATATCATTCGCGGCCTCGAGACGGGATATGGTTGATGTTATGTCAACTTTTCTTTCCGACTTGGCTCTGCACATTGCTTTAATTCTGCGTGCCGTGTAAGTCTCGGCCTCATAAAGCGGAGCCAGGTAGCAGGCATCGAGTCCCGCAACTGTGCAGCAGACGATCTCCCCTGTCTCGGCAAGCTTATCGACCGCGTCCTCGGCAAGCTCCTGCGCAACGCCTATAAGCTGCGAGGTCGCCAGTGTGAGCTTTCCGCGCGGAATAAAGCAATGTCCGTTTCCGGAATTATGCACGAGCTCAAACACAACGGCAGCGCAGACGCGATTTAAGCTGTCGCCGTCGAGTCCGAGCGCCAAAGCAAGGGAGTCTGCCTCGGCAAAGCTTGCTCCGATGTGGGAGGACGCAAGTATGTACGGGTTTTCGTGCACGACTTCGATAGCGGAATTGCCGTAGAACTTAAACATACGCAGAGCGAAGATCGGCTGGATGCCGTATGAGCACAGAAATTCCGTAAGGCGGCGCACTCCGGCCTGCTTTTTGAAACCTGCGCAGATATCCTTTGCCTTGGAGCTGCTGATGCCCTTGATCTCGGCAAGCTTTTCCGGCTGCATTTCGAGAACGTCCAGCGCCTTATCACCGAAGCGGTCGACAATAAGCGCCGCCGTTGCCGGACCCACGCCGCGCACCGTGCCTCCCGCAAGATACTCGTAAATAGCCTCGGCCGAGGTCGGCAGCAGTCGACTGCACTGCTCGATCTTAAACTGTCTGCCGTGCTGGGCATGGGTCATCCACGAGCCCTCCGCCGAGATCATTTCTCCGGGAGCTATGTACGGCAGGCATCCAACCGCCGTAACATTCTCGCCGTTGTCAAGCTCGAGCTTCACAACGCCATAGCCGTTTTCATCGTTTCTGAATATAACGGCAGCAACTGTTCCGTTAATTTCACTTAATTCCTGCATCGTTAAGTAATTCCTCTGTAAAGTTTACGCATCTGTACTGCGCGGCAAAACGCCTCAGTATGCTTCGGGTTTCGTCGTCTGTGTCTTTTGCGAAAATTATAATTTCCGCACGGAGCGTTCCGTTTTCCCGCAGCCACATCAGGCTGCGCAATGTGTACTCTATCGTGGGCTCCGCGCCGCGAATACGCAGAACGATGTCTGCATCGGTGTTTTTCCCGAGTCTCACCGGTGTGAGCAGCAGCCCTTTCACGGACCATATAATGAGCCAAAGCACAGCCGCCGCAGCAAAGCCCGCAGCAATATATACCGTCATGTGATCCCCTCCCGTATTATTTTACGGAAGATGGAGCGTAATTGTTAAAGTATCTTTTTGAGAAACTGCCCGGTGTAGCTTTCCTCGCACGCGGCGCATTCCTCGGGAGTCCCGGCAAAGACGAGCGTTCCGCCGCCGTCGCCGCCCTCGGGGCCGAGGTCGATGATATAGTCGGCGGTTTTTATAACATCGAGGTTGTGCTCAATTATGACAACAGTGTTTCCCGCGTCAGCAAGCTTGTCGATTATACTCAGGAGCTTATGCACGTCGGCCATATGCAGACCGGTCGTGGGCTCGTCGAGGATATACACCGTCGATCCTGTGCTGCGGCGCGAAAGCTCGGTCGCAAGCTTAACTCGCTGAGCCTCGCCGCCGGAGAGCGTTGTGCTCGACTGGCCGAGCTGAACGTAGCCGAGACCAACCTCGTACAGCGTATCGAGCTTTGCCTTGAGTTTCGGGAGGTTTTCAAAGAACGTGCAGGCCTCCTCGACCGTCATGTTGAGAACATCGCTGATGTTCTTTCCCTTATATCGCACCTCAAGCGTTTCGCGGTTGTAGCGCTTACCCTTGCAGACGTCGCAGGGCACATATACATCCGGCAGGAAGTGCATCTCTATCTTCTGCACGCCGTCGCCCTTGCAGGCCTCGCATCTTCCTCCCTTGACATTAAAGGAAAATCGGCCCGAGTTATAGCCGCGCAGACGCGCATCCTCCGTCGAAGCAAACAGCTCGCGGATATCGTTAAACAGTCCCGTATACGTCGCCGGATTTGAGCGCGGCGTTCTGCCGATAGGACTTTGGTCGATATCGATCACCTTGTCGATATCGTCGATACCGCTTATGCCGGCACATTTGCCGGGCTTCACCTTGGCGCGGTTTTTCTTGAGTGCCAGGGTCTTATACAGTATCTCATTGACAAGGCTCGACTTTCCGCTGCCGGAAACACCCGTGACGCATGTTATAACGCCCTTTGGTATGTCAATATCTGTGTTCTTCAGATTATTTTCGGCAGCACCGTGGATGCTGATAAATCCTTTGTCTGTTTTTCTGCGCTCGGATGGTACCGGGATCCTGCGTTTACCGCTGAGATACTGACCCGTAAGGGACTCCTGGCAGGCACAGATATCATCAACGGAACCCGCCGCCACGACCGTACCGCCGTGCACGCCCGCTCCGGGACCGATATCGACAATATAATCGGCTGCGCGCATCGTGTCCTCGTCGTGCTCAACGACAATGAGCGTATTGCCGAGATCGCGCAGATCCATAAGCGTTTTTAAAAGCTTCTCATTATCACGCTGATGCAGGCCTATGCTCGGTTCATCGAGGATATACAGAACGCCGGTGAGCGATGCGCCTATCTGCGTTGCAAGCCTGATTCTTTGGCTCTCGCCGCCCGAGAGGGTAGCAGCGCCGCGCGACAGACTCAGGTACTGAAGGCCGACGTTTTTCAGGAAGCCGAGGCGGGCTTTAATCTCTTTTATTATCCTGTCGGCAATGATATGCTCTTTTTCGCTGAACTCGAGGGCATCGATGAAGTCAATCGCCTCTATGACGGACATATCGCCCATGCGGGCAATGTTTATACCGCCGACTGTTACCGCGAGTGCTTCCTTTCTCAACCGCTGGCCGCTGCACTCGGGACATATGACCTCGGACATGCACTCTTCGATCTCGGCGCGCATAGTCGGGCTCTGAGTCTCAAAATACCGACGCTCGAGATTTTTGCATATACCCTCGAACGGGCGCGAGAATTTACCCGCAAAGGAGCTGTTTTTCCTCTCGCGCTCATAGCTCAGGTCGAGTTTTTCGCCCTTGCTGCCGTAGAGCAGAATATCCTTAACGCCATCGGGCAGCTTACATATCGGTGTATCGAGCGTGAATCCGTATTTATCGGCAAGGGCATTGTAGTACATTGCCGCTATCGAATCCGTTCCCGAACCCCAACCGGTGGCCTTTATAGCGCCGCCGTTTATGCTAAGACTGTCGTCGGGGATTATGAGATCGGGGTCAATGAGAAGCTGCATGCCAAGTCCGTCACACTTGGGGCATGCACCGTAAGGTGTATTGAATGAGAACATGCGCGGCGTGAGCTCCTCAATGGATATACCGCAATCGGGACAGGCATAGTTCTGCGAAAACAATATCTGACGGTTTTCGCTGACTATATCGGCAATTATGAGCCCTCCTGCGAGCGAGGCCGCCGTTTCAACGGAATCTGCCAAGCGGCGCATGATACCATCTTTTATTACAACTCGGTCAACCACTACCTCAATAGTGTGTTTTTTGTTCTTATCAAGCTTTATTTCTTCCGAAAGCTCATACATGCTGCCGTCAACACGCACGCGGACATAGCCCGAGCGGCGGGCGTCCTCGAACACCTTGACGTACTCGCCCTTGCGGGCGCGCACGACAGGCGCAAGAATCATGAGCTTAGTTCCCTCCGGCAGGAGCATGAGCTGGTCTATTATCTGATCTATCGTCTGCTGCTTAATCTCCTTGCCGCACTTCGGGCAGTGCGGCTTGCCTATGCGCGCCCACAGCAGGCGCATGTAGTCATATATCTCCGTTACCGTGCCGACTGTCGAGCGCGGGTTGCGTGAGCCGGTCTTCTGATCGATGGATATTGCCGGAGAAAGACCCTGAATGTAATCAAGGTCGGGCTTGTCCATTTGGCCGAGAAACTGCCTTGCATAGGACGAAAGGCTCTCAACATAGCGGCGCTGCCCCTCGGCATATATCGTGTCAAACGCGAGGCTGGATTTGCCGCTGCCGGATACGCCCGTCATAACAATCAGCTTATTGCGCGGTATTTCTATATCAATGTTTTTAAGGTTATTGGCTCTTGCGCCTTTTATCTTAATATAATCAGTCATTCTCACTTACCAGGTCTGCAAATTTTGCGCGCACGAGACTTGCGAGGTCGTTCGGATCAAGCTCGACCTGATAGCCTATCTTACCCGCGCTGACCATGACGGTCGGCTTAGTCTGCGCGCTTATGTCTATAAATGTTTTATACTGTTTCTTCATTCCTATCGGCGAGCAGCCGCCGCGGATATAGCCGGTCAGTGCGTTTATCTCGCTGACATGAACCATTGCTATCGACTTTTCCCCCGCCGCCTTTGCGGCTTTTTTGAGGTCGAGCTCACACATCACCGGGACGTCAAAGACATATATGCTCTTGCTCACACCTCTGGCAACAAGGGTCTTGAACACCTGTGAGGGGGCCTGACCGCATATCTCTGCAACCGTGATTCCATCAACAGCCTCGTCACCATGTGGATATTCGTGCGGCGTATATTTAATCTTCTTCTGCTCGAGAAGACGCATGACATTGGTTTTCTGATCTTTCATTTCAGCTTACTCCTGACACTGCGCATAATAGATTATTATACCGCGCATTTTACTATCTTTCAACATAAAAAGGACTTCCGAACAAGTCCGGAAGTCCGAATTTTCAGTTTGGTCACTCTTTTTGGAATCTCGCCAGCAGATTCTCCGTACTGCCGTCAAGGATCTTGATATAGCGTTCTGTATCATGAGCGTCAAGCTGAGGCATTCCCATATCGAACCACTGAGATATCCAGCCTATGGCGGCGTTAACGTAGAACTCACACACGAACTCGAGATCAGACCATTCGATATTCTTGCCCTCCGCGCAGATGACGGCAAAGCTGTGAACGCAGTAATGCAGGCGGCCCTTGAAATATCTGAGCAGATAAGAGCGATTCTGCGAATTGAAGATGTTCAGAACAAACGTGCGGTTATCCATGAGATACTGGAACCACTCCGTGACGTTCTCGCGCCATTTATCGTAGAGTATCTCATGCGGGAGTGCCTTGTTCGTATCCTCCTCGAATACCCATTCAAGAAGATCATAAACATCATCAAAATGATAGTAGAAGGTCTGACGATTTACGCCGCACTCTTCAACAAGGTCTTTTACGGTGATTTTATCGATGGGCTTTACCGAAAGCATTTTCTTCAAAGCGTTGCCCAGGGCTTCTTTTGTTGAACTTGCCATTAGGATTACCTCTTTCTGATGGCAACTTGTATGCCATATTATTTTTTCTAACACTATATCACATGTTCAAAAAAAAAGATAGATAAATATTTATTTT
>CAVGIU010000062.1:0-6587 GCA_963629425.1 Oscillospiraceae bacterium
GGCAACAGCTATAAGGACAATTATACCGATGCACTGGGGCACAGCTATGCTAACGGCAAGTGCATCCGCTGCGGTGCGGCTGACCCCAATACTACGACTCCTGTCACGCCGACAGGCTTCACCGACGTTCCCTCCGATGCGTTCTACGCAAAGGCCGTCAAGTGGGCGGTCGAGAACGAGATAACCACCGGTGTCGGCAATAATCGCTTTGACCCGAACGGACAGTGCACACGCGGACAGGTCGTGACCTTCCTGTGGCGCGCGGCAGGTATGCCGAGTGTGAGCGCGAATGTCAGCTTCACGGACGTCAAGGCCGGCGAGTATTACTACGAAGCAGTCAAATGGGCCGTCGCAAACGGCATCACCACAGGCGTGGGCGGTAACAGATTCGCGCCGAACGATACCTGCACCCGCGGTCAGGTGGTGACCTTCCTGCACCGTGCAGAAAATTCGCCGAGTTCGAGCACCGTAAGCAGCTTCAGCGACGTTCAGTCAGCGGACTTCTACTGCAACGCTGTCAACTGGGCAGTCGAGAACGGCATAACATCGGGCGTTGGCAATAACAGATTCGCGCCCAACGACACCTGCACACGCGGCCAGGTCGTCACCTTCCTCTACAGAGCACAGTAACGCAGCATAACAAGACATAACAAAAAGCTCAGGTCATTTGACCTGAGCTTTTTCACGCTTATTTACCTATCAGTGGCATCCGCAGCTGCCGCCGCAGCCGCAGTCGCCGCCGTCCTCGTGGCTGTGGTCGCCGCAGCCGCCAGAGCAGCCTGAGCATCCGCCGCTGCCGCAGCCGCCGCCCTCATCGGAGATGAAGGGGAGCTGACCGCGCATGAGAAGCTCTGCCGCATCGTCGGAGTTGCCGCAGAAGCCTGCGAAGGCGACGATGCCGTAGGTCGCCAGCGCCGCCCTTGCATGAACGCCGATGTTGCCGACGATGACCGCGTCGACGTGCAGGCTGTCCATAAGATCGGCGACCGCCTGGTGGCCGGTCTCTTTGACCTCAACAAGCTCCTTGGAGAGGATCTCGGTATTGTCATCGTTTGTTTTGTAGATTGCGAACATCTCGGCATGGCCGAAGTGCTCAAATATCTCGTTGTCCTTGTAAGAAACTGCGATTATCATGTGTTTTCTCCTTTTTCTATAAAGTCCGCCAGCTCGTCAAGAGCGTCGGCGTTTATACTTTCAATTTCGCCGGCGTCGACCATCGTCGCAACGACGGGATCAATGGGCAGACGCGCGGTGTGCTTAATGCCGAACTCCTCGGCGACCTTCGCGACCTTGCTTGCACCGAATATCTCGTGCTCCTTGCCGCATTCGGGGCATTTGAAGTAGCTCATGTTCTCGACTATGCCAAGCACGGGAATGTTCATGAGCTTTGCCATGTTAACGGCCTTGGCCACGATCATGGACACAAGCTCCTGAGGCGAGGTGACGATGACAATGCCGTCAATGGGCAGCGACTGGAAAACAGTCAGGGGAACGTCGCCTGTTCCGGGAGGCATATCGACAAACATGTAGTCGACGTCATCCCACAGAACGTCGCTCCAAAACTGGGTAACGACGCCCGCGATGACCGGGCCGCGCCATACGACGGGGTCGGTCTCGTTATCAAGGATGAGGTTTACGGACATGATCTGCGTGCCCCTGACTGAATAGCAGGGGATCAGCAGCTCACCCGTGCCGCGGGCATGCTCGTGGATGCCGAAAGATTTGGGGATGGACGGGCCTGTTACATCCGCGTCCAGAACCGCCGCCTGATAGCCGCGGCTCTGCATTTTGCTTGCAAGGAGGCCGGTGACGAGACTCTTGCCGACGCCGCCCTTGCCGCTGACGACGGCAATGACCTTTTTAACGCTTGCGGCCGGGTTGAGCTTCGCGCTCAGATCCTGAGTCTCGCGCTCGCTGCAGCTTTCCTGACAGGTCGAACAGTCATGTGTACATTCGCTCATTTTAAAATACTCCTAATATTAAATGTTAATGAATACATAATAACACTACTGAAATCTTTTGTCCAGTCGGCGCACAAGATACATTGCCGCCAGTCCCGTGAACACGCCGGTGACTATGGCCGAGGCCAAAAGAACGGGCGCATAGAGAAACAGCGAGCTCGTTTTTGTTATCAAAACGGCCGCACAGAGCTGACCGAGATTGTGCGCCACGGCACCGAATACGCTCACTACCCACAGAAGTTTTCCCGAAAACGGCCTGAGCGTCAGGCACATGACGGCATAGGCCAAGGCTCCGCCGGCAATGCTGAATATAAATGCCGATACGCCGCCGGTGAACACACTGCCCATGGCAATGCGCACGAGCAGTATAAGCCCCGCCTCGCGCCGTCCGAGCATGACCATTGCGATGAGCGTGATGATATTCGCAAGGCCGAGCTTCACGCCCGGAACGGGGATCGGTGCCGGTATCTGCGCTTCAATGACAAAAACGATGAGCGAAGCGGCCGTGAACATTGCCATGAGAGCAAGTTTTCTCGTCTTAGCCATCTATATCGCCCCCCTCGATCTCAATGGTGAGCCTGTGGGGCAGACACACGATGGGAACGCCGGACTTGCTGACCTTGCCCTGATCCATGCAGATGTGATCGCGGCAGTCTGCCTCGGTGACGCTTATCCCGTCATGCTCTATGTGAAGCTTATTATACCCAAACTCCGTTTCGATTTCCATGTCATATGCAACAGCAACGGTGTCGAGGTCTATTTTCTCATATATTTCGCCGTCGATTCGTATGACGACTATCGTGCCGAGCCCACCGCTGCCTTTGAGCAGAAAGAAGGCCGCCGAGCATATAATGAGCAACGCGGCGAATATCACTATCCATGTTTTCGAGCTTTTCATTTTCATGAATCTATTGTAAATAAATCCGGCTTGCTTGTCAATGCAGTACATTTATGATATTATTATTTAATAATTCTTTGAGTAGAAGAGGTGAAATGCTTGGCTGACATGATCGTCACTATAGCTTCATATATACTTCCGCTGTTTGCGATAATTGTCCTAGTCCGCTGCATGCGCAGTATGCTCGGCAACAAATCACAGACGGAGATATGGGGATATATCCATAAAGATGACGGCGTCGCGCTGATAAACCATTGGGAAAATCTAATCGGCCGCTCGAAGTCGGCGGATATATGCCTGCCGTATGCCTCGGTCAGCCGTGTGCACGCGGTACTTATCCGCAGCCCGAAGGGCGTGTGGCGCATATTCGATATCTTCTCCAAGGGCGGAGTTTGGGTCAACGGCGAAAAGGTACAGAGTGTGGGCACCGTCGTGCGCGACGGCGATGTTTTGAACCTTGCCGGTAACAGCGTGCGCTTTCGCGACATAAGCGAAAAGCAGCGCGGCGCTATCGAGGCGCGCAGAACGCAGAGTTGGAAGCGTGTCCACCCGGCGGTGACGCTGTTTTTCCTGACAGTATTTCAGGCTATACTCCTGCTCGAGCATCTCTGCACGGCTGACAGCGAATATGCCGCGGGAATACTGCTCGGATTTGTGCTGCTCGTGCTGCTCGAATGGTTCTGTTATTTTGCCATGCGCAGCATACGACGCACGGGCTTTGAGGTCGAAACACTGGCGTTTTTCCTGTCGTCTATCGGCCTTTCGGTTATAGCCTCGTCCGTGCCGGAGGAGATGTTCAGGCAGATAATAATCGTCTTTGCGGGCGTTGTTGCGTTTTTTGCCCTCGGCTGGTGGCTGCGTGATCTTGACAGAACGAAGACCATGCGCCTGCCGCTTGCGATACTGTCCGTGCTCGTTCTCACCGCAGTTTTGGTCCTCGGAACCGAGCAGTACGGTGCGAAGAACTGGATACGCATAGGAACGCTGTCCGTTCAGCCCTCTGAATTTGTAAAGGTCGCGTTTATCTATGTCGGCGCCGCTACGCTCGACAGGCTGTTCAGCACAAAAAACCTTATCCTTTTCATAGCGTTTTCTGCGCTGTGCGTCATATGCCTGGCCTTCAGCAGCGATTTCGGCACGGCACTGATATTCTTCACTACATTCCTTGTCATATCCTTCATGCGCTCAGGCTCGATAGCGACCGTTGCCCTTGCTGTGACGGGAGCGGGCATGGCGGGCTTCCTTATGCTTAAAATGAAAGCACACGTTGCACGTCGCTTTGCGACTTGGGGACATATTTGGGACGCGGAGAACATTTGGGACGGCGGCTATCAGCAGACTCACGCACTTTCGGCCGGCGCGTCCGGCGGACTTTTCGGAAAGGGTGCGGGCAACGGTTGGCTCAAGGGCACCTTTGCCGGAAATACGGACACTGTGTTCGGCGTCATGTGCGAGGAGCTTGGGCTCATTATCGCGATCTGTGCCGTGCTCGCAATACTGGCGCTCACGTTTTTCGCCGTGCGCAACTCCGGCCACGGCCGCAGCGCGTATTATTCCATAGCCGCCTGCGCGACGGCGAGCATGTTCATGGTGCAGGTCGCGCTCAACGTGTTCGGCTCGGTCGATATCCTGCCGTTCACGGGCGTAACGTTCCCCTTCGTATCGCGCGGCGGCACGTCGGTACTGGCCTGCTGGATGCTTTTGGCGTTTATAAAGGCCGGCGATACGCGCAAGGGCGCAAGCTTCGTCGTGCGTCCGCCGGAGGCAAAGACTAAAAAGCGGCAGCGCGAAAGCGCCGAGCAAGGGGAGGAAACGGCATGAAAAAAGTATCTCTTCGAGCCTTTTCCGCGCTGCTGATGGCATTTCTGATCGTCATCGGACTGGCTGTGTATGTAGGACGCTATATAAAAGACGGCGAGAACTGGGCACTTTATTTTGACGAGTCCACCTCCGGCAGCAAGTATACGCTGACAGACCGCAACGGTACACTTTTGGCTCAAATGGGCGGCGGCGAAAAAAGCTATGCGGAAAACGCGAATACGCGCATCGCCTGCTACCACGTCACCGGCGACTACACCGGCAATGTCGGCACGGGTGCGCTCAGCTCCTTTAAGAGTAAGCTCTCTGGCTTTAATCTGATAACCGGCATCGAGGAACAGGAGGACGTAAACCTTCAGCTCACCATTGATGCCGACTTAAACCTGAAGGCCTACGAGGCATTAAACGGCCGCAGCGGCGCCGTTATAGTCTATAACTATAAAACGGGCGAGGTGCTGTGCATGGTGTCGTCACCGTCGATAGACCCGCTTAATCCGCCGGAGACGCTGCCGGACGGCGCGTATATAAACCGCTGCATAAGCGCGGCATTCACGCCGGGCTCGGTGTTCAAGCTCGTAACGCTCACAGCGGCCATTGAAAATATCGATGATCTCTATCACCGCAGCTTCACCTGCGCAGGCTCGGTAGACGTGAAGGGCGTTAAGATAAACTGCACGGGTGTCCACGGCCAGCAGACCATAGAGCAGGCGCTTTCAAACTCCTGCAACTGCGCCTTTGCCGAGATATCTCTTGAGCTCGGCCCGGATATCATCGCGCAGTATGCCGAAAAACTCGGCATAACGACCTCGCTTAAGCTTGACAGCATATCAACTCAGGCCGGAAATTATGATAAGGACAGTTCCATGAGCGCGTCCATGGCATGGTCGGGCATTGGCCAGTATAACGACCTCGTGTGCCCCTACGCCATGATGCGCCTTGCGGGCGCTTACGCAAACGGCGGCACGGTCGTTGAGCCCTCGCTTCTCGGCCGGTCGAACAAAACAACGCAGCTTCTCTCCGCCGACACGGCGCAGAAGGTGGCGTCGATGATGAACTACAACGTCGTTTATCACTACGGGCAGGATCGCTTCCCGGGGCTTAATATATCCGCCAAGACCGGCACGGCCGAGGTCGGCGACGGCAAGGCCGCGCACGGCTGGTTCATCGGCTTCTTAAACGATGAAGAGCACCCCTATGCCTTTGCCTGCATCGTCGAAAACGGCGGCAGCGGACTCGGAGCAGCCGGCGGAGTTATAAATACCGTACTGCAGGCGGCGGTGAGTAAGTAACACAGGGAGAAACACAATGACAGACATATCCGTCAACGGACTTGTGAAGTCCTTTGAATTGGGTAAAAACATACTTGACGGGCTCAGCTTCGACATTGCCGAAGGTGAGCGCGTCGGCATTCTCGGGCACAACGGGTGCGGAAAAACGACGCTGTTTCGCATTTTAACGGGCGAGATAGACTGCGATGAGGGCGCGGTGGCGATAGCCTCCGGCAAGCGCCTCGGACTCATATCTCAGATCCCGGTCTATCCCGACGGCTGGACAACCGAGGACGTCCTGAAGGACGCGCACCGTGAGCTGTACGCCATAGGCGCGCGCCTCGCCGAGCTTGCAAAAAGAATGGAGACGGACCAGTCGGAAAAGCTACTTTCGGAATATGACAGGCTCTCAGCCGATTTTGCCCGCCTCGGCGGTTATGATATGGACACCGACCGCAATCGTGTGGCAAACGGACTTGATATTCCGCAGAGCATGCGCGAACAGCCGTTCGATCTGCTCTCCGGCGGCGAGCGGACGAGAGTGAACCTCGCCCGACTGATCCTCGAGAAGACCGACATACTGCTTCTCGACGAGCCGACAAACCACCTCGATCTTCGCGCGACCGAATGGCTCGAGGATTA
>CAVGIU010000062.1:6597-9769 GCA_963629425.1 Oscillospiraceae bacterium
GCTTTTAATAAGCCACGACCGATATTTTATCGACAAGATAGCTCAGCGCTGCATTGAGATAAGCGACGGCAAGGCCGAGTTTTACAGCGGAGGATACAGTTTTTATACCGTCGAGCGGCAGAAGCGCTTTGAGGAAAAGCTCAGAAAATACGAAAAGGATCAGGCTAAGATAGAGCAGCTCACCCGCGCCGCGGAGCAGATGCATTTGTGGGCGTTTATGGGCAACGATAAGCTGCATAAGCGCGCGTTTTCGATGGAAAAGCGCATAGCAAAGCTGGAGCAGACCGCAAAGCCGACCGAGGCGAAAAAGCTCTCGGCGAAGTTTTCGTCGGCTGATTTTCACGCCGACGAGGTGCTTGTGTGCCATAAGGTGTCCAAGGCCTTTGGAAAGAAAAACCTTTTTGACGGCCTTGAGCTCACAGTTTCCGGCGAAGAGCGCATAGCGCTCATCGGCGACAACGGAACGGGGAAGAGTACGCTCGTAAAAATGATAATGCAGCAGGAGCTGCCCGATGAGGGATATATAAAATTCGGTCCCTCTGTGCGTCCGGCGTACCTGCCGCAGATAATACATTTTTCAAATGAGGAGCGCTCACTTCTTGACACGATGCTGTATGACTGCCGCTGCTCTCCGCAGGAGGCACGCGACAGACTGGCAGCCTTCGGTTTCCGAGGTGAGGATGTGTTCACACCGGTCGGGGCTCTTTCCGGCGGCGAAAAAAGCAGACTCAGGCTGTGTATGCTCATGGGCAGCGACATAAATCTGCTCATCCTCGACGAACCGACCAACCATTTGGATATCGCCAGCCGCGAGTGGATGGAGGACGCCGTGTCGGACTACTCCGAGGCGCTGCTGTTCGTTTCACACGACCGCTATTTCATCGAAAAATTTGCGACGCGCATTTGGTATCTCGACGGCGGAAAGCTTCTCGATTATCGCGGAACATACGAGCAGATGCGAGAGTATCTCAAGCGCCAAGAGATCTTTACGCGCGCGGCCAAAGCCGAGGCGAAGGCTTCAAAACCCGGGAAACCCGCTAAGAAGTCGTCTCCGAATAAAGAAAAGCGCCTGGCGAAGCTCGAGCGCGAGATCGCGGCGCTGGAAAAGCAGATAGGCGAGATAGAGGCGCTTGAGCAGGAAAACGCGAGCGATTATCAAAAGCTCATGGAGCTTAGTACGCAGAAGGAGGAGCTCAACGAAAAGCTCCTTGAAAAGTACGATGAGTGGGAGGCGCTGGCTGATGAATAAAAAGCTCATCTTGCCCGGAGTGCTGGCACTCGTTGGACTCATACTGCGCTTTTTCTTCACCGGTGTCGGCTATATCGCCTATGCGCTGTTTCTTGCGGCGGCGCTCGTCGCGATAATGCGCTTTTGCCCGAAAGTGTGGATAAAGCGCATGGTGTGCGCACTTACGGCGATAGGCCTTATGTATCTCATTGCCGTCGAAGTCCCGATAGTCGGCGCGGCCTCCGGCGACGGGGACAGGGAATATGACTACATAATCGTCCTTGGCGCTGCTGTGCACGGTGATACCCCCTCGCTTTCGCTCGTTGAGCGCGTGCGAGCGGCACGCGATTATATGCAGGAGCACCCGGGCACCGTCGCGATAGTAAGCGGCGGTCAGGGGAATGATGAAAACATAAGCGAGGCCGAGGCCATGTCGGCGTGGCTTATAGAAAACGGCATTGACAAAAGCCGCATCATATTGGAGAATAAGGCGACCTCGACGATTGAAAATCTCGAGTACAGCTTCGATATCATCCGCTCACGCGGCGGCGACCCAAATGACAGCACCGCCGTCGTCACAAGCGAATACCACATATACAGGGCAAAGCTGCTGGCACAGTCACTTGACGTCAGTGTCGGCTCCGTGGCTGCTCACACGACCTATGTGCCCATTATGCTGAATTACTTTCTCCGTGAGGCCTTCGGCGTAACGTATCAGTGGATATTCGGCTGAATAAAGTATTCTAATCCCTCCCGAACAGGCATAGTAATGTACAAAGCCTTACGGGAGGGATCTTTTTTGAAAAAACTATTAGGTAAAATCAAAAATCGCAAGGCGGCAGCGTCGGCAGTCGCGCTTGTGGTGCTCACGGCAGTGATATTCTGGACAACGAACAGTCCGGCGGTGGTCGGCGTTTCGGCCTCCGACAGGCAGCTTCCGATCTACTGCGTTCAGCGTGACGATAAAACAGTGGCGCTGTCCTTCGATGCGGCCTGGGGCAACGAGGATACGCAGGAGCTCATAGATATTCTCAATAAGTATAACATACACGCGACATTCTTCGTTGTAGGACGGTGGGTCGATAAATACCCCGAGTCCGTCAAGGCGCTCAGCGACGCGGGAAACGAGGTCATGAGTCACTCGGACGATCACGCACACTTTGCGCAGCTTTCGGCAGCCGAGATAAAGTCGAATATCTCGGCTTCAAATGAGAAGATAAAGAACATAACCGGCACGGAGCCCACGCTGTTCCGCTGCCCCTACGGTGAGTATAACGACACGGTCATCAGCACCGTGAACTCCATGGGCATGAGCGCTATACAGTGGGATGTCGACAGCCTCGACTGGAAGGGCATATCCGCAAGTGATATATCCGACCGTGTTCTCAAGAACGTAAAGTCCGGCAGCATCGTACTGTTTCACAACGCCGCCGAGAACACACCCGAGGCTCTGCCCGGCATAATCGAAGGCCTCATCGCCGACGGATATAAGATCGTGCCCGTATCTCAGATACTGCTGACGGGAGACTATATGATCGACAACACAGGCATGCAGTGCCAAACTAAAGGAAACAGCGATGCGAAATCGGATGCTTAAAGCAAAAACAGCACCTCGGAAGCATATCCGAGGTGCTGTCTGCGTTTGGATTATTCCTTGTTGTCGAGCCAGTCGGCAACCTTGCTCTCTTCGATGCCGAGACCGCCGGAGATAAAGGCGACAGCCTCATTGAAGTTCATAGCTCTCAGACGAGCGTAGTTGCTTGCACCGGCACCGGGGCCGTCATTGAGTCTGCCTTCGATGTAACCACATTCGTAGCACATGTTCAGAGCGTACTTGCGGTGGGTATCGAGGGTCATTTCATGTCCGCAGCGAGGGCATTTCATGGTCAGTTCCTCCTCTTATTACTCTTGTTTTCTTTGCAGATTCCTTGCTTTGATTATTAT
>CAVGIU010000063.1:0-9680 GCA_963629425.1 Oscillospiraceae bacterium
GTTCGACGCGATCCGCGAAATCGCATCCAAGGAAGACTGCATTTTCGTCGGCCGCTGCGCAGATTACGTCCTCAATGACAGAGACGACGTTGTCAGTGTATTTATCCTCGGAGATATGGATGCGCGCATCAATTGCATCAAGCAGCGCCAGGGTCTTGACGAGGCTCAGGCCCGCAAAAAGATCAAGGAAGTCGACAAGGATCGTTCCAGCTTCTATAAGTACTACAGCGATCAGATCTGGGGCGACGCACAGAACTATGATCTGTGCATCAACAGCTCCAAGCTCGGTGTCGAAGGCACCGTTGAGACCATTATGAGCTACATTAAGGCTCGCGGTCTGAAAAAATAATTAAACTGAACTAAGAAAAGCTCCCCTATCGGGGAGCTTTTTTAATGCTTTTCATTCCGTTATCAAAACAGGACTCTCACGCGGAGCACATCGTCCATCGCGCGGATGGTGTTCGCCGTGTCATCCCGGATCTCGTCGTTAAGGTCGATGATCGTGTAGGCGTACTTCCCGCGGGGCTTGTTTATCATGTGCTCGACGTTTATATTTTTCTTCGTTATCAGGTCGAGGATACGGTTTATCATGCCGGGCACGTTGTGGTGGATGACGCACAGACGGCAGACGCCCATGCGCTCGAGCTTTGCCGACGGCAGGTTCACGGAGTTTGTGATGTTTCCGTTTTTAAGGTACTCGTAAAGCTGCTTTGCTGCCATCTCGGCGCAGCGGTCCTCGCTCTCGGGCGTGCACGCGCCCAGGTGCGGCAGGGCGATGACGTTTTTGCCGCCGAGTATCTTCTCGTTGGGGAAATCGGTAACATATTTTGCAACTTTCCCGGATTCGAGAGCGGCGAGCATCGCGTCGTCGTCAACGACCTCGGCGCGGGACTCGTTAATGATCCTCACGCCGTCGCGCATGGCGGCAAATGCCTTCGCGTCAAGCATATGGTGGGTATCCTCGTTATAGGGGATGTTAATGCTTATATAGTCGCAGCTGCGGAATATCTCATTTATATCGTCGGCTCTGACAACGTCACGCGAGAGCCGCCACGCAGCATCGACGGACATGAACGGATCATAGCCTATGACGTTCATATCCAGCGCAAGGCAGGCATTTGCGACCAGTGCGCCCGTAGCGCCCAGGCCGAGGACACCGACGGTCTTGCCCATGAGCTCGGGACCTGCGAAATTGGATTTTCCCTTTTCCACGAGCGTGGGGATCTTATCGCCCTCGCCGGCAATGCTCTTTACCCACTCGATGCTGCCGATAACATCACGCGAGGCCATGACCATCGAGCACACGGTCTGTTCCTTGACCGCCTCCGCGTTCGCGCCGGGGCTGTTGAACACGACAACGCCCATCTCGGCGTATTTGTCGATCGGGATATTGTTATAGCCCGCTCCGGCGCGCGCAACGCCGAGGAGCTCGGGGTTTACTTCATAATCATGCATGTCCGCGCTGCGGACGATTATGCCGTCGGGCGAGGCGATATCCCCGCCGACATTGCAGCCTTTGTCCTTGAGCCTATCAAGGCCGACGGGCGAAATTTTATTTATCGTTTTAATATTAAACATTGTGTTCTACCTCGAATTTTTTCATGTATTCGGCGAGCGCGCGGGCGCCCTCCATGGGCATGGCGTTATACAGCGACGCGCGCATACCTCCGGTGAGCCTGTGACCCTTGAGATTCAATAGTCCCTCGGCCGCGGCACCCTTTACAAACTGCGCATCCAGCTCCTCCGAACCTGTGCGGAAGGTCACGTTCATGTCGCTGCGCGAACCCGGCTCTGCATGGGGGATATAGATCTTACTGTTATCGAGCACGTCGTAGATGATCTGCGCGCGCTCTTTTTTAATTTCCTCCATGGCTCTTACGCCGCCGATCCCGTCGAGCCAGTCAAGCATAAGTCCGAGCATATAAATACACCAGCAGGGCGGAGTGTTGAGCATGGAATCCTTTTTTATGAGCGTTTCATAGCTCATAACCGATGGGCAGATATCCATCTGCCGCCCGGCGAGGGCTTTATCGACGATAACGACCGTAAGCCCGGCGGGAGCCATATTTTTCTGTGCTCCGGCATATATGAGTCCGAAGCGGGAAACATCCACGGGCTTTGAAAGGATATCCGAGGACATATCGCAGACTATCGTTTTGCCCTTCGTATCGGGAACAGACTGCCACTCGGTGCCGTAAATGGTGTTATTTGCGCAGTAGTAAAAATAGCTTGACTTATCACTCAGGCTCAGATCAGAGGGAATGTAGCTGTGTCCTCTGTCGGAGCTGTCACATGCGATGCAGACCTTTCCGTACTTTTCGGCTTCCTTCGCCGCAAGGGACGAAAAATTACCCGTCACGGCGTAGTCTGCGCATTTACTCTCGCCCATTAAGTTGAGCGGTATCGCCGCGAACTGGAGCGTCGCACCGCCCTGCAACAACAGTATCTCATGACTGTCGGGCACATTGAGCGCCGCCTTGAGCTTACTTTTTGTTTCCGCAAAAATTTCGCCGAACAGTGAACTTCGGTGGCTCATCTCCATGACGGACATGCCGCTGCCCTTATAATCTTCTATCTCGCTTCCGGCCTTTTTGAGGACCGATTCCGGCATCATCGACGGACCGGCCGAAAAATTATAGACCTTTTCTCTTGACACAATGAGCACCTCCTGTACGGTTTTTTGCATTTGTTAAAATTATAGTTATTTACCGGCCGCATGTCAAATGACATTTCCGACTAAAATACCGTCCGAAATCTCATTTATCCTGACATTATGTACTGTTCCGCGCAGGTTTTCACCCGGGGCACTGACCTCGAGGTAATTGTCGCTGTGTCCCCGCCAGCACTCACCCTCCTGTGTTTCGAACAAAACAGGCAGCGTTTTGCCGATCATGCTCTCAAGAAAGACACGGCGCGTTTCGGCGACGACGACGCGCGCCTGCTTTGAGCGCTTTGCCTTGGTTGCGCGGTCTATCTGCCCGTCCATTTTATCGGCCGGAGTGCCCGGACGGCGCGAATACGGGAAGATATGCGCATCGGAAAACTGCGCTTTTTTGAGAAAGGCGAGCGTCTCCTCCTGATGCTGATCCGTCTCGCCGGGAAAGCCGACGATAACGTCGCAGGTCATACCGCAGTCGGGAAAATGGCGGCGCAGGAGCTGCATCGCCTCGTAAAAGCGCGCGGTGTCGTACTTGCGGTTCATGGCCTTGAGCGTCGCGTCGCAGCCGGATTGCAGCGAAAGGTGGAAATGTCGGCACACGCTGCCGCAGGCGGCGATCTTTTCACAGAACTCTTCCGTTATGACGCTCGGCTCAATCGAGCCCAGGCGCAGACGCATGTGCGGCGCTGCCTCAGCTATGGCGCACACGACGTCGGCAAGGCCGGGCTTTCCGGGAAGATCGACGCCGTAGGACGCGATCTCGATACCGGTTATGACGAGCTCCCTGTAACCCTTCCTGTCAAGCTCTGCGGCCTGCTGCACCGCAGTCTCCACCGGCAGACTGCGCACTCTGCCTCGCGTATACGGGATTATACAGTAGGAGCAGAAGTTTACGCAGCCGTCCTGTATCTTCAAGAGCGCCCTCGTGTGGCCGGAAACCGCTCCGGCGGGGAGCTCTTCAAAAACGCGGCGCTCAAAGGGCTTATCGAGCATCCGTTCGCCCTCACCTGTAGATACGGCCTTTTCAACGGCATCAACGAGCTTTAACCTGTCGGCCGTACCGTAAACTATATCCGCGCCGAGCTTCTGCACAGAGTCGGGGCTCAGCTGAGAATAGCAGCCGAGGACCGCCGCGACTGCGCCGGGATTTTCTTCTTTCAGGCGGTGGATAGCCTGACGCGATTTACGCCCGGCCTCGGCGGTGACGGCGCAGGTATTGACGATGACGGCATCGGCGATCTCGCCCTCACGGCAGGGTTTATGCCCACGCGAAACGAGCAGAGCTTCTATCGCCTGCGTCTCATACTGGTTGACCTTGCAGCCGAGAGTGTATATAATGTATTTCAATGAAATCATCTCCTGAGGAGTATATGAATATGGAAGTTTATCTTGATAACGCGGCGACGACGCGCGTGTGCGCCGAAGCCGCCGATATTGCGTATAAGGTCATGACCGAGTGCTATGGAAACCCCAGCTCGACGCACACGAAGGGACGCGAGGCGAAGACATATCTCGACACTGCACGCTCTCAGATAGCATCGGCGCTCGGCTGCTCGGCACAGGAAGTGTACTTCACCTCCTGCGGCTCGGAAAGCGATGTCTGGGCGATAACAAAAGGCGCGGAGAGCTTAGCCAGACAAGGAAAGCACATCATCTCCTCCGCCGTTGAGCACGACGCCGTGCGCAAAACGCTCGAGGATCTCGAAAGCCGCGGCTTCGAGGTGACTTATCTTTCCCCCGAAAAGGACGGCTCTATCTCCGTGGACGCCGTAAAGGCCGCGCTGCGCGAGGATACTATTCTCGTAACGCTCATGATGGTGAACAACGAGACCGGCGGCGTGACCGACATCGCGGCAATAGCGAAAATGCTCAAGGCCGCAGGCTCGAAGGCGCTTTTGCACACCGACGCCGTTCAGGGCTTTATGAAGGTGCCCTTTTCCGCAAAAAAGCTCGGCGCGGACATGATCAGCATAAGCGGCCATAAGATCCACGCGCCGAAGGGCATAGGCGCATTGTATATCAAAACAGGGGTCAAAATCAAGCCCCTCATTCGCGGCGGCGCGCAGGAGAGCGGCATGCGCGCAGGCACCGAGGCCATGCCGCAGATAGCGGCCTTCGGCAAAGCGGCCGAGATAGCCTTTTCCGGCATGAAGGATAACTGCGAAAAGATGTCCTCTCTGCGCAGGCTCGCCATGGACACAATATGCGCCGATATCCCCGAGGCACTTATCATAGGCGGCGGAGCTCCGCATATTCTGAGCGTATCGCTCCCCGGCTGGCGCAGCGAGGTACTGATGAACTTCCTTGAGGCCGAGGGCATATACGTTTCGCGCTCCTCTGCCTGCAAAAAGGGCGGACGCAGCCATGTGCTTGAGGCAATGCGTCTCCCCGCGCAGGTCATCGACGGCGCGATAAGAATAAGCTTTTCGCGCTTGAGCTGCGAGGATGACGTTCTCGCCCTGTGTGCGTCTCTAAAGCGCGCGCACGATACGCTGGCACACAGATAAAGGTCAAATTTCAAGGCTGCATCATTGACGATGCAGCCTTTGTTTTTTATTCTTTCTTTTCGTCAGTTTTTTTCTCCGCCTTTACCTTGCGCCGCGGAACGAGTTCAAGCGTTTCGGGGTCTATGTAGTCAAGGTTCATATACGCCGCGGCATCGGTCGGCAGATCGTGCTTTGTCAGCTTGCGGTTTACGATCATCTCAAGCGCGGTGTAAATGATAACAAAGGCCGGAACGCCCAGCAGCATGCCCCAAAAGCCGAAGATGCCGCCGAAAATAACGATGGAAAACAGCACCCAAAAGCCGTTTATGCCGATGGAGGTGCCGAGTATCTTCGGGCCGATGACATTGCCGTCAAGCTGCTGGAGAACGAACACGAAAATGATAAACCACAGGCACATTTTCGGATCGACCAGCAAAACGAGCAGCGCCGACGGGATAGCGCCGATAAACGGGCCGAAGAACGGAATAACGTTCGTAACGCCGACGATAACGGAGATCAGCAGCGCATACGGCATCTTGAGTATCGCGCAGCCGATGTAGCACAAAACGCCTATTATCGCACTGTCAAGAAGCTTGCCGCTTATAAAGCCCATGAAGGTCTTATCGGCAAAGCGAAGCGCGGACAAAACATGCTTTGCGCGCGTGGGGGAAAAGATGCTGTAGAGTATTTTTCTGTAGTGCGCGATGAAGGGCTCTTTATTATAAAGTATGTACACGGAAACGATCATGCCGATGACGACGTTATACAGTCCTTTTAGAACATAGAACACGCCGCTGGTTATGTTCGTAACGACGTTTTCCATGCTCGGCAGGAGCGTGTTGGTCGCCCACTTAGTCAGCGCATCGGTCAAATTGCCGAATATCTTAGTTGCATACTGCTCTATCTCGGGATAATCCTTGAGAAGATTGTCGATGGCAGAGTAGGCAGAGTCAAAATACGAAGGGCTGTTTGTTATAATGGCCGAAATGCTGTCATACACCTGTGGAACGATGAGGTAAAACAGCGCCGCAATAATGAGCAGCATGACGATCTCGGCAAGGATGAGCGCCAGCACACGCGGAAGCTTGCTTCCGGTTTTGATGCGCGGCTTTTTCTTATTTATCTTCGCGACGAGCGGCTTAAAAAGCTTTTTCTCGTACAGCATCATCGACGGGATAAGCAGATACGATATGACAAGGCCCCATATAAACGGGCTGAGTATGCTCATGAGCTTGCCGAGCGCATCTATAACGTTGCCCATGTAGTCAATGCCGAAATAGAACAAAACTCCGGCCGCTATGACGGCAAAGGCCGTCACGCCCCAGCCGATATACCTGGAATATTTATACTTTCTGTTCAATTTGCCACCCCCTGATCGATGTTTTCGATTTTATATTACTATCTCTTTCAAGCATCGTCAATAATTTAGTTGTAAAACAGCCGTTAAAGTTGTTATGTTAACCGTATTATTGAATATTGTCCGCACATCCATGTTGAAAACTCTGTTGAAAATGTTTAAAACCCTTGATAATCAATATGTTTTTCAAGCAGCTTCGGAGCGCGAAAAAATTCATTTTTCGTCGAATAAAGCATAATCGCGCAACCTTGTATATCGAGTGCGGCACAAGCATAGGATTTCAGCGGAGGGATGAGCTATGAAGAAACTCATTTGCGCTGCACTGTGTCTTGCTTTGCTAACAAGCCCTGTGTACGCGATAAATACGCTTAGCGATAACGAGATTGATATCTCAGCACCGTCGGCAATACTCACGGAAAAGGTGACAGGCGAGGTCATATACGAAAAAAATTCGCATGAAAGACTGCCGCCGGCGAGCGTTACGAAGGTCATGACGATGCTGCTGATCGTCGAGGCGATAGAGCACGGCGACATAAGCCTTGAGGACACTGTAATTGCCTCAGAGCGCGCTGCGTCCTTCGGCGGCAGCTGCGTATACCTCGAGCAGGGCGAAAAGATGAGCGTGAGTGAGATGCTCAAGTGCATCTGCGTCGTCTCTGCAAACGACTGCGCCGTCGCAATGGCGGAGCACCTGTGCGGCTCGGAGCAGGCCTTCGTTGCACGCATGAACGAAAGAGCGCGCGAGCTAAGCCTCAAGGACACGAATTTCAAAAACTGCACCGGTCTTTTTGACGACGATGAACATTACACCAGCGCATACGATATCGCCGTCATGAGCCGGGAGCTCATACGCCACGACATGATAAAGCAGTACTCGACCATTTGGATGGATACCATCCGCAGCGGCGAGTTCGGCCTTTCAAACACCAATAAGCTCGTTTACTATTACGACGGCTGCACGGGGCTTAAAACGGGCTTCACGGAAAAGGCCATGTACTGCCTTTCGGCGACTGCCGAGCGAGACGGGATAGAGTACATCGCCGTTATCATGCACGCAGACAGCATCGACGCGCGAAACTCCGACGCGAAGGCTCTTTTAAACTATGGCTTTGCAAACTATCGACTGCTGCCGCTCAGATCCCCCGACGTTCTCCCGCCTGTTCGCGTGAGCCTCGGGAATGCCGACAGCGTGCAGCCCGTGTATGACGGTGCCGAGGCTGCGCTTGTTCCCAAAAGCGGTCTCGGCGAAGTGACATATACGGTCGAGCTGCCCGACACGCTGACAGCGCCGGTAGCAAAGGGGCAGCAGATAGGAACGCTCACCGTCTCCTCCGGCGGGCGGGAGCTGTACTCCGTTCCGCTCGTTTCCGACGCGGAGGTATCCCGCGCAGGCTTCGGCGCGACGCTGCTCGAGCTTCTCATAAGCTACGTCAGGCCGGGATGAACGCTCCACTTCCGCATAAATTGTGTGCTAAAAACTCCCGCACCTCCCCACTTTGACATGTTATCCTTGCTTTTTCACATCCTGCGTGTATAATATGAAATTGTAAATTTACCACACGGAGGGCTAATTATGGTCAAGGTTGATTTATCGGGAACTTCCGCCTTTTTCGACCCCGCGGAGCTTGACTTTGCGGCCGCCGCAGCCGCGCACAGAACTCTCGTCGACAAGACCGGCGCGGGCAGCGAATTTACCGGTTGGCTCGAGCTTCCGCAGCGTATCCGCGACGGCGAGCTCAAGGCTATCCTCGCCGCAGCACAGCGAATTCGCGGCCGCTCAAAGGCGCTCGTAGTCATCGGCATAGGCGGCTCTTACCTCGGTGCGCGCGGCGCTATCGAACTTCTGCGCCCCGTTCCCGCAGAGGATGACCCGAAGATATTCTTCGTCGGAAACGGCCTTTCGCCCGACGCATTGAGTGATATCATCGCCCGTCTCGGCGACATGGATTTCGACATAAACGTTATCTCCAAATCCGGAACCACCCTTGAACCGGCACTGGCCTTCCGCGTTTTCAGAAAAATGCTGAAGGAAAAGTACGGCTCGGCCGCGAAAAAGCACATATTCGCAACAACCGACGCACATCGCGGCGCACTCAAATCCCTGGCGGACGCCGAGGGCTGGGAGTGCTTCGTCGTTCCCGACGATGTCGGCGGCAGATACAGCGTTCTGTCGGCGGTCGGTCTGCTGCCGATGGCGGTCGCGGGTATCGACATAAAGGCGGTCATAAACTCCGCCATCATCGCATTCAAGGAGCTCGATCTGCGCTCGCCGGAAAACCCCGCGTGGCAGTACGCCGCGGCGCGTCAGTACCTTTACGGTCATGGCCGCAGCATAGAGATACTCGGCTGCTACGAGCCGTCATTCCGCTTCATGGCCGAGTGGTGGAAGCAGCTTTACGGTGAAAGCGAAGGCAAAAACGGCATAGGCATCTTCCCGGCTTCCGTTGAGTTCACCGCCGATCTGCACTCGATGGGGCAGTACATACAGGACGGCCCGCGCACGCTGATGGAGACTGTCGTGAGCTTTGAAAGTGCGCGCAGCAGCGTTTCCGTTCCCTTCGAGATGGGCGACCCCGACGGGCTCAACTATCTCGCGGGCAAGGACTACGCGGATATATGCCGCACGGCATCCGACGCCGTGAAGGCAGCACACATATACGGCGGCGTTCCGAACATCGGCATAAGCGTTCCGAAGCGCGACGAAGCCGGCTTTGCCGAGCTCGTGTGCTTCTTCGAGCTTGCCTGTGCCATCTCCGGCTACATGTCGGGCGTGAACCCCTTCGATCAGCCCGGCGTTGAGGCCTACAAAAAGAATATGTTCAAGATGCTCGGCAAGCCGGGCACATGATTCACACTTTTGCTCTTGCTTTGTGCCGATAAAAATGTTAATCTAAGCTCAAAGAATAAACTTCAACTTACAAATGAAAAGGAGAGTGGACAAAATGGTTAAGTTGATCATGGGTCTGAAGGGCAGCGGCAAGACCAAGCGCCTGGTCGATCTCGTCCGTGAGGCTGTCGCTATGGAAAACGGCGACGTCGTTTGCATTGAAAAGGAAAAGAAGCTCACCTTCGATATTCCTTATCAGGCCCGTCTTATCGAAGCCGGCTCTTACGATATCGGCTCTTATGAGTTCATCAAGGGTTTCATCTGCGGTCTTCATTCCGGCAACTATGACAT
>CAVGIU010000064.1:0-9366 GCA_963629425.1 Oscillospiraceae bacterium
GAGGTCGGCAGCGTTCTGAACGTTCCGCGCGGACTGCCCGCAGGGAGCGACACGGCGATAATGTCCATCTTCGGCTGCGACCCGAATCTTTACTACACGGGCCGTGCTCCGCTCGAGGCTGCGGCGACGGGCATAAAGCTCAACGCCGGCGACGTTGCGTATCGCTGCAATATGGTCACCTATGAGGAGGGAGATATGCCTTTCGAGGAAAAGCGTATTCTCTCGCACTCTGCCGGCTCCATAGACGGCGCGGTATCCGACGAGATAGTCACAGCGCTGTTTAATGATCCCGAGTTTGCGCCCCTTGCCGAAAAAGCGGGGATGAAGGTTAACCTCGGTCACTCATTCCGCCATATCGCCGTGCAGTCGCAGGCCGATATAAAGGGTATCCGCCTTGCTCCGCCGCATGATCACCTCGGTGAGAAGATTGGCGCTATCCTGCCCGCGGGCTGCGAGAACGCGACGGTACTGCGCGAGCTCATGGAGGCAGCAAACCGAATCCTTGAGCATCACCCGCTGAACGAAAAGCTCCGCGCCGAGGGCAAAATGCCCGCAAACGGCGTGTGGTTCTGGGCTGAGGGCACGGCTGTGAAGCTGCCCGAATTCAAGGCCGAGACAGGCCACGACGGCGTTGTTGTCTCCGCTGTGCCTCTGTGCCACGGCATAGCAGCGCTCACGGGTCTGAGCTTTGTGTGCCCGGAAGGCGCTACCGGCGAGAAGGACACAAATTATGAGAACAAGCTTGCCGCGGCGCTTGAGATACTTGAAACTCACGATTTTGCGGCAGTCCACGTCGAGGCTCCCGACGAGTGCACACATAACGGCGACCTCGAGGGTAAGCTCGAGGCCATCGGCTGGCTCGACACGCGCCTTATACGCCCGCTGGACGCTGCCATGCGCGAGCACGGCTGGGATTATCGCCTGCTGTTTTTGTCCGACCACAAGACGCTGACCTCTACGCGCGGCCACGACGGCGACCCCGTGCCGTATATGCTTTATGACAGCCGCGTCGACACCAGGGCCGGTCTGCCGTACACCGAAAAAAGCGGCGAAAAGGGCCCGTATGTCAATGCCGGCGTCGCACTGATGTCCATTCTTTTTGAAAAATGACCTGCATTAACGAAAAAGCCTACGCAAAAATAAATATCTCGCTCGACGTCATGGGAAAGCGACCCGACGGCTATCACGACATGCTCATGGTCATGCAGACCATCACGCTGTGCGACGATATTGCCGTCACGCTTACGCCCGGCAGAGCCAGCCGCGCCGAGAGCAATCTCAGATTTGTGCCCTGCGATGAGCGCAACCTCGCCGTTCGTGCGGCGAACGTGTTCTTTGCCGAGACGGGGATCGAAAATATGGGCGCGCACATAAAGATGCAAAAGCGCATACCTGTCGGAGCGGGCATGGCGGGCGGCTCGAGCGACGCGGCGGCAGTGCTGCGGGCACTCAATAAGCTGTGCGGAACTCGGCTCGACCGCGCCCGGCTCGAGGAGATAGCCGCGCACATCGGCTCGGACGTGGCCTTCTGCGTCTGCGGCGGAACTCAGCTTGCCTCCGGCAGGGGGGAGCTCCTGTCGCCGCTGCCTCCGATGCCCGAGTGCGTCATCGTTGTCTGCAAGCCCGATTTTTCCGTCTCCACGCCGGAGCTGTTCAGGCGGCTCGACAACGTTAAGCTGCGATGCCATCCCGATACGCAGGGGATAATCGAGCTTCTCAGGGACGGCGACCTGCCGAAGATCGCGCGGAGAATGTACAATGTTTTCGAGGACGTACCCGACCGGCGGCACAATGAGATCGCCGCAATAAAAAGCACGATGCTCGACTGCGGAGCGCTGGGTGCAGTCATGACCGGTACGGGTTCTGCCGTGTTCGGACTGTACGACGATGACGAGGCTGCGGAAAAAACGATCGGAGCTCTGTGCCGCGACTGGCGCTGCGTCGCGTCGGCAGAAATAATGCCGCGAATAGATGTTTAAAACTTAAAAATACCGCCGATACTGTAATTGCGATCGTGATTACATAGTAAAGGCGGTTTTTCATGAAGGAATATAAGTTGAGAGTATGGGAGCTCGCGGCGCTGTGCGCACTGTGCGTATCGCTGTGCGTCGGCGCATGGGCGCAGGGACGGCAGCAGGATATAAGCTCATCGCTTGTCCGGCTGCACGTTATAGCGGCCTCGGATGAATCGGGCGAGCAGGAGCTTAAGCTGCGTGTGCGCGATAATGTGCTCCGGTATCTCACCCCGGTGCTGGATAAGGCCGGCAGCTCCGAGGAGGCTCAGAGGATAATAAGCGAGGAGCTTCCGAACATAAAGGCAGCGGCTGAGGCCTGCGCCGAGGGGCGAAAAGTGCGCGTAATGCTTGGGCAGGAGTATTACCCCACGCGCGAGTATGAAAGCTTTTCTCTCCCGGCGGGGCAGTATAGGTCCCTGCGTGTCATCCTCGGCGAGGGAAAGGGACATAACTGGTGGTGCGTTGTGTTTCCTCCGCTGTGCGTATCGGCTGCCGAGCAGAATAAGGCGCTCGATGCCATGAGCGAGTCTGAGCGCGGCCTTATTACCGAGACCGACGGCTACGATCTGCGCTTTCGCATCGTGGAGCTGTGGGGAGAGCTCATGGAAATACTCAACAAATGAAAAAACAGCTTCCAAAGGAAGCTGTTTTTTGCTATTTGTCGTTTACGAGATGCACGTTTAAATGATCGTAGCACATTTCAACCTTGTGCTTATCAAAGCAGCTGCGCAGGTTTTCGTTCAGCGCGAAGTACACATCCCAATAGTCCTCCGTCCTGCACCAGGCTCGCACAGTGTATTCTATTGAGCTGTTGCCGTAGCTTGCAATGGCGACGAACGGGGGAGGATCGGAGAGCACCCTGTCGATCATCGCTATCGCGTCGAGGCAGGCTGCGCGAACATCCTCCGTCGCGCTGTCGTATGACGCCGTAACGGAGATGATGACCCTTCGCACATCCTCTGCGGAGTAGTTCACTATCTGCCCGGAGGTCACGCTGCCGTTCGGCGCGTAGATCATTCGGTTATCGACGGTTGCAAGTCCGGTGTAAAACAGGCCGATGCTCTTTACCGTGCCGCTTTGTCCGCTTATCTCTACATAATCGCCGACCTTGAACGGATGCGTCGTCAGCAGTGTTATGCCGGAAAAAAGGTTTGACAAAAGCCCCTGCAGGGCAAGCGACAGAGCAACGCCCGCAACCGACAGTACCGCGACAAGACTCGTCACCGGTATGCCGAGTGTGCCCGCGATAATGATAGTGGCAATGACCCAAAGCGCGGTCTTTATCGCGCTGCGGAAAAACGATTTCAGGCTTGCGTCGATGTGACGGCTCGAATCGAGTATCTTCTCAAACGCCTTGCAAAGTATCTTTATTGCGATATAGCAGATGATATAGACGATGAGTGCCGAGATTATCGAGCTTACCGAAATGTCACCGAGCTTTATCGTGGAAAGCGAATCGAAAATGTTCATAGTTTAACCCAGCTTCAGCTCACGGCATGAGCCGCCGCCAAAAGCGGCCTCCATTTCAGACTTGTACGTGGGGAAGTAGTCCGTCGGCATGAGCGCCTGTACACAGCCGGCAAAGCCGCCGCCGTGGACGCGCCATGCGCCGATGCCGTCAAGCAGTCTGCGGCTGAGGAACAGTCCCGTCTCAAGCTTGCGGTCGTCGGTGGCGCTCGTTACGATGTTGTTTAAAAGATCTTCCGACGAGCGGCCGGATTCGTTCATAAGGCGCATGTACTCCTTCGCATTGCCGGCTATGAGCGCGTCACGCATCATGGGAACGCGGGCGTTTTCGTCGAAAAAATGCTTCGCGCGCCGAACTGGACGGTCGGCAGTGTCCCACTTTTTTGCGTAGAACTCCGCGGGATTGACCTCGCCCAAAAGCTCCTTGCCGAAGAAGCTTGCAATATAGCGCATATCCGCCGGGATGCGCGCGTAGCTCGTGTCAAGCCCGGCGTGGCTGCCGCCGGTGTCGGTAAGGCACAGGGTCAGCCCCATGCGCGAAAAGTCCGCGTTCACGGGGATGACCTCGCCGGTCAGAAAGTCAATATATACGGCCTTGCCCAATGCGCAGGCAAGCTGATCCATAAGCCCGCAGGGCTTGCCGAAATGCAGGTTTTCCGCCTGCTGAGCAACGCGGGCTATCCCCTGAGCCTCAAGCTCGGAGTTGTTATACAGACCGTTAAATATCCTGCACATGAGCACTGCGAACGCCGCAGATGAGCTGAGCCCCGAGCCTGCGGAAAGCTCGCTTTCAAGCGTTGCGTCAAAGCCGCCGAAGCTTGCGCCGATATCATACATGGCGGCGGCAACGCCGCGCACGAGTGCCGCAGAGGAGCCGAATTCCTCCGGGTGCACATCGAGATCCAGCAGGTTTATATTCATATCCGGGAAGCCTGCCGAGCGTATGCGTGCAACATTATCAAAATTCGGTTCGACACGCGCACGGATGCCCTTGTCGACTGCCGAGGCGAGGACTCGCCCCTTTTGATGATCTGTGTGGTTTCCGGCAAGCTCTGTTCTTCCGGGAGCAAAAAAGCTGTTCATATTGCGCCTCTTTATCCGGCCTTTTGCCGGCAAATTTTATTTTCTTTCGAGAACCTTCTCGATGCCTGCGATAACGCCGTTTGCGTCAACGCCGTACTTGGCGAGAAGCTCTTTATAGGGAGCGGATTCGGTGAAGGTGTCCTGAATGCCGACAAACTCGGTCGGAACGCCGCAGCCGAAGTAAGCGAGCACCTCGGAAACCGCCGAGCCGAGACCGCCGTGGACATTGTGCTCCTCGGCGCAGACGATGGCACCGGTCTCCTCCGCGCACTGCTTTATGAGCTCGCGGTCGATGGGCTTAATGGAATACATGTCGACAACGCGAACGGAAATGCCTCGCTCAGAGAGAATGTCTGCCGCTTCGATAGCCTTGTGCACCATGATGCCGCAGGCGATGACGGTGACATCCTTGCCGTCACGGACTATTGCGCCCCTGCCGAGCTCAAATTCCATGTTCTCATCGTACAGGTCGGGGTATACCTCGCGGCTCAGACGCAGGTACATGGGACCGTAGTTTTCCACGGCGTACTTCGTCGCCCAGCGGGCGGCGGCAGCGTCTGCCGGAGCGATGACCTTCATGTTCGGCAGCGCGCGCATGAAGGCGATATCCTCGGTCGCATGATGACTTGCGCCGTCGAGCGCGTCGGACATGCCGCAGTATGCACCGCCGAATTTGACGTTGAGGTTTGCGTAGCATATCTGATCACGCGCCGAGAGCAGACCCAGCGAGGTCAGGAACACCGTGAAGGTGTTTACAAACGGGATCTTGCCGCAGGTCGCCATACCGGCGGCCGTGGCGACCATGTTCTGCTCTGCGATGCCCATGTTGAAAAAGCGTTCGGGATGAGCCTTGCCGAACATTGCGCTCTTTGTCGAGCCGGAAAGATCTGCGTCGAGAACGACAATGTCCTTGTTGGTCTCACCCAGCTCTGCGAGCACCGAACCGTAAATTTCTCTTATCTGCTTAGGCATTGACCGCACCTCCCAGTTCCTCCATCGCTTTTGCGAAGCTTTCGTCGTCTATCGCCTTACCGTGCCATGCGCTCTTGCCCTCCATGAAGGAAACGCCCTTGCCTTTGACGGTGTTTGCGATGATAACGGTGGGAGCGCCGACAGCGCCGTCGGCGACGTTTATGCAGAAGTCGAGAGCCTCCAGGTCGTGGCCGTCGCACTCAAGCACTGTCCAGCCGAAAGCCTCCCATTTAGCCGCGAGGTCGCCCAGGGGCATGACCTCGTCGGTCGTGCCGTCGAGCTGAACCTTGTTATAGTCGACTATTGCGATGAGGTTATCGAGCCCGAACTTCGGAGCGCTCATCGCAGTTTCCCAAATAACGCCCTCGTCGAGCTCACCGTCGCCGAGAACAGCATAGACCTTGGCAGGGGAGTTATCCAGCTTGAGTGCCAAAGCCATGCCCTGCGCGGCTGGGAAACCCTGTCCGAGCGGGCCGCCGGGTATCTCAACGCCGGGGGTGTGCATGTTAGGGTGACCCGCAAGGCCGCCCATACGGCGCAGTGTCATCATGTCCTCAACAGGGAAAAAGCCCTTTTCCGCGAGGTTGCGGTACAGCATCGGAGCCGCGTGACCCTTCGAGAGCACGAGCCTGTCGCGGTCGGGATCGTTGGGCTTGCTTGCATCGATATTCATGTGCTCCTGATACAGATACGTCAGTATCTCGCACACGGAAAGCGAGCCGCCGGGGTGGCCGGATTGGGCTGCGTGTATCGCAGTCAAAACGTCGATTCTGAAGCGTCTGCAAAGCTCGTTAAGCTCGGCATAACGCTCGGCAGTTAAAGCCATGTTTTTGTCCTCCATTTTGATTATTTTTTCTCTTTTCTCGACTTAAATCTACATTCTTTATCATTATATAATATAGAACAAGGCATAAACAAAGTCAAATGTTTTTGGCGTGGATAGCGGACAGTTGATAGCCAATAGCCATATGTGTACGGCTTTGCCGCGCGAATTCGGAAAGCGACCCCTCAGTCGACTGCGTCGACAGCTCCCCTTACGCAGGAGCGCCAATGTGGTGCGACGCAAAATTCTGCATCGCACTCATGGGAAGCGGCAGCTTCACGGCTTTGTCGGCAGCTGCGATACCGGGCTGACGCAATAACCGTAAAAGTACAGCCTTAATTCGCCTCTAAAAATACATTTACAGATCAGATGGTTTAGTGTATAATATTTAAGCTAATTTTATTGAGGAATGATCACAATGATAGAGTTTGAAGAGTATAAAGGAAAACTGAACGGTTTGAAGCCAACGCTCGATTCGCTGCGTGCTGCGCTGCACCTTGAGTCTGCCGAGAAGGAGATCGAGGAGCTTGAGGGTCAGAGCGCGCGCGACGGCTTCTGGAACGACGTTGAGAAATCCCAGCGCGTTCAGAAGCGCTTAAAGCAGCTCAAAAGCAAGGTCGAAAACTATCAGAAGCTCTGCTCCGGCTGGGACGATTTGATGACGCTGTGCGAAATGGCCATCGAGGAGGACGACGATTCGATGCTGTCCGAGCTCCAGAGCGAGTACGCTGAGTTTGAAAAGAAGCTCGAGGAGACGCGCCTCGGCACGCTGCTTACCGGCGAGTACGACGCGAATAACGCCATCCTCACCTTCCACGCGGGCGCAGGCGGCACCGAGGCTCAGGACTGGACGCAGATGCTCTACCGTATGTATAACATGTGGGCCGACCGCCACGGCTATACGGTCAAGCTTATGGATTATCTCGACGGCGACGAGGCCGGAATAAAAAGCGCGACCATAATGATCGAGGGCGAGAACGCCTACGGTTTCTTGAAAAGCGAGCACGGCATCCATCGCCTTGTGCGAATATCGCCCTTTGACTCATCCGGCCGCCGCCACACCTCGTTCTCCGCTATAGAGGTCATGCCCGAGATAAGCGACGATAATGAGATCGAGTTGCGCGATGAGGACATCAAAATGGACGTTTACCGATCTTCCGGCGCGGGCGGGCAGAAGGTCAACAAGACCTCCTCTGCCGTTCGTCTGACCCATATTCCGACCGGCATCGTCGTGTCCTCGCAGGTCGAACGAAGCCACTTCCAGAATCTCGAAAACTGCCGCAACATGCTCCGCGCGCGCCTTGCCGAGATCAAGGAACGTGAGCACCTTGAAAAGATCAGCGACATCAAGGGCGTTCAGCAGAAGATCGAGTGGGGCAGCCAGATCCGTTCCTACGTTTTCATGCCCTACACCCTCGCCAAGGATCACCGCACCGGTTTCGAAAACGGCAACATTCAAAATGTTATGGACGGCGACATTGATGGATTTATTAACGCCTTCCTCGCCATGAAAGCCGGCAGCTGACAGGTCTATTTCCGCTCCTGCGGCGTTGAAGCCCACAGGCCATACAAAAGTATTGTCCTGTGGGCTTCGCCTTGCCTGAACGAAAATATACTCTGTCAGATTTTTAGTGTCTCCGGCTCCGTTCGCCTTATCTGACCACATTTTATCTCTGTCAGTTTTTTTAGCGGCGCATTGGCGCGGCTACGGATACGTTTGACGCAGCGTCTCGGCATCGAGAGTGCCGACAAAACCGGGAAGCTGCCGCTTCCCGATAGTGCGGTTTGAATTTTGTGGTTTTCTCACGTTTTCCGGTCGGGATACCGCAAAATATGTATCGGTGTAATTTTAATGCGCCTCTAAAAACCTTGACAAATGTGCGCGACAGTGCTATATGTGTATATGCACACTGTGCATATACACATATAAAAGGAGACTTTACTCATGCGCTATGAAAAGGACGAGATGGAGATGCAGGCGGCCATGCAGACGGCGGCAAGAATGTGTGCGGCGGCGCGCACTGCTCCGAAAGCTCACGGCAAGGACACGCTGCACACCTATGTGCTGACGGGTGAGGATAAAGAGGCGCTTGCCTGCAAAATGGAAGAGGTCGGCCGACGCGAGATGGGCGACGAGATGTGGACGTGGTACGGCAGGGACGCGGCGAACGTGCGCAAGGCGCAGGCCGTAGTGCTCATCGGCGCAGACGAAAAGCAGCGCGGCGTCCCGCATTGCGGTTACTGCGGACATCGTGATTGTGACGGTTGTCGGGAAGCCGGCGGCAACTGTGCCTTTGCATATGTCGATCTCGGCATTGCGGTGTCATCGGCTGTGAACATCGCGGCGGCGGACATGATAGACTGCCGCGTAATGTATTCAATAGGCAAAACTGCCGCGGAAATGGGTCTTGACCCGAACGCTGTTTGGCTGGGCATACCCCTGTCGATATCCGGCAAGAATATATTCTTTGACCGCGGTATATTCCACAAATGAGGAGTAACTGACCATGTACGAAAGTCCGTGCTACTGTACCAATCTGCGCCGCGCAGCGCACTGGGCAACCGAATATTATGATAAAATGCTGAAACCGTCGGGATTGTCTGTGCCGCAGTATTATCTGCTGGTGAACCTTTCTCGCATGGAAAAGGCGAATCTGAGCCGCTGGGCGCAGCAGGTCGGGCTTGACCGCACGACAATGGTGCGAAACGTGAAGACACTGGAGAGCAAGGGACTTGTTGCGACGACGCAGGGACGCGGAAAAACCTTCGAGCTTACCGAGCTCGGCAGAGACACGACAGCGCACGGAGTTGAGCTGTGGGAGCAGGCACAGGAAAACCTGCGTCGTGAACTCGGTGCGGATGATGCAGATGCCCTTCTGCGCATCTGCCGCAGATTACAGTCGCAATAATAAAAAAACAAAGCGCACCGTCATTTTTGACGGTGCGCTTTTCAGACTGTCAAAGAACCTATGTTGCAGAGGAAAAGCATCCGCGCAGCAGGGGAGC
>CAVGIU010000065.1:0-5907 GCA_963629425.1 Oscillospiraceae bacterium
TCCGATTGTAATAAATGTGGCACCTGATGTAATACTTGAATTTACGTCCTATTGCTTAGAGGCAATTGTTCTATTAAAAAGATATTAATTCTTGTCAAGTTGACTCCTCAGTATTATAATAACATTTGCTAAAAGTAACATCAACATCAAATTGTTAATTATAAAATTGCTTATTACAAAGCGTGATTGGAGAATATATGTCTGATTTCAGTGAATATTTGATACGCGGCAAAAGAGGACATCTTATCGGCATAGGCGGCGTTTCAATGTCGCCGCTGGCCGAGGTCCTCTCGGACGCGGGACTTATCATAAGCGGTTCGGATATTGCGGAAAGCGAGCGCACTTCGCATCTGCGCGAAAAGGGAATAGAGATATCCATCGGTCACGATGCGGCCAATATAACAAACAGCATCGACTTTGTGGTGCGTACAGCCGCCGCTCATGACGACAATCCCGAGGTAGTGCGTGCGCATGAGACGGGCATCCCTGTTTTTGAGCGTACCCAGGCCTGGGGCGCTATCATGAAGGAGTATAAAAATGCCCTGTGCATATCTGGAACGCACGGAAAGACGACAACGACATCGATGTGTACGCATATCCTCATGGCGGCCGAAAAGGATCCGACAGTCATGATAGGCGGCACTCTGCCGCTTTTGAAGGCAGGACACAGGGTCGGCGCGGGCGATACGATAGTCATGGAGTCGTGTGAGTATTATAACTCGTTTCTGTCCTTTTACCCTACGGTGGCGGTGATACTCAACATCGAGGAGGATCATCTCGATTTCTTCTCCGGCATTGAGGATATCAAAAAGAGCTTCCGCGAGTTTGCAAGCCATGTTCCCGAGAATGGATACGTTGTCGTTAATCACGATGATGAGAATACCATGGATGCCATAAAGGGCCTTGACCGCAATATCGTGACTTTCGGCCTTACGTCAAAGGCGGACGTTTACGCAAAGAACGTTGTTCGTATAGGCTCACTGACGAAGTTTGATATAATGTACAGGGGTAAGCTGTTCGATACGGTCAGCATTCATGTCCCCGGTGTGCATAACCTCAAAAATGCGCTCGCCGCGGCGGCGGCCTGCATATGTCTCGGCATAAAGCCCACCGCTATAAAATACGGTCTTGCCGGTTTTTCCGGAGCCGGCAGAAGATTTGAGTTCAAGGGTAAATTCAACGGCGCGGATGTATATGACGATTACGCACACCATCCGGGCGAGCTGAAGGCCCTGCTCGATGCGGTTGAGGCTTTGGGATATAAGCGTACCATCGTTGTGTTTCAGCCGCACACCTATACGCGCACTATGGCACTGTTTCACGACTTCGTGCGTCAGCTCCGCCGCCCGGATATCGTGTACCTGGCGGAGATATTTGCCGCCCGTGAAAAGAATATTCTCGGCATCTCCTCGGCAGACCTCGCTGAGAAGATAGAGGGTGCAAAGTTTTTCAAAACCTTTGAGGAGATCGAGCACGATCTGCGCAAAACCGCGCAGCCGGGTGACCTTATTCTCACTGTCGGCGCGGGCAACGTCTACAAGATAGGCGAGCACCTTTTGGCCGACGATTATGAGACCTGAAACGGAGATAAACTATGCAGATAAGCTGGCTTGGACACTCCTGTTTTAAGATCAGTCACGACGGATACAGCCTTGTCATAGACCCATATGACCTTACAAATGCAAACTACCCGCCGATGAGCACCTCGGCAGACGCTGTGCTGTGCAGTCATGAGCATCGAGGGCACAATTACCGCGCCGGAGTGAAGCTCTCGGGCACGGCGAGACCCTGCCCGTACAATGTGGAGGTCATCGATACCTTCCACGATACGAGCTACGGCAGCCTGCGCGGGAAAAACAAGATACATATTATTAAGTGGGACGGCTTTAAAATTGTCCACATGGGCGACCACGGCAGTTTCCTCACCGATGCGGAAAAGAACCGGCTCTTCGGAGCGGATGTCCTCATGATAAATGCGGGAGGCTTCCGCGCAATGCCGAGTGATAAGACAAAGCCCCTGGCCGACGAGCTGTGCGCGAATGTTGTCATTCCCATGCACTACGCCCATGACGGCTGCGGCAGCCGTCGTATGGAGCGTGTCACGGCCTTTACCGATCAGTATATGCCGCTGCCCATTGTCCGTTTTTATGATACGAACACGATAAGCATAGATCACGATGCCGAGCCGCAGGTCGCGGTGCTGAAATTTCAGCCCGGCAAAATGTGAAATTTACTGAATTATCTTTAAAAATCAAGGGAGTTCACACAATTCCCTTGATTTATTTGCCCTTATAGTATATAGTTTCAAAGTCCAAAATGATCCGTTACACGAATGGAGGCCTTTTAGTGGCACAAGCAAAAGAACAAAACTATCTGCACGGTGCGGCAATTATGACCGCCGGCGTTATAATAATGAAGATACTCGGTGCGCTGTATAAGATCCCGCTTGGCAATATGCTCGGCGACGATGGCTATGGTCTGTTTTTGCAGGCGTATTATGTATACAGCCTGTTCCTGACACTGGCAACGGCCGGATTCCCGGTCGCGCTCTCGCGCATGATAAGCGCGGCCCAGACCTGCGGTCGGCAGATGCAGGCACGGCGTACATATCAGGTCGCATGGTGGACATTCTTCGTGCTCGGCGCCGTGTGTTCGACCGTTATGTTCATCTTCCCGGATTGGCTCGCGGATACGCTTATCCATAGCCCTGATGCGGCGCTGAGCATTCAGGCATTGGCACCGGCGGTGCTCCTGTGCTGCGTTACCTCGACCTACAGAGGCCTCACTCAGGGTTATGGCAATATGAAGCCGACCACCGTGAGCCAAATCCTTGAGGTCTTGGCAAAGGTCGCGGCGGGCCTTGCGCTTGCGGCGTATCTTTTGAAGGCGGGATACGATAAGCCTATTGCCGTCTCCGGCGCGATATTCGGTGTAACGGTTGGCTCGCTGGCTGCGCTTTTATATATGCTCATTTACAAAATGCGCAACTACCGCTTCGATACGGTGGCGGAGCCGGACGTTCCCGAAAGTGCGGGTAAGATATTTAAAAATCTTCTGAGCATAGGTGTCCCCATTGCCCTGGGTTCTGTCGCGCTGGCGCTTATAAACCTCATTGACGCAGGACTTTGCATGACGAGGCTCCAAAGCGCCGTCGGGTATACCTATTCGCACGCAAAGACGCTGTACGGCGTTTACGGAAAAGCTCAGACGCTGTTTAACCTTCCTGCGGCCTTTATCACCCCGCTGACGATATCCATTGTACCGGCCATCTCGGCGAAGCTCGTAATGAACGCAAGGGGAGAAGCCGGCAAGATATCCGAGGATTCGTTGCGCATATCAATGGCGATAGCTCTGCCCATGGGCATCGGACTTGCCGTTTTGAGTGAGCCTATCATGAAGGTCATCTACCCCAATGCCCACTCTTCCGGCTCGCTGCTGCTGTGCCTGCTCGGTATAGCATCCGTATTCGTGTGCTTTTCGCTGATGAGCACAGCCGTTTTGCAGGCGACGGGCAAGGAAAGGCTCACGCTCTACTCCATCGTCGCCGGCGGACTTGTTAAGATAACCATAAACTGGTTTATCGTCGCGATCCCCGCAATAAATATATACGGCGCTGCCATCGGCACCATTTGCTGCTATGTCACGATGTGCGTACTGAACCTCATTTTCATTAACCGCAGCTTTGAAAAGGGACTGTCGATGAAGAATATCTTCATCCGCCCCGCTGTGCCCAGTGTGATAATGGGCGTTATAGCGCTGGCCGTGTATTACGGCGGCATGATGCTCGCCCCGTCTGACGGCAGACTTATCATGGTGCTCGTCATGTGCGTCGCCATCGGTATTGCTGTTATAGTTTATGCCGTTGCGGTCATTAAGCTGCGAGTGATAACGACAGAAGATATGAAGCTTATTCCCAAGGGAGAAAAGATCGCAAAGCTGCTGCATATGAAATAGCAGAAAGCAAGTGAAAAAATTGGCTTTTTTCGAAAAAACACTTGATATTTGCAGTGTTTTGTGATAAGTTTTAACTCGCGCCTCAGAGCGCATGCTTCAAGTGAATAACCCGGCACGGCGCAATCGGCGCACCGGGCTATATATAGAAAAGGCATTTTAGCCATATAAATTAGGAGGATTACACATGAATAAGGCAGAGCTTATAGCAGCCGTCGCAGAGAAGACCGGTCTTTCCAAGAAGGACTCCGAGAAGGCTGTCAACGCCGCATTTGATACCATCGTTGAGACTCTGGTATCCGGTGAGAAGGTTCAGATGGTAGGCTTCGGCGTTTTTGATGTTAAGGAGCGCGGCGTTCGTATCGGCCGTAACCCCAAAACCCGCGAGGAGATCGAGATCCCCGCAAGCAAGGTTCCTTTCTTCAAGGCAGGCAAGGCACTTAAGGATGCAGTTGCAGAGTAATTAGCCGAGAATAATATGTAATTCCCACGATACGAAAGTATTGTGGGAATTTTGCTAAGAGGAGAATACTACAATATGCGGCTTGATAAGTATCTTAAGGTCTCCAGGCTCATTAAGCGCAGGAGTGTAGCCAACGATGCCTGCGATGCCGAACGCGTGAGCGTAAACGGCCGTCAGGTCAAGGCCAGCTATCAGGTGAAGGTCGGCGACGTTATCGAGGTCGCTTTCGGCCAGCGAAGGCTTAAGGTCGAGGTGCTGTCGGTAAACGAGACCGCCAAAAAGGAAGAAGCTCCCGCCATGTATAAGGAGCTTGAAGGCTGAAATATGCAATTATGCAATAAAAAATCCCGTCCTTTGGACGGGATTTTTTATGTTTAGGTTTAGCTTACTTGGTCCAGTCGGGAGCGTCGGTGCGGATGCTGGTCCACTGCTCGGTGATAAGAGACTCGCTGCTCAGAGCGTTCTTAGCATTGACGGTCCAGGTGTAATTGTGAGAGTTGGTAGCCTCGAGAATGTCTGCATAGTACCATGCGGAGTTGGCGTTATCGGGCCAATTCTTGATGGTGCCGGTGCAGCTGTTCATGCTGCTGTTGGTGGAGTTGCGGCCGACGAGACGGTTGCACATTGCGGCAGCCTGTGCACGGGTCAGAAGATCATCGGGATTTGCATTGCCGTTATCGCCCTTGAGGATACCGAGCTTTGCAAGGATGTTTATGTAGCTCTCAGCCCAGTGACCATTGATGTCCTCGAACATATTGTTGCCGACATAGGAAACGGAGAACACGCGAGCGATCATTGCCGAGAACTCAGCACGGGTTACGTTTGCTTCGGGACGGAAGGTACCATCGGGATAGCCGTTGATAACGCCGGCCTTGGTAAGGGTGCAGACTTCGGTGTTGTACCATGCGTTTGCGCTGACATCCTTAAAGGTGCTGGTGGAAGATGCAAACTTTGCGCGGGTCTCGGGTGTCATGAGGCGGTAGAGAATGGTTGCGATCTCTGCACGGGTAATGTTTGCATTGGGACGAACAGTGCCGTCAGTGTAGCCGATCATGTATGCAAAGTGGTCGGTGTAATTAAGACCGATGTTCAGAACGGGGTAGAGAATGATCTTGTCAACGTCGAGCTTTGCGCTGAGAGACATGGTGGTGCCGGCAATGGAGCTGTACTTCAGGCCGGAGATGGGGCCGTCGCAGGTAGCTGCAACGGTATATACGCCGACGAGGCTCTTCGGAATGAGAGCAAGACCGAGAAGGTTTGCAGTGTGGGTGCTTGCCTCGCCGGTGAGGTTATCGGTCAGAGTGATCTGAGCACCACTTGCGGGCAGCTTGCTCATCAGGGAGCAGTATACCATGTAAGTGGGGATCTTGATGCCGCCTACGGTTTCGATAACGCTGCCGATAGTATCGCTGACAGACGCGGTGTCGACATCATCGGCGAGAGCCGCAGTTGGCAGAAGTGCAGCAATCATCATCACCGCGAGAAGCAGGCTG
>CAVGIU010000065.1:5999-7892 GCA_963629425.1 Oscillospiraceae bacterium
AAAATTACTGGAGTTGACGTATAATCTCTCGTCTCAGCCGGTGTATTATCCGCTTTTCCAGGCGGCTTATGTAGCTTTGGGATATGCCCATCATGTCCGCGACCTCCTTTTGCGTGTATTCACTTCCGCCGCCGAGCCCGAAGCGCAGGGTTATGATATTCTTCTCTCTGTCACCAAGAGAATTGACGGCGTTTAGAAGCATCTGACGGTCGGCGTCGTCCTCAAGCGGTCGGCAGACCTCGTCGTTATCGGTACCCAGAACATCGGAAAGCAGCAGTTCGTTGCCGTCCCAGTCGGTATTCAGCGGCTCATCAAAGCTCACCTCGCTGCGCTGATTGCTGATCTTCCGCAGATGCATTAAAATTTCGTTTTCAATACATCTTGAGGCATAGGTGGCAAGCTTTATGTTCTTGTCGCTGCGAAAGGTGTTTATCGCCTTTATGAGTCCGATGGTCCCGATAGATATGAGATCCTCAAGGTTAACGCCGGTGTTTTCAAACCGCCTGGAGATATAGACGACAAGACGCAGATTATGTTCCGTAAGAAGTTTTTTCGCGCTCTCATCGCCATTTTCCATTGCGATAATGGCCTTTTCCTCTTCGGCCTTGCCCAGCGGGGCGGGCAGAACATCGCTGCCGCCGATGTAGAACAAGCCTTTTTCGGGCAGTATGTGGCGCTCAAGCCAGACTTTTATAATGTTTATAAGATCCATAAGACGCTCCTTTCAGATCAATGAATCAAAGCCTTCGCCGCCTACGGGAGTGGGGGATATGGCAACGATGATATCTCCGCGCGGCTGTCCGTCTACGGTGATGCTGTCCGGCCTGAACGCTGCGAGCATTCCCGATCCGGTCCCGACGGCACTGTAGGATATCAGTCGGATTTTACCTGCGAGTGAGGGCTCAACCGGTATTTTTGTGCAGTCGTAGCTTGAAAGCTCGGCCTCAAGGCCGGGAAACAGCGCGCTGAGTTTAGAAGCCGGGGCAATCAGCACCGCATCTCCGCTCAAGGGATCGAAAAGAGAGTTCCCGCTGTCGTGCAGGCAGCGCAGGTAAACACGCCTGCCCATGAATGTGACCGCGACGTCCGAAACGCTTATGTCCGCGCTTTTTACGCTGCGCCGGAAAACGACGCTGAGTACGGCGTATGTTAGCGAAAATGATATAACGAGCACCGGAAACGATACGGGTATGTAGGCTCCGCTGCCGAGACTTCCGTCGTTTTGCAGCGATATTGCCCACACCGCTCCGCCGAACAGCGCCGACACGGCGAAAAACACAAGGCAGCAGCGCAGAAGCTTCTCCTCGCCGCCGTAGGCGATCAGTGCCATGAGCGCACCGCACATGAGTTTTATCGGGGCAAGCGTAAGAAAGTCGAGCCCCGGCAGAAGACTCAGTACGGCGTACAAAGCTCCGAATACGGCAGACGCGGCATATCTAAGGCGCCTAAGCTTTATCCCGCACAGGCGCGCGGAGCATAAGACAATAAGATAATCCAGCGCAAGGTTCAGAAAAAACAGCCGGTCTATGTAAATGATGTCCATACTGAAATTATAATCATTTCCCGGCGCATAATTTGTCATTTGTTAATTGTCAAATGGGCGGAAGTATGGTAAAATGCATTAGTTTGATACTGTATTACTATTATGTAAAGGATAAGCTTATGTGGTTTTGGTTTGCGCTTATTGCGCTTTTGTGTTGGAGCGGTTCCGATCTGTTTTCCAAGATCGGCTGTCAGGATGCCGACGATAAATACAGCCATCTGAAGATGGTCATGGCGGTCGGCGCGGTAATGGGTCTTCATGCGGCATATGAGATATTCGTAGGCGGCGTTGTGATAAACGGCGAGGTTATTTTAAAATATCTGCCCGTTTCAATGCTGTATATCGTATCG
>CAVGIU010000065.1:7902-9341 GCA_963629425.1 Oscillospiraceae bacterium
GGGCTATGTCGGACTGAGATATATCGAGCTTTCGATATCATCTCCCATATGCAACTCATCGGGCGCGATAGTAGCGGTGCTCATATTCGCAACGCAGGGCATAAACGGACTTCCGCCCATGGCGCTTGTAGCCGTCGGGCTTGTCTGCCTCGGTATTATCGCCCTCGGCTTTACCGAAGCCAACGAGGACGAGGAGTTGCGCCGCGCCCGTCAGGATGCGAGCAATCACCACTACACGAAAAGCTGGATCGCAATAGCACTGCCGATAATCTACTGTCTGCTAGACGCGCTGGGTACGTTTGCCGACAGCAGAGTGCTCGAAACGCTCAACGAGGATTCGGCAAACGTAGCCTATGAGCTGACATTCCTCATCGTCGGCATCGTATGCGCAATATATGTCCTCGGCGTAAAAAAGCAGAAGCTCATTCCCAAGCGCGAGGTTCCAAAATACACCGGCGCAATTTTCGAGACTGCCGGTCAGTTTGCATATATCTATGCCCTTGCCGATACGGCGCACGCTGCGCTCGCAGCCCCGATGATATCGGCATACTGCGTGGCTTCGGTCGTGTGGAGCCGCATTTTCCTGAAGGAAAAGCTTTCGATTAAGCACTATGCTTCAATACTGCTCGTGGTTGCCGGCATAGTTATATTGGGTATACTTGATATTTAATAAAGGAGATAGAATATGTCTGACCCTGTTTATAAGAGAGTACTTATCAAGATAAGCGGCGAGGCTCTTGCCGGAGATAAAAAGACCGGCTTTGATTTTGACTTCATTTCAAAGGTCTGTGATACGGTCAATAAATGCACTGCCATGGGCGCCGAAGTCGGCATAGTTGTCGGCGGCGGAAACTTCTGGCGCGGCGTGAAGGATGGCGCGGGTCATGTCGAGCGCGTCTCGGCCGACCGTATGGGAATGCTCGCAACGGCGATGAACTGCCTTGCCTTTGCCGATGTCCTGCGTCAGTGCGGCGGCGAGGCAAAGGTGCTTACGGCGGTCGATATTCAGGGCGTCGGCGAGAGATACAGCACCGATAAGGCAATAGAATATCTCAAGTCCGGCAAAGTCGTCATGTTCGGCTGCGGAACGGGCTGCCCGTTTTTCTCGACCGATACGGCGGCGGTGCTCCGCGCGGCGGAGATCGGCGCTGACGCTATCCTGCTTGCAAAGAATATAGACGGCGTATATTCGGCAGACCCCAGGCTCGACCCGGGCGCCGTGAAGTATGACAGCATAAGCTACGATGACGTTCTTGCGCAGCATCTCGCCGTTATGGACAGTACGGCAACGAGCCTTGCCATGGATAATAACATCCCCGTCATCGTCTTTGCCCTTGCCGAGCCCGAAAATATCGTTCGCGTGCTTCAAGGCGAAAAGCTCGGAACAACAGTCAGCAAATAAAATTAATAAATGCATATAAATGTTCAGGAGGTAATAC
>CAVGIU010000066.1:0-9024 GCA_963629425.1 Oscillospiraceae bacterium
TCTGTATGCTCTATGGAAGATAATATAACAAACTGATCATTACAACACTACCGGAGAATAGCTGAATTAAGGATAATGGTAGTGAAGCCTTCCGGTGCTTGACCACAGATTTTTTGAAACAATGCAATTGCTCCCGGAGTGACGGAAGCCAAAAACATAATTGCGCCAAGTATAGTAACAATCTGCATTGATGCCGAAGAGAATGATGAAATATTGTTGAGCGCATATTTCACAAGGGACAGGCGAGTCCATTTGGACTCACCTGCTTGTCGATTCTGCACAACCTGAACTATCTGTCCGAAAATTAATGTGGAATTATGAAAAAAACTGTGGTATAATAGCACGATAGTGTGATTTTTTCCACAGTTTTTGTTTTTCAAGGAGAACAAACGTTTTATGACTTCGGACAAAGCTAATCACCGTTTTTTGCTTTCTGAGCTTATAAGGCGAGACTTTATAAAAAAATATAAGCGCACGACCTTCGGCATACTCTGGAGCGCGCTTTCGCCGCTGTTTCTGCTGCTGACCATGGACGTGGTCTTCGGCACATTTTTCGGCCGCAATATGCCGCATTACACGATATATCTGTTCTGCGGACTGCTGCTTTTCAACTATTTCTCCGCGGCGACGAGAAGCGCCATGCGCGTTCTTTACGACAACGCGCAGATATACAGCAAGGTGCCCGTTCCAAAGCACTATTTCCTCGTGTCGCAAAGCGCAGCGCAGGCAATCGATTTTTTTGTTTCGCTACTCGTGTTTTTCATCTTTGTCGCCGTTGACGGCATAAGCTTCCACTGGCGCTTTTTTTACCTGCTGTATCCGATGGTATGCCTTTATTTCATAAACTTCGGCCTCGGCATGTTTTTGAGTACGCTCTACATATTTTTCCGCGACATAAACTATCTTTGGCCGGTCGTCACGCGCATAATCATGTACGCCTCGGCAATATTCTACGACCCGTCGATACTGCCGGGCATCATGCGCAGGCTTTTGAACTGTAATCCGCTGTACATGTGCGTGGATTATTTCCGCCAGCTGATAATACACTCGACCGTTCCGAATCTCTCGACGCATCTTATCATGTTCGCGATGGCGGCGGTCTGCGCCTTTTTGGGCTGGTTCACCTACCGTATCGCACGCGACAAGATCGCGTTGTATGTGTAAGGAGGTGCTCTGATGGACGGAAACAAGGTACTTGTTCTCGATAATGTTTCGGTACGCTACCGCAAGCAGGATTCGCGCTCGACCTCGGATATAGTAAAGCGCATATTCGGCAGGGCTCCGCGCAGCAACGAGTTCTGGGCGCTCAAAAACATATCCTTCAGTCTTGAAAAGGGCGATATGCTCGGCGTTGTCGGCAAAAACGGCGCCGGCAAATCAACTATGATGAAGGCCATAAGCGGAACTCTCACCCCTGCCTCCGGCACGATAGAGAAGACCGGCAAGATCTGCGCGCTGCTCGAGCTCGGTACGGGCTTTGACCGTGAGATGACGGTCAAGGAAAACGTATACCTGCGCGGCGCGTTCATGGGCTATGATAAGGCCTTTATAGACTCGAAATACGATGAGATCATCGACTTCGCGGAGATGCGCGAATTTCAGAACAGCCCCTTCCGCACGCTATCGAGCGGCATGAAGAGCCGTATCGCCTTCGCCATAGCCAGCATGATCGAGCCCGATATAATAATCCTCGACGAAATTTTCGCCGTCGGCGACGGCGACTTCCGCAGAAAAAGCCAGCAGAAGATGCAGAGCATCATCGATAACGGCGACACGACAGCGCTTATGGTATCGCACTCGCTGCAATCGGTCAGGTCACAGTGTAATAAGGTGCTGTGGCTCGATAAGGGACGCATGGTCATGTTCGGCGACCCGAAGACGGTCTGCGATGCGTATTCCGAATATCTCAGCACCGGCAAGCTGCCGCAGACGGAATCTCTCGCAAAAACGCAGGAAAATCCGCACAACAAGCTCAAAAAAAACACCGGCAAGCTCGTCGCGACCTACGCTGTTTATTTTGCGTTGCTTTTAGCCTGCATCGCGGGCTGCTTCGTATGGGCGCAGTACGATCTTTTGAAATCCTACACGCTTGCGCAGAACATGAGCGCAGAGCAGATAGTAAATACGGCTGCAAACTATCACAGGCAGATTGACCGCATGCTCAGCGTCGACACAACACGCTGGGACGCCGCAATATTCAAAGACGGCGCGCAGCGGATAATCGCCGAGGAGGCGACATACACCGACATCGCCAAGGAGGTTCTGCTCCAAGCCGGTGACCTCAGCCGCGATCAGTACAAAAAGGCGCTTGCCGCCGCCGAGATCGAGGCGATAAAATATTCCTACATGGCACGTCTTGACGCACTGGTAGCGCAGATGCGCTCGGAGTTTGAGACGCAGCCCGAGGGGAAATACCGCAGCCTTATGGTCTACGCCTACACCAATTGCGACAGATTCTATGACCTTGAGGAGGACTGTGAGAACGACCTGCAGGAGGTCATAGAGGAGATCCGCACCTTCCAGCGCAAGGCAGGTCAGCCTGAGGATCTCGCCGACCGCGTCTGGAACGCATACAAATCGGAAAAGACCTACCTCCTCGCCTACTATTGCATAAAGCTCAGATAACATATGACCCGGAGCCGGAACTCCGGGTCATACATTTTGTTCGGAATTTGACAAAACATGTGGAATAGGATATTATGCATCTGTCTCTAATAAGATTTTAATTTTTAAAGGAATGATACGAATGGAAAACATAAGCGCGAAAGCGCCGTGGAAAAACCATTTGGGCGAGATGCCCTTCACACTCGATTATTTCGACGGCTCAATGTTTGAGGCCGTTGAGAAGATAGCAAAGCAGTATCCCAACAACGTTGCCTTTGACTTTATGGGGCGGTCGACGACCTATAAAGCGCTCATCCGCGAGATCGAAGACTGCGCCAAGGCGCTGCGCACCATCGGCGTGCGCGAGGGTGACAAGGTCACCATTGCGATGCCAAACTGCCCCCAGGCCATTCAGATGTTCTATGCCATCAACCTCATCGGCGGCATCTGCAACATGATCCATCCCCTCTCCGCGGAAAAGGAGATAGAATTTTATCTCAACGAGTCGGAGTCGGTCACGGCAATTACGCTCGACCAGTTTTATAACAAGTTTGAAAACATCCGTCAGAACACCAAGGTCGTCAACATCGTCATTGCCAGCATAAAGGACGAGCTGTCAAAGCCCGTCAAGGCCGGCTACATGCTCACCGAGGGCAGAAAGATCAAAAAGATCCCCGAGGATGCCCCCGTTATCCGCTGGAAGGAGTTCCTGCACATGGGCAGGCACTGCTTTTATAACTACAAGGTCAAGCGCACAGGCTCCGACCCCGCAGTCATCCTCTATTCCGGCGGCACGACCGGCACGACAAAGGGTATTCTCCTTTCAAATCGCAACTTCAACGCCCTCGGCCAGCAGGTCATAGCGGCAAACCCCATGTTCCGCGTCGGCGATAAGATGCTCGCTGCAATGCCCCTGTTCCACGGTTTCGGGCTTGGCGTGTGCATACACACGATGCTCTCGCAGGGCGGCAGATGCATCCTCATTCCGCGCTTTACCGCGCAGACCTACGCAAAGCAGATAACAAAATACCACTGCAACTTCATTGCCGGCGTTCCCACGCTGTACGAGGCGCTGCTGCGCCTGCCGAGCATGGATAAGGCCGATCTGAGCTCGCTCAAGGGCGTTTTCTCGGGCGGCGACAGTCTCAGCATCGAGCTCAAGAAGAAGTTTGACAGGTTTCTGTACGATCACAACGCCAAAATTCAGATCCGCGAGGGCTTCGGCCTTACCGAATGCGTCACGGCAAGCTGCCTGACTCCTCCGCACATGGCCAAGGAAGGCAGCATCGGTCTGCCCTTCCCCGACACCTATTACAAGATAGTCGAGCCCGGCACGGATAAGGAGCTCCCCTACGGCGAGGAGGGCGAGATACTCATTGCCGGCCCCACGGTCATGATGGAGTACATAAATCACCCCGATGAGACGGCGCAGACCCTTCGCAAACACGGCGACGGCCTTACATGGATGTACACGGGCGACCTCGGCATGATGGACGATGAGGGCTTTATCTACTTCCGCGGCCGCGCCAAGCGCATGATAATAACCTCGGGCTATAACGTCTATCCCGGCCAGCTTGAGAATATTCTCGACGCGCACGAGTTTGTGCACATGAGCTGCATCATCGGTGTTCCCGACCCGTACAAGATGCATAAGGTCAAGGCCTTTGTAATGCTCAAGCCCGGTGTTCCCGAAAGCCCCGAGACCAAGGAGGCAATACTCACCTACTGCCGCAAGAGCATCGCAAAATACGCGATGCCGTATGATATCGAGTTCCGCCGCGAGCTGCCCAAGACTCTCGTCGGCAAGGTCGCCTACCGCGTCCTTGAAGAGGAGGAAGAGGCAAAGCACTCTGCCAAAACGACCGAAGAATAAAATCCTCTCCCGGCCGTCCGAAAAATTTCGGGCGGCCGAAACTTCTGTTTACTTTTTTCGTCTTGATATATACATGCCGTACATGGTATAATTGATAAAATTAACAAACGAACGAGGTGATTACGTTGAACAAAAAATATATTGCCCTTGCGGCGGCACTCATCATGCTGCTGTGCGTCCTGTGCGCATGCGGCGAGGATGACACCAAGACTCCCGAGGAAACAGGCACTCCCCCGGCGGTGAGCACCGATGACCCCGGCACGCAGCCGACAGCCGCCGTGGAGCAGCCCTCTGTCGAGCTCGGCGAAACTGCCGACGCGGGCGACGGCTATATCTCCGAAATGGTCTTTATAGGCGACAGCACGACCTATGGGCTGAAGGCCTATGAGGTTTTGGACGGAGAGCAGGTCTGGACGCCGTCGAGCGGTACTCTGGCTCTGTTTAACCAGAGCATTGCCGCCATCGTATATCCCCCCACGGGCGAGGAGATACCCATTACCGACGCTGTGGGCCGCGCAAAGCCCGAGTACGTCGTGCTCACCATAGGCGTAAACGGCGTCTCCATGATGGACGAGCAGCAGTTTAAGGAGCAGTACACCGCGCTTATCGAGCGCATAAAGTCCGTAAGCCCCGACACTAAGATCATCTGCAACTCCATCTACCCCGTTGAGGCAATGTACGAGGCAAAGGACAACGGCATAAACAACACCGTCATCGACCGCGCAAACGGCTGGATACTCCAAATCGCCGAAGCGACCGGCACGCACTTCACGAACTCCGCATCCGTTCTGAAAGGCTCGGACGGCAAGCTTGTTTCCGATTACGGCAACGGCGACGGAATACATCTTAACGCCGTGGGCTTTGAGCGCGTTATAGATTATCTCAAGACCCACGCATGGCTGTGAGAGGTGAAAGCATGAAAAGAAAAATTTATTCCGCGGCGGCTATACTGCTGCTTATATGCATGCTCTGCGCGTGCAGCAGCGGCCATAACGCCAAGGCCCCCGATATGCAGTCCGTTGCCGATAAGGTCGGCACAACTATAGACCTCAGCGAAATGTCACAGATACCCGACGGCTACGTCGACGGCGTCATGGGCATCGCGCTCGACGGTTATGTAAGCCGTAACACCCTTATATCCGCCGTAGGCACGAACATCGACGAATACGGCATTTTCCTTGCCAAGGATGCCGAGCAGGCGGACACGCTCCAAGCGGCGCTCGAGAAGTATCTTGAATACCGCGAGAGCGTCTGGATGGATGAATACCTGCCGGATGAAAAGCCCAAGCTTGACAATGCCGAGGTCTGGCGGCAGGGCAATTACGTCATGTACGCCATTCTGGGCGACAGCGACCGCGCAGCGGTGAAGGCAGCCTTCGAGAGTTGCTTTGAGGGCTAATGCAATGATGAAGCTTATATGGCACGGCCACGCCTGCTTCGAGCTTATCTCAGCCGACGGCAGCGTGGTATTCGACCCCTACTCTCCCGGCAGTGTGCGCGGTCTGGAGCTTAAGCCCCTGCGCGCTGACAGCGTCATTTGCAGCCACGCTCACTCCGACCACAATTACGCCGCCGGAGTCGAGCTGACGGGCAGCACTCCCCTCTTTGAGCCGACGCAGATACCCACCTATCACGACGGCAAGCTCGGCGCTCTGCGCGGCGATAATCTGTGCAGCATCATCTGCGCGGAGGGACTGAGACTTGCGCATCTCGGCGATCTCGGGCATATGCTCGACCCCGAAACGGCGGCCGGCTTCGGCGCTTTGGACGTTCTGATGATCCCCGTCGGCGGCTACTACACGATATGCCCGCAGCAGGCGAAGGAGGTCGCGCTTGCGCTCGACGCAAAGACGATAATTCCGATGCACTATCGCAGCGCCGGTATGGGACTTGAAAATGTCGCGTATGTCGATGATTTCCTTGCCCTGTGGAGCGATGACGAGATCGTCTGTCTCCCCGGCTGCGAATACGAGGTCGAAAAAAGCGCAAAGCGCCGCATCGTAGTATTCGAGCCCGACGAGAGCTGCATAAAGTAAACGTAAAAACCCGAGGTCGATGACCTCGGGTTTTTTGATTCACTTGTTTTCGCCCATCATGCGGATGATGTCCGCACGGCGGCGCTCATACGCGGCCATATTCGTCTCCTCAAAGGGGAGCGCGGGCTCGGTTACTCCCAAAAGCCGCATGAGGTATTTCACAAACGGCGGATTCATCATGATAAACGGCCCAACCATCGAGGTCGAGAAGTAATTTTTTATTCTCACGCCCTCGAGCTTCGACTTTTTGTTTATACCGATGCCGTATTTGGCCTCGGCAAAATAAATGCCCGAATTATCACCGTAAAGCTGCGAAAACTCCGCCTTAAAGCCGACAAGATCCATATCCTCGAACACACACAGCTGCGTGGAATTGAATCTGTGCATCAAGTCGCGCTTTGCGTGCAGCGGAACGAGGCCGAGACCGGCTATGCGGCTGCCGTCCTCGTTTTCGATATACTCGCAGAAGACCTCGCCGGCGTTTGCCGTCATGAGAAACACGACGCCCGAGTCGATCAGCTGCCTGAGACGGTCGCGGTGCGGCATGAGCTTTTTGATGGCAAGCTCCTGTCCGTGCTCTGTCATCGCGCCCATTATTATCATGTCGACCTTTTCGGAGACAAAGCGCGGCTCGTCGCCGTAGCCTGTCTCAATAAGCTCGGCCTGCGGCATGCAGCGGGCAAGATACCGCCAGTTCCAGCAGTCGCCGAAAAGATTCGCAAATTCGGGAAACAGCACCTCTATCTTCATGCCTGCGCCTCCTTTTCCTCAAGGCGTGCAAGGATACCGTCGCGCACCTGCTTTGTTAGCTGCGGCGTTGTCAGATCGTGCAGGATAAACACCTTGTCGGTGCCGATGAGCTCGAGCTCGGCCGGGGCATCGGTCTCCTGCTCGACGCAGCGTATCTTCTCCTCCGGAACGCCGGCCAACAGCAGGCGCAGATGATAGTCATGCAGCCTTACACCGCCGACAACGATGCGCTTTATGCTCGGATCGTTTAAAAACTCAAAGTCCGCGTCGTATACCCAAGTGACGATCTCGGTCGTTTTCTTATACGTCTTATCGTCGAGCATGATGATGACTTCCTTAACGCCGGGTTCGGAGCGGATATAGTCGAAAACTATGGAGCACGCGACGGGGTTTTGACCCTTGGTCATGTTCGTCACGACCTCGAGGCCGTTTTTCTTCACGTTCGTGTAGCGCGACTTTACTATGCTCATATGCGAAAAGCTATTTGCGATATCCTCGGCGGAAAGGCCGAACTCGCGCAGGAGCGCAACGACCGTGACCTGATTGTAGGTATTGAACACACTGTCGTTAATGAGGGGATACTCCTCGTCGCCATTGGCAGAATGTATGACGATGCTGCGCTTTTCATAGTCGGGGGAAGCGAGGTAATCTGCCTCGGGCGAGGCAAAGCCGCAGCCGGGGCAGCGCATTTTGCCTACGTGGTGATAGCGGACATATTCGTATTCGAGCTTGCTGCCGCAGTGGGGGCATGCGCGCATGTCGTTTATTATGTTGACGCACTCGTCCCTGTCGCTCGGCAGGCGGACTATGGAGAAATAGCTGCGCTTATTGTCCTTTTTAAGCTGACTGCTGATCGGATCGTCGGCATTTAAGATCATGTGCGTATCGTCCGGCAGAGCCGAGTCTATAAACGAGAAGATAAACTCCGGGTGCGCGTTGCGCTGGATAGAGTCTCGGAAGAGGTTCGTGCACACGGCATAGTCGGGGTGGACGTACTTATATATTCTCTGCGAGCTGCGCTCGTCGACCTCGAGAACGGCGTACTCAAACTTCGTTTTGCCGCTTATCGTGCTCCCGGAAATGAGCGCAGTGGCGATGCCCGCGTCGGTGTTCGAGCCGGCCCTGTTATCGAGCACCTTGAAGCCCGCGTCGTGCAGAACGTCGAGTATCATATTGCAGCAGGTCGTTTTGCCGTTCGTTCCTGTGACGGTCATGATGGTCTTCGGCTTGTCAATCCTGCCGAGGAAGTCCGGGCAGAGCTTTATGGCAAGCTTGCCGGGAAAATAGCTTGCGTTCATGCCCAAAAGCTTTTGCAGCCACATTGCGAGCTTACTCAGCCACAGGGCGATTATAAATCTCAAATTCTTTTTCATCATTACCTTCCTTTTTGGAAATATGATATCTCATATTATAGCTCACCGCGCGCAGGCTTGTCCACAGCTTTTTGTCATCTTGACCGCTGCCGCGTTTTAATGTATATTAAATCTATTGGAGGGATGAAATATGCCGTGGTATACATATGTTGCGTTTTTGTTTCTCGGCGTTATCGCGTATTTTGCGATAGTTGAGATCAAAACCAAGCAAAAGCTCAAGGAAAAGAAGTCTGCCGACCGTAAGGCCGCTAAGGAAGCGGCGAAAAAGTCGAAGTCGGCCAAGAAAAAGCCCAAGTCAAAAAGATAATTAAAAAATTTTTTCAAAAATTGTTGACAAGAGGCTGAAAATCTGTTATATTAACTGAGCCGTGGCCGAGTGGTTCAGTCG
>CAVGIU010000067.1:0-3770 GCA_963629425.1 Oscillospiraceae bacterium
GTATGGGGCCGCCTCAGGCTGACGATGTTCTGAAAAAGTCGCTGGCGATGGGCTGCGACGAATCTGTGCTCCTAAGCGACCGCGCGCTCGGCGGTGCAGACACTCTCGCCACCGGCTATCCCCTTGCCAAGGCCGCGGCGAAGATCGGTGACTACGACCTCATCATTTGCGGCAGACACGCCACCGACGCCGAGACCGCGCAGACAGGTCCCATCATCGCCGCTTTTCTTGATATCCCACAGGTCACGCTTGTCGACAGCGTCTCGGTCGAAGACGGCTATGCCATATGCCGCCGCATGCTCCCTGACAGATACGAAACGGTCAGAGTAAAGCTCCCGGCACTCATCACCGTCTGCGGTGAGATAAACACCCCCAGATATCCTACGCCGCTGAATATCATGAAAGCGCTCAAAAAGCCCCGTATCGTGTGGAATGCCCGGGATCTCGGCTGCCAGGAAGACCTAATCGGCGTTGCCGGTTCCCCTTCATCAAACAAGAAGATATTCGAGCCTCCGAAGCGAATGGCTGAAACTAAATATTTCAGCGGAGACATTGAAGCTATGGCAAAGACTATAGTGGATACGCTCGAAGCAGAAAAGATAATCTGAGCGGAAACGGAGGTTTTGATATGAATAAGGAAGACTATTCGGGTATCTGGGTATATGCCGAGCAGGAAAACGGCGTTCTCTCCGAAACCGCCTTCGAGCTGCTGGCGAAATCTCGTGATCTGAAGGCAAAGCTCGGGAATAAAGATGAAATAACGGCGGTAGTTCCGGGCGACGATGTCGAGTCTCTTGCGCAGACCCTGTTTTCTTACGGAGCGGAAAAGGTCATCGCCGCGGAAAATGCCAATCTCAAGACATACAGCGCAAGGCCCTATGCGAGAGCACTCACCGATCTTTGTAATAAATACAAGCCTTCAATCTTTCTCTTCCCGGCAAGCCCGTTGGGCAGAGATCTTGCTCCGCGCGTCATGTGCGAGCTTCTCACCGGCTTGACTGCCGATGCGATTGATTTGGACATTGATGAGGACGGAGTGTTCGTTCAGACGACGCCTAATTTCGGAGGGAATATTCTGTCTCATATCTGCATCAAGGAAAAACGCCCGCAAATGGTAACGGTGCATCCAAAAGTGTTTGAACCACTGAAGCCGGCAGAGAATGCAGAAGGGTTACTTATCCGTGAAAAGGTTGATGTTGAAGCTGATGATTGCTATACCGTGATTGCCAGCGAGAAGCGTGTTTTCGAAGGACACCCTATAGCCGAAAGCAATGTTATCGTAGCCGGCGGACGAGGCATTAAAACGCAGGAGGATCTTGCGCAACTCAAAGAACTCGCGGAGCTTTTGGGCGGTGAACTGGCATCCTCACGCCCACTCGTGGATAACGGCTGGCTCCCCCACGAAAAGCAGATAGGTCAGTCCGGCACCACCGTCAAGCCGAATTTTATACTCAACGTGGCCATTTCCGGCTCTGTGCAGTATCTGGCCGGCATGCAGAAGGCAAAGTGCATCATGAGCATCAATAATTTTTCCGAAGCGCCTATTTGGGATGTTTCCAATTACGGGGCAGTAGCGGACTATTCCAGGCTTATACCGGCGATAATCGCCGAGATAAAGGCAAGAAAGGCTCAGTAAGTCTTCGTTCGAGGCAGTGTTGTCTCGATAAAATACAAAAAATTATATTTAGGAGGATTATCAATGGAACTGCAAAAACTTATCTACACTGTTGAGGACGGCATAGCCATCATTACTATGAACTATCCCAAAAACCTCAACGCCATCGACGAGCAGATGGCAGACGAGCTGATGTATGTTGTCGATGCTGCCGAAAAAGATCCGGCAGTCAAGGTCGTGGTTCTGAAAGGCCTGGAGAAGGCCTTCTCGGCAGGCGGAGATATCGGCTACTTCTATAAGCTTATCCAAGCAGGCGGCGAAGTGAATATGGACGGTCTTATCGCCAAGGTCGGTGTTGTGGCAGACGGACTTAAGAAGATGAGCAAGATGGTAATCACTTCTGTCAGCGGCGCAGCGGCAGGTGCTGGTGTCAGCCTGGCTCTCGGCGGCGATTTCATGATCTGTGCGGACAATGCAAAGTTCATTCTCGCATTCGTTAACCTTGGTCTCGTTCCCGACACAGGCGCTACCTATCTGCTGGCCAAGAGCATCGGCGTGAGCCGTGCAATGGAGCTTGCGGCAACGGGGCGTCCCGTAGGTGCCGAAGAAGCAAAGGCATGGGGTCTTGCCTATAAAGTCACTACAAAGGAAGATCTTGATGCAGAAACCATGAAGTTTGCCCGCAAGCTGGCTGCAGGTCCGCTGCTGTCCTACAAGAACATCAAAAAGCAGATTTATGATACCTGCTTTGCCGATTACAAAAAGTGGCTCGACGAAACCGAGATACCCACTCAGCGTGAATGCGCCGCCTCTATGGATTTCCAGGAAGGCTGCAAGGCCTTTATAGAGAAGCGCAAGGCCGTGTTTGAAGGCAAGTAAAAATACGCCTACCGTAACATATACTAAGGAGAATTACAATGGAACATCATGCAGCATCACCGACACCTGCCGGCCTTGTGGCATTTGCAGTCGCCTGCTATACGTTTACGGCAGTGTTTTTGGGACTTGTTCCGGGCGAAGGACTGTTTCTTCTCGGCTGCTGGCTTTTGGGCGGATTTGTCGTTCAGATAGTCGTTGCAAGCAAGGAGATAGATCACGGCGTACAGCTCGGCGGCAATGTATTCCTGTTTTTCCAGGGGTTCTTTATGCTCACGGGAGCAGTCAGCAGCATGTCAAAATACCTTTGCCTGTTTGTGTGGAACACGACATACAATACAGTGGTGGAGGGCTTCGGCTGGCTGGCCTGCACTCTTGCACTGATTCTTTGGACCCCGGGTTACCTTAAAACGGCAAACAAGCCTTTTGCCGCAGCGGTTGTTTTTACGGATATTGCACTTATCGGAGTTGTTCTCAACGATATGTACCTTCTTGGTGCGGCAGCATCGATTATTAAGCCTATCGTTGCCGTCTGCCTTGCCATAGCAGGATCGCTGGGTATTTATGTGGCAAGCGCCATTCAGCTCAACTCCAGCTTCGGCAGGACCGTATTTCCCCTTGGCACTCCCTGGCTCGAAAGCGATAAAGCTTAAAATTCAATAACGAAAGGTGGAAGTCAATTGAAAAACAAAGTAGTAGAACTGGATCAGGCCGTAGCGGCCATCAAAGACGGACAGACTATTCTGTTTGGCGACTGGCACGGCGAGATATCCGCTGAAGAGATCATCACCGGCGTGATCGAAAAAGGCGTAAAAGACATAACGGCCGTCGGCGTCTCCGGCGGCATGCCCGATCAGGGCTTAGGCAGAATGATTTCTGCTCACCAGGTCAAGAAGCTTCTGACCACCCACATAGGCCTCAATCCCGTCGCCAAGGATCAGTATGTCGCAGGTGAACTGGAAATAGAGTTCATTCCTCAGGGTACATTTACAGAGCGCATTCGCTGCGGAGGCTACGGCCTTGGCGGATGCCTCACACCGACAGGTGTCGGTACGCAGGTTGCCGAAGGCAAGCAGATACTTAACATTAACGGCAAAGACTATCTGCTTGAGCTCCCGATTCGCGGTGACGTAGCTCTTATCAAAGCAACCAAGGGCGATTCGGCCGGCAATATTCATTTTAACAAAACCAGCGGAGCAATCAGCAACACGATGGCATTTGCGGCAGATACCGTAATATGCGAGGTTGAGGAGCTTGTTGAGGTCGGCGAGCTCGATCC
>CAVGIU010000067.1:3780-8888 GCA_963629425.1 Oscillospiraceae bacterium
CGACGAAATCGATGTTCCCGCTCCTGTCGTTGATATGATTTATGTCCGCAAGGGCGAAAAGAAGCCCTTCTGCCCGATGTGGCAGAGAGCAAAGGCCAAAGCGGAAGCAAAAGCTGCAGAAGGAGGTAAGTAATATGGCACTGACAGGACGTGCTCTTATAGCATCCCGCACCGCCAAGTTCTTTAAAGACGGTGATTTAGTTAACCTCGGCATCGGCGTTCCCACTATGTGCGTCAATTACCTGCCTGAAGGTGTTGATCTTTGGCTCGAGGCCGAGATCGGAATAGTAGGCTGCGGACCGAGCCCCAAATGGGCCGATGCTGACCCCGACTGCATCGACGCAGGCGGCCAGCCCACCACTATCATCAAGGGCGGCAGCGTTGTTCCTCACGATATGTCCTTCGGTCTTATCCGCGGCGGCCATGTAGACGCCACAGTTTTGGGTACATTACAGGTCGACTGTGAGGGCAATATCGCAAACTGGATAATTCCCGGCAATGGATCTGTGCGCCGGTGTAAAGAGGATTGTTGTCACCACCGACCATTGCGAAAAATCCGGTGCTTCCAAGATACTTAAAAAATGCACTCTGCCGCTGACCGGCGCAAAGTGCGTCACCGATATCGTAACAGAGCGTGCCTATTTCCAGGTAACGCCCGACGGTCTCCTGCTCAAGGAGATTGCAGAGGGCTACACGGTCGATGATATCCGCGCCTGCACCGATGCGGACTTCACCGTCGCCGACGATCTGTGCACGATGGAATAAAGCCCGTACTATCCCCTCATGACCAAGCCAAATATACAGAACAGAGCCCGTACCGAAAACCGGTACGGGCTTTGCTGCGCATTGCACTTCACATGCTGTAGTCGGCTCTGCGGATCAGCTCAAGCTGAAGATCCTTGTTGAGCGTCGTGAAGTAGGCGTTATAGCCGGAAATGCGAACCATGAGGTCGCGGTATGAGTCGGGATCGGCCATCGCCGCGCGCATGGTGTCGCTGGAGACGACGTTGAACTGCATCTGCATTCCGCCGAGAGTGACATAGGCGCGAGCGTACGAGGTCAGGTGCTCGACGGTCTGCTCGTGACTGTCGTTCGGTGAGGGGTTGACCTTGACGTTGAAGGCTATGTTGTTATTCATGTTCAGCGGATCGAGGCGGCTGACGTCCTTGATATTGTCAAGCAGACTCGGCGAGGCATTGGCCTCCGGAGTCAGACCGGGGGTGAATGGAAGTCCGGCAAGGCGGCCGGATGGAAGAGCACCTGCGAGCGTGCCGAAGGCGACGTGGTTTGACATGCTCCACCAGCCGGTCGTATAGTGACCGCCGCGGAAATTCGTCTGAGCCCAAAAGATATCGCGGGTGGCCTTGGTGACGCGGTTTGCCATAGCAACAGCCTCATCGCTGCCGCCGCCGAAGCGTGGAACCTCGGTGAGTATCCGGCTGCGCATGGCCTCGTGACCTTTGAAATTGCTCTTGACAGCGGAGAAAAGCTCGCCGAGCGTATACAGTCTGCGGTCGAACACCAGCGTTTTTATGGCCATCAGGGAGTCAACGACATCGGCAAGCCCGATGCAGGCAGTACCGGAGGAGTTGTACTTAGCACCGCCCTTGGTGCAGTCGAGTCCCTTTGTGATGCAGCCGTCGATCATCGCGCTCATAAGCGGTGTCGGACGCAGAACGGAATGCGCCTCACCCAGATAGTTGTTATACTCGCAGGTGAGACCCGCCATGAAGGACAGCTGCTTTATATAAGCGTTAAAGAAATCGTCAAATTCCGCAAAGCTGTCCGCCTCACCGGTCTTCGGGCCGAGGTGCCAGCGCATAAGGGGGTGATAGCCGTTGAACATGGCCATCTCAAACGGCGCGACCATGCTGAACATCATGCAGTTTGTATGTCCCAAATGCTTGCCGGATATGGTCGGCTCGACGCAGCCTGTAGCGGACCAGTCGAGCAGGTCTGCGTGCTCGTAATTGTGGTCTGCAAGCGAAGCCATGACCGCAAGGTCGTTGTGTATCGAGGGTGTCGCCGTCGTATTGACGTTTACCTCGCACAGGCGGCGCAGATAGGTCAGCGAGTTCTTCTCGCTGTTGTAGCGCGCGTTGACGTTAGGGTCGCGCATGCTGAGCATCTCGGTGACCTTGAGAAAAACATAGGTCATATCGTTGACCGCGTCCTCGCCCTCGGGCGTAACACCGCCGAGCGTGATCGCCTGATCGGAGGAGCTACCGCCGAAGAGATAGTTGCCGATATCGGGCGTGAGGGGGACGTGATCCTGGCAGTTTATATAGAAGCAGCCGATAAGCTCGAGTGCGTGACGTATATATGCCTCTCGCTTGGCCTTACTTTTGCATTTTGCCATATCGGCCTCGAAGTAGGGCTGGAGCCACTGATCCATGCGGCCAAGGGAAAAGCCCGCGTTCGTGCTCTCCATATGTACTGCAACCCAGTGAATCCAGATGCCGTTGACAGCCTCGTCGAGCGTGCGCGCCGGATATTCGGGCGAATGCTCCACGGCGGCAGCTATCGTCTCGAGCTCTGCTCTGCGCTCGCTGTTGAGCTCAAGGCCGGCCTCGTATCTCGCCTGCTGCGCAAGATGCTTCGCGTAGCTGATAACTCCCTCGTAGCAGTCTATCATGGCATGCAGCTCGTCCTTTTTCGACTGCGGCGCATCCGCGTCGCGCTCAAGCTCGGCCTCGATCTCCGCGATTATGCCGCGCAGACCCAGCCTCAGGAGTTTGGGATAGTCGAGTATCGTGTGCGAAAGAGCAACGTTTTTCCACAGAAATGCCGCCGCCCAGCGTTCGTCGAGCTTCTGGCAGGTGGGCTCATGATATTTGTCGCGGACATACTCGCGCATGTTGCGGTGGATCCAGAAGGGGAAGATATCGTTGTTGAGCCGGTGTATCTCCTCCTCGGAAAGGGGGGCATAGGGGTTGAGCATACGGTCCTGCACCGTCAGCAGCTCGCCCCAGAATATGAGGCCGATCGCATCGGGGTAGACCGGTACGCCTATTTCCTTGGTGGTCGTCGTACCCGCGATAAGATTGCCCTTGCGGATGATAGGGCGGCGATGCTCCATAAGATAGCGGAAGGCCTTGCCCTGGCGCAGCTCCGGCACCCAGGGGGTGCCGTCCCTGTGCATCTCAAAGCCGTTTTCGCGGAAGAAATCGGTGAGAAGCCCCGCACGCTCGGTGCACACGGCGGGAGCGGCGGTGTGGTGGATATCCAAATAATTTTTAAGGCGTGGGAAGTCCTCGAGAGCGTAGGAGCTCAGATACGGATCATCCTTGAGGCAGTGCACGCCCGGATCGACGCCGGTGCAGGGCATGAACTCCTTGCGCGGCCGCGGACCGGCGGGAGCCTTTGCGTCGGACATCGTTTTGCCGAACTCCTCGCGCTCTTTTTTCTGAAGCTGCATCTGCTGTATCTGCTTATCCTTCATCATAACGGAGATGAGAAGGTTGAAAAACTCAAGATATGCCATATTGCCGCTGCTGGACATCTTGTTCTTGAGCATGAGGTTGAGCACCTCGTTGGGAGGCAGTGTCGCCAGCTGCGCGAGCACGCTCGTATCCTGAAGGATCAGCAGGGTGTTCACACCATCGACGTTCCCGCTGACGCTGCCCCTGCCGTCCATGAAGCGGATGCTCTGCTTAACGCTCCCGTCCTCGGTCGTGAGCCCGATGGCAAAGTTCATCCAGCCGTCGGTGGTCTTGAGGTAGGCCTGTTTTTCCTTGTCGTAAGTAAACACCTTGGCCATGAATTGCAGAACCACATGCGCAAGAGAATTTGCGACCTTTCCGGTCATTTTTTCAGTCATCTGTTCACTCTCCTTAGCAAATTATATTTTTATCTGAAAAAATTTTCTTCGCCTTATCAAGCTGCTCGCGCGACTGGAATCCGTCGGCACCCTTGAGCTCGTCGCAGAGTCTGAGCCCCAACTTGTCGTTTTTCGGGTACCATGTCGGGTTGTATGCGAGCAGCTGCGCCCTCTCTATGCCGAGTTCCGAGAGGAACGTCGCTATCTCCTTCAGGTTCTCCTCGGTGTCGGTGATCCCCGGTATGAGCGGCGTACGCGGCAAAAAGCTATATCCCAGGCGCTCCCTGCCGCTCCACATCCTGCGTATATTCTCAAGGATGCGGTCGTTGTACACGCCGCAGTATTTCTTATGTTTTCCACGGTCGAATATCTTCACGTCGCAGAAAATGTCGTCTACATAGGGGAGAAGATACTTTTCGGCGCGCTCCCAGTCAAACTGGCCGCAGGTCTCCAGCAGCACTCTGACTCCGGCCTCGTGCAGCCTTCTGGCAAGCTCGCCGACCCACTCGGTGCACAGCGTGGCCTCACCGCCCGAAAGCGTGACTCCGCCGCCGGACACATCGTAAAAGGGCTTGTCCGACATGAGTTTATTGAAAAGCTCGTCGTGCGTCATCTGCTTTCCGACCCGCGTTATCGCCTTGGCCGGGCAGACCTCCGTGCAGGCAAAGCAGAGCGTACAGCGGCTCCTGTCAACATAATAGGGATTGCGTAGGTCGAGAGCGCCGGCCCCGCAGACGCCGCGGCAGCTGCCGCAGTTTATGCAGGCCGAGGCATCGAAGGATAGCTCCGACTGCCTGTGCTTGCTCTCGGGATTGTGACACCATACGCAGCTGAGCGGGCAGCCCTTGAAAAACACGGCCGAACGGATCCCCGGCCCGTCATCCAGGGAATTGCCCTTTATATCGAGAACCAGCGGAACGAGCATGCTTACCTCCTGACGGTTTAATAAAAGCCAAAAAATGCCAAGGCAGATGCGATGCACCCCCGGGCTTTGAAACTCTTTTAACAAATTTATTATAACAGAAACCGACGTTTTGTAAAGTCTACGATCGGATTTTATAACGGCACTCTAATATTTTAATTAATTTACGCTGTTAAAAATGCCCGTACATTCCCGGCGCGGGCATGGTAAGTCCTTAATATATAAGTACACATTCGGAACAATGTGATTCAGGAAAGGATCGAATATATGCTGACGACCCTAATGGTATACGTTCTTACCCACTGCATCTGACATGGCACAAGGTCACGCCGTCCCAGGGACTGAGTGATATGCTGCTTGCCGACC
>CAVGIU010000068.1:0-8753 GCA_963629425.1 Oscillospiraceae bacterium
CGGTGTACACCGCGCGCGACGCTGCGCACAAGCGCATATGCGAGTGCCTTGACAGAGGCGAAAAGCCGCCGTTTGACTTAAACGGCAGCGCTGTATACTATGTCGGCCCGACCCCGGAGCATGACGGCTGCTGCATAGGTTCGGCAGGGCCGACGACCTCGGGCAGAATGGATGCGTATTCTCCGCGTCTTCTCGACGCGGGGCTGAAGATAATGATCGGCAAGGGCAATCGCAGCGACGAGGTCGTGCAGTCGATGGTGCGCAACGGTGCCGTGTACTTGGCGGCAATCGGCGGGGCGGGAGCTCTGATGGCGGCGTCTGTCGGGGAAGCGGAGCTCGTCTGCTGGGAGGATCTCGGCTGCGAGGCCGTGCGCAGACTCACGGTGAAAGACATGCCGCTCACGGTCGCTGTCGACAGCGAGGGAAATGATCTCTACAAGCTCGGCAGAGCACAGTATTTAAAAGAGGTAGAAAAATAATGGATTACGCGAAAGAATCACTGAAAATGCACTATGAGCTGAAGGGCAAGATCGAGATTGCGGCGCGCACGAAGGCAAACGACCGCCAATCTCTCAGCCTTGCGTATACGCCCGGCGTTGCCGAGCCCTGCCTTGAGATACAGAAGGATGTGAACAAAAGCTATGAGCTCACACGCCGCTGGAACACCGTCGCAGTCGTCACTGACGGAACGGCGGTTCTCGGGCTTGGCGATATAGGCCCCGAGGCCGGAATGCCGGTCATGGAGGGTAAGTGCCTGCTGTTTAAGGAATTCGGCGGAGTTGACGCCGTACCGCTGTGCATCCGCAGCAAGGACGTCGACGAGATCGTGAACACCGTTGCGCTTCTGGCGGGCTCCTTCGGCGGCATAAACCTCGAGGATATCTCCGCGCCCCGCTGCTTCGAGATCGAGCGCAAGCTCAAGGAGCGCTGCGATATCCCCGTTTTCCACGACGATCAGCACGGAACGGCGGTCATCATGCTTGCGGGGCTCTTAAACGCACTGAAGGTCGTCGGCAAGCGGCTCGGGGACGTGAAGATAGTGACCTCCGGCGCGGGCGCTGCCGGTATTGCCGTCATAAAGCTGCTCGTATCGGCCGGAGCGGGAAACGTTGTCATGACCGATCGCACTGGCGCTATATATAACGGCCGTCCGGGGCTCAACCCCGCAAAGCAGGAGATAGCGGAGATAACAAACGCCGCCCGCGAAAGCGGCAGCCTTGCCGAGGTCATAGAGGGGGCGGATGTGTTCATCGGGGTCTCGGCTCCCGGCGTTCTGACGGCGGAGATGGTTCAGTCCATGGCAAAGGACGCCATTGTTTTTGCCTGCGCAAACCCCACGCCTGAGATATTCCCGGACGAGGCAAAACGCGCCGGAGCCGCGGTCGTCAGCACAGGCCGCAGCGACTATCCCAATCAGATCAACAATGTCCTCGCATTCCCCGGCATATTCCGCGGCGCACTGGACGCCCGCGCATCGGATATAAACGACGAGATGAAGTTCGCCGCCGCACACGCTCTTGCCGGCATGGTCAGAGACTCTGAGCTCAGCTGTGATAACATTCTGCCGCAGGCTTTCGACGATGGCGTGGGCGAGACCGTCGCAAACGCTGTCAAAGCAGCGGCAATAAAAAGCGGCGTCGCGAGAATATGAAAAAACGTCTTTTGGGCGCGTCGGCAGGCATAATCGCCGTTATTCTCGTGTTCGGTCTCGTGAGCTTCCTGCTCACGCCCTACGCGAAAACCTACTCGGCCGAGCACATTTCGCAGTCAAAAAAGCAGATAGCCCTCACATTTGACGACGGCCCCGGCAAGCACACTCAGCAGCTTCTTGACGGACTGCGTGAGCGGGGCGTCAAGGCAAGCTTCTTTCTCATGGGCAGCAAGGTCGAGCGCCGACCCGAGCTCATAAAAACAATGCACGACGACGGCCACCTCATCGGCTGCCATACATGGTCGCACATAAGCTTTTTCGAGCACACGGATGCCGAGATAAAGGCCGAGATCGACCGCACCAATACGCTCATCGAGAGCATAACGGGGGAGTACCCCAAATTTCTGCGCCCGCCCTACGGCTATTATACCGGCGCAATGCTCAATAAGATCGACAGCATAGCGATACTGTGGTCATCCTCGCCGCGCGACTGGGTACATATTGACGAGGAGTATATCTATAACTGGTTTCTGGAGCACGCGCGCGACGGCGACATTGTCCTGCTGCACGACACGAAGGACGCCACCGTTCCGGCCGTGCTGCGCGCGATTGACGCGCTGACCGAGCAGGGCTTTGAGTTTGTGCGCGTCGACGAGCTTCTGTGCCGCAACGGTGATAAGCTCGCTCCCGGCCTTGCTTACCGCTTCTGCCCCTACGACAGCCGCGCCTGGTATATTTAGAGGCGAACGGACGCTGTACCGATACGCATACTGCGGTAGCCCGGTACCGATACTTCTGACTAAACCGGGAAATTGCCGTTTCCGGGCAAGTGCAGTGCGAGTTATGCGCCGCGTTACGCTGCTGCGGTTTTCGCTGTTGTTTCGATACCGGGCTACCGCAATATATGTATTCGTAGTGACTTAATACGCCACCAAAAAACCTCCCGTCCGAGGACGGGGGGTTTTTGCTGCATTTTTTACTTTACTATTGCGTTCTGCGTGATCCACTCTCCCCATTTTCGGTAGGCGCTGCCGTCGGGATGGATGCCGTCGGAAGTTATATCCGACGAGAGTGTGCCGTTTGCGTCGTCAAACAGCTCGTTGCACTCGAGATAGAAGATCGTCTCGCCGTCGGCGAGGGTCTTGGTGTAATCGTTGAGATTGTTGAGGTTTGTGTTGTTGACCGCCGTACCGCGGGAATCCTGCGTCGCCGAGACGTGGAGGTTTGACATGATGTAAATAATCGCGTCCGGCTGAGCAGAGCACAGCTTGTCAACGAGATTGCTGTAGGTCTGCTTGAGCGCTTCGACCGAGCCGCCGATATCGTTGATGCCGAGCATGACATATATCTTGCCGAATTGCCTGCTCTGAAGCAGCGCCGGCAGCGTTGTCGTGCCGACTCCTTCAACGTCCGCGCTCGTGCTCATCGCACCGGTGAGGCTCAGGCCGACTGTGGTGAAGAATGTTGCACTGTCGATGGTTTCCATCATCTCGATACCGACCATGCGTGAGTCACCGATAAACAGCGCATCGTCAAAATATCCATCGGGCGCTGTGGTGAACTGCAGCGGCGTGGGCGTAGGCTCCGGAGTGGGCTCCGCGCTCTCAACCGGAGCTTCGCTCGTTATCGGGTCGCTGTTGTCCGCATCCTTTTTGCTCTGCAGACTTACGCATATCAGTGCGATCAGAACGATTATCAGAACAAACGCAATGATCGCGATCACCTTTTGCTTTTTCGTCATTTTAAAGATCTCCTTTTATCAAAGACATCGGACGACACATTTTGAAGTGCCGCCCGAGTATATTTTTAATTTTCGGATGTGAGCTTGACCTGAATCTTCACGGGGTTGTGATCGGAGTAGTTAAATCCTTCGTCCATTGTTTTTACCGCGACGAGCTCAACGTTGGGGGAAAGAATGAATCCATCGATCACATAGTACTGAGTGTTCTCCGTATCTGCAGGGTCATACGGCTGATTGAGCAGCCTGCACGTCGGCGTTTCAAGGTCATACGCAAGCGTCCATCCCTCGGGCATGATATCGTCGGATATGGTGCCGGGCTCCCAGTTTTCCTTGTGTGTGTTAGGGTACTTTTCAAGGCCGTTGGGGAATATCTGATTGAAATCGCCGCCGGCTATGACATAGTTGCCCTTTTCGTACTCGGACTGGATAAATTCGCGCAGCTGCTTTGTCTGCGCTATTTTGCCCTCGCCGTCGTCATAAGCCTCGAGGTGGAGGTTGACGAGGACGAGCTTGCTGTTCGTGCCCGATATGGGCAGATAGCTCACCAGCAAGCAGCGCTTGAGGTTTGCCGTGCTCACGGGCCAGCTGAAGGGGCAGGGCAGCGATATGCGCTCGGCTGAATCAATATCATAGACCGTCGTGGTCAGAAGTCCGCTGTTTACCCTTCCTATGGGCGGAATGGGGTAGGGTACGAACTTGCATGAATAGTTCAGCGCATAGGCACTGTTGTTTATGCCCAGTGCGTCGGCCTCGTCCTTGCCGTAGGTGCGCGAGGAGTTTTTGTCTACCTCCTGCAGCATGAAGACCGTCGCCGGGTATGAGTCGGAATAAAGCGTTTTATATATTCCCAAAAGAGAAGCCGAAACGGTGTCCTGATCGGCGGAGGCGACGTTGCTGCCGCCGTCCATGAAAAAATCCGAGTCCTTACCGAGACCTGCATAGCCGATATTCCAGCTTATTACCGAAAATTCCTCATTCAAAAACGGCGTTAAGCCGCTCACCTCGGAATTCGCTTCGATCTTGACGTCGGTGACGTCTCCGGGATTGAATTCCGTGACCGACAGCCAAAGAATAAGCGCCGCGGCACACAGCAGTATGATACCGAAAATTATCAGTATTACTTTAAGCAGTTTTTTTGCCATGTCCTCACCTCTTCTTCGTATATTATCACAGCCCTTTCCCTTATTCAAGGAAATTCGACTGTCCGTTGAGCAAAAGAACAAAAATGCTCGATTTCGCTTGATAAGGCACTGAGTTTATCGTATAATTACAAAGATATTATTAAGTTACGGGAGGCCGGAAGAATGAGCTATGAGACTGTAAAAATGAGCGACCCCGAGCTGTACGGTGCAATGAAAAAGGAACTGGAGCGTCAGCGTGACCACATCGAGCTGATAGCGTCCGAAAATTTCACCAGCCGTGCCGTTATGGAGGCTATGGGAAGTCACCTGACCAATAAATATGCCGAGGGCTATCCCGGCGCAAGATATTACGGTGGATGTGAGTATGTCGACATAGTCGAGCAGCTCGCGATAGACAGAGCCAAGGAACTCTTCGGAGCCGAGCACGCGAATGTTCAGCCGCACTCCGGCTCGCAGGCAAATGTTGCGGTCTATCTTGCGCTTTTAAAGCCGGGTGATACGATACTCGGCATGGATCTCAGCCACGGCGGCCACCTGACGCACGGCTCGAAGGCCTCAATATCCGGAAAATATTTTAACGCCTGCTTCTACGGCGTTGATCCCGAGACCGAGATGATCGACTACGAGAAAGCAATGCAGATAGCCGGCGAGTGCAAGCCCAAGATTATTATTGCCGGAGCCAGTGCGTATTCGCGCGTGATAGACTTTAAGAAAATGCGCGAGATAGCCGACGAGGTCGGAGCGTACCTCATGGTAGACATGGCGCACATCGGCGGCCTTGTTGCTGCCGGAGTTCATCCGAGTCCTGTGCCATACGCGGACGTTGTCACCAGCACGACGCACAAGACCCTCAGAGGCCCGCGCGGCGCTATTATTCTATGCAAGGACGAGCTGAAAAAGAAGATAAACAGCGCTGTTTTCCCCGGAACTCAGGGCGGTCCGCTCATGCACATAATCGCCGGAAAGGCGGTCTGCTTCAAGGAAGCCATGAGCGAGGAGTTCAAGGCATATCAGCGCCAGACTGTCAAAAACGCGGCGGTCTTGGCCGATACGCTGTCTGCAGGCGGTATCCGCCTCGTCTCCGGCGGTACGGATAACCACCTGATGCTTGCCGACACCATGAGCCTTGGACGCACTGGCAACGAGGTGCAGGAGCTTTTGGACAGGGCTCACATTACCGCAAACAAAAACTCTATTCCCTTTGATACACAGTCTGTAAAGCTCACAAGCGGCATGCGCTTCGGAACGCCCGCAGTCACAACGCGCGGAATGGGCGAGGAAGAGATGCGCGAGATCGGCAAGATGCTTGTCGATGTCATAAACCGCGGCGAAGATGCCGTCGAGGACGTAAAGCAGCAGACTCTCGCACTGTGTGAGCGTTTCCCGCTCTACCCCGAAATCGAGATGTAAAACAACGAAAAGCCACACCGAGAGGTGTGGCTTTAGTATTATTCGTCGAGCTTGAGGACTGCGAGAAAGGCTTCGGTCGGTATCTGCACCGTTCCGAGCTGACGCATTTTCTTTTTGCCTTCCTTCTGTTTTTCGAGCAGCTTTTTCTTGCGCGTAATATCGCCGCCATAGCACTTGGCGAGAACGTCCTTGCGCATTGCCTTGACAGTCTCGCGAGCGATGATTTTGCCGCCGATGGCCGCCTGAATGGGTATCTCGAACAGCTGGCGGGGTATGTTGTCCTTGAGCTTTTCGCACAGCTTGCGGGCTCGCGGATACGCCTTATCCTTGTGCGCGATAAAGCTGAGCGCATCGACCTGATCGCCGTTTAAGAGCACGTCAACCTTAACAAGCTCCGAGGGCTTATATTCGCTCAGCTCGTAGTCGAGCGAGGCGTAGCCCTTCGTGCGGGCCTTGAGAGTGTCAAAAAAGTCGTAGATTATCTCGTTGAGCGGCATCTCGTAGCGCAGCTCGACAAGGTGCGAATCGAGATACTGCATGTCCTTATATTCACCGCGCCGGTCCTGGCACAGGGGCATAATATTGCCTACATAGTCGTTCGGCGTTATTATAGACACCTTGACGTAGGGCTCCTCTGCGTGCTCGATAACGCCGGGATCAGGGTAGTTGTGGGGATTGTCGACCATGACCACGCCGCCGTCGGTCTTCACGACCTTATATATAACGCTTGGCAGAGTCGTCACGAGATCGAGGTCAAACTCGCGCTCAAGGCGCTCCTGGATGACCTCCATGTGCAGCATGCCCAAAAAACCGCAGCGGAAGCCGAAGCCGAGTGCCGCCGAGCTTTCGGGCTCAAAGGACAGGGAGGCATCGTTGAGCTGAAGCTTTTCCAGTGCGTCGCGCAGATCGGGGTATTTGCTGCCGTCTTCGGTATATATGCCGCAATAGACCATGGCGCGCGCCGGGCGATAGCCGGGCAGAGCCTCGGCACAGGGGTTTGCCGCCGTCGTGACCGTGTCGCCGACCTGAGTGTCGGCAACATTTTTTATAGATGCCGTGAAATATCCTACATCTCCGGCAGTGAGCTCTGCACAGGGCTCAAGACCGATCGGACGCATATGTCCGACCTCAAGAACGCTGTACTTTGCACCCGTCGAGTGCAGAAGAATTTCTGTGCCCTTGGCTATGCGCCCGTCCACAATGCGCATGAAAACTATAACGCCGCGATAGCTGTCATACTGGCTGTCAAATATCAGCGCCTTTAAGGGCGCGTTTACATTGCCGGTCGGAGCAGGAACGTTTGCGACAATATCGTCGAGAACGGCCTCGACATTTATGCCGTTTTTCGCGCTGATTTCCGGCGCGTCCATAGCCAAAATGCCTATGATATCCTCAATCTCCTGCTTTACGCGCTTGGGATCGGCGGCGGGGAGGTCTATCTTGTTTATAACGGGCAGAATCTCAAGCTCCGCATCCAACGCAAGGTAGGTATTTGCAAGGGTCTGAGCTTCGACGCCCTGTGACGCGTCGACGACGAGCACCGCACCCTCACAGGCGGCCAGCGAGCGGCTGACCTCGTAGTTGAAGTCAACGTGTCCCGGCGTGTCGATGAGGTTCAGAACATAGGTCTCGCCGTCCTTGGCTTTATAGTTGAGTCCGACCGCGCGGGCCTTTATCGTAATACCGCGTTCGCGCTCAAGATCCATGTTGTCAAGGATCTGATCTTCCATTATGCGCTCCTCGACAGCACCGCATATCTCGATGAGTCTGTCGGACAGTGTGCTTTTGCCGTGGTCTATATGCGCGATTATAGAAAAGTTTCGTATATGATCCTGCGGTATCATGTCAATTCCTCCAAAGCTGCCTCGGTCTTGTTGGCGAGGCTGCGCATTTCTGCGATGAACACGCGCGCTATATCCGCGCCTCTGTCAACACCGTCGGGATTGGGCGAGCGGCCGAGCAGATAGTCGGCCGTTACATTATAATAATCGCAAACGCGGCAGACAAAGTGGAGTCCCGGTTCGCGCGCATCGTTTTCATAGTGGCTCAAAAGCGCCTGACTTATTCCAAGATCGGCTGCAGCCTTGCGCTGGCTCAGCCCCGCTGTGCGGCGCAGCTCGGAAAGTATCTGCGCAAAGCTTCTTTTATCGTATTCGTACATTTAGTCTATTCTCTCCAAAAAATGATTACAGTTTGTATATTATACATATGATATCGCGGTTTGTAAATAGAAATCGGGCTAAATACTTGAAAAATTTCAGCGGTAGTGATAAAGTGGTACTCGGAATTTTTTGCGGCTGAAACGCCGCATTATTGGAGGAAAATTAAATGTTTGAAAATCTTATTGAAGTTCTCAAAAACAATCCGAGAAAGATCGTCTACACCGAGGGCAGCGATGCCCGCATCCTTGAGTCGGCAGCTCGCCTGAAGAAGGACGGTTTCCTGACCCCGATCCTTGTCGGCAACGTCGATGAGGTCAAGGCCGCGGCTGCAAAGGGCGGCTTTGATATCGAAGGCCTCGAGATCCTTGATCCCGCTACCTATGAGGGTATGGATACAATGGTCGACGAGATGGTCGCGCTGCGCAAGGGCAAGATGAGCGCAGAGGACTGCCGCGCAGCTCTTTCCAAGGGCAACTACTTCGGCACCATGCTCGTTAAGATGGGAGTTGCCGACTGTCTGCTCGGCGGCGCTACCTATTCCACCGCGGACACCGTACGTCCCGCGCTCCAGCTTGTCAAGACCAAGAAGGGAGCACACCTCGTGTCCTCCTGCTTTATCATGATCCGCGGCGACGAGACCCTCGCAA
>CAVGIU010000069.1:0-8420 GCA_963629425.1 Oscillospiraceae bacterium
AGCCTCTTGGTATCGTCGATATCGACCGTGGTCAAGTATTGGCTCGATACCGGTATGCAGACCGAGCCCGAGTACGTGGCCTATGTGCTGGACACCTATTGCTTCAGCGGCATAAAGGGCTTTTTGGACAACAAGGGCAAGTCCTGATTTACATAATGTGTTGATAACTTTGTTGAAAGTGTGCAAAACCCTTGAATTTAGAACATTTTGTTTTTGCTTTGTTAACAATTCGTTACCGTGTGAAAGGTGAAGATAAATGAAGAAGATAATTTCCATGCTGCTTTGCTGCGCGATGCTGGGCACATTGTGCGCCTGCCAGCACGGCAGCGATCTTGAAAAGCACACGCCGGTGCCGAAGTTCGACATGATGGCGAGCTACAGCTTCGACGAGGTCGAGCTCAAAAACGACGACGGCGTTTCGTATTACCGCCAAAGCCTCGGCCGGACCGAGATAAGCTCGAAGGATGAGCGCGCAGCGCAGCGCATAAATGCATCGCTGGCTGAGCTCTATGTCAAGTTCAAAGCCGATGCCGAGTACACCCGCCGCGTCGCCGAGGATCAGACCGAGGGCGAGACGATCGAGCTGAGCTACCGCTGCACGCCGAGCATCTCCCGCTGCGATACAAATGCCCTGAGCGTCGTGTTCGATATTTCGCAGGACGTCGGCGGACTTCACGCCGATTTCACGCGCGTCAGCCGCAGCTTCGATGCCGACACCGGTGAGCAGCTCACGCTTGCCGACATAGCGCAGAACGAGGACCAGCTCAAGACCTTTTTGAAAAACTACGTTATCGGCCTCGCCGCCGGTGATAAGTACAAGGAAAACGGTGAGAGCATACTTTTTGATGATTTCGAGACCACCATCGGCGATCTCGTTGACGCGGGCAGCAACTGGTACTTGAACGACGAGGGGCTCGTCGTGTACGCAAATCCCTACGATATAGCGCCGTACAGCTGCGGCGTGCTGCTGTTTGAGATACCCTATTCCGTGCTCGAGGAGTTCATTGACGCAAGTTTCATGCCCGTCGAGTACGAGGGCGAAAACGGCATGGTGCTCGCCGACGACGGCGATAAGCTCGACCGCGACAGCATAAATATCCTCGACACCGTGACAGTCGACGAGGAAGGGCAGAGCGTCGTGCTATCGGCCGAGGAGACCGTGTACAACGTCAGGATCTACACCGCAAGCCGCACGCTGTGGCAGCGCAACTACCTCACGACCGGCGAGGGCGTTGAGGTAAAAAGCTTCATCCCCGACACGCAGGCGAACATCGCTGTCAGGTATCAGCTTGCCGACGGTACCGAGGTCATCCGCGGCATATTCCAAAGCGGCAATGACGGCTCGATAATCCTCGTCGACCTCCAGACGGGCGACTCGTTCAACGAGCTCAGCGCGATAGACGGCGACGAGGTCAGAAATTCCTGATACGGAGGCGCAAAGTGGAAAGACTTGCAAAAATTCGCGGCGGGCTCATTGATCTCGGGCTCGACGCGGTGCTGATAACCGATGAACTTAACCAGCGCTACGCGACCGGCTTTGCCTTTACCGACGGTGCGGTGCTCGTTACGCTCGACAGGGCGTTTCTGATAACCGACTCACGCTATATCGAGGCGGCGGAAAAATGCGTTTCGCGCGATATCACGGTCCGCATGTTCGGCGCGGGCAAGCGGCTTACGGAGCTTGTGCGCGAGGCGATAGCCGAGTGCGGCGTTACGATGCTCGGAGCGGAGGAGTTTTCGCTCTCACACGGGGCGTTCCTCGGCTGGCAGAAGGCGCTGGGAGTGCAGCTGAACCCCTGCCAAAGTCTGTTTTATTCTCTGCGCGCATCCAAGGACGAGGCCGAGCAGCGCAGCATGCGCCATGCGCAGGCGATAGCCGAAAAGGCACTGGATGATGTGCTGCGCATCATCCGCCCCGGCGTAACCGAGCGCGACATAGCCGCCGAGATCACATATCGGCTTTTAAAGCACGGCGGCGAGGGGAACAGCTTCGATCCCATTGCCGTGACGGGCGCAAACTCCAGCATGCCGCACGGCGTACCGTCGGATGCGGTTGTGCATGAGGGCGATTTTGTCACGATGGACTTCGGCTGCCTCAAGGACGGCTACTGTTCGGATATGACACGCACTGTCGCGGTCGGATATGCGACCGACGAGATGAAAAACGTTTATGATATCGTTCTGCGCGCGCAGCTTGCCGGCATTGCCAAGGCCGCGGCCGGAGTCACCGGTGCGGAGATCGACGGTGCGGCGCGGAAGGTGATAGCCGATGCGGGCTATGGTGAGTATTTCGGGCACAGCTTCGGCCACTCGCTGGGGCTTTACATCCACGAAAGTCCGGCCGCGGCACCGTCTGTGAAAATTCCGATGCCCGTAGGCGCTGTCATATCGGCAGAGCCGGGCATATATCTGCCGGGTAAATTCGGCGTCAGGATTGAGGACGTCCTTATCCTGCGCGAGGGTGGCTGCGAGGTCATAACGAAGGCAAACAAGGATCTTGTTATTTTATAAGGGAGAGAATATCATGGCAAAGGGAAACAAGAAAGAAAAGAAATTTAACTTCTCGCTCACGCCGTTTTTGTACATCGGCTTTGTGATCGTGTGCGTAACGGCGCTGCTGCAAAGCTTCATTCCGAACTTCCCCGAGGGGCTGCGGAACATCCTGTACATAGTGGGCGTTCTGGCGATGGTTGTGTATATGTTCCAGATTGCGTTTGAAAAACGCACCGGAAAACGCGAAAATGACGTTCCGGTAAAGGAAAACAAGAGCAAAAACAGAAAATAATCTTGCAATATGGCGTAATTTAATGTAAACTATTAAGGCTATAGACAAATTTTATTTTAGACTTCACATAGGAGGACAATCCATATGCCTATTACAGCAGGTGATTTCAGAAACGGTGTTACCTTTGAGATGGACGGCCAGGTCATGCAGGTCGTCTCCTTCCAGCACGTCAAGCCCGGCAAGGGCGCGGCCTTCGTCCGCACCAAGATGAAGAACGTCATAACCGGCGCAGTCACCGAAACTTCCTTTAACCCCACCGCAAAATTCGAGACCGCTACCGTCGAGCGCAAGACAATGGAGTATAGCTACAACGACGGCAGCCTCTATTATTTCATGGATCCCGAGACCTATGAGCTCGAGCCCGTTGATGAATCCAACCTCGGCGACAGCTTCAAGTTCGTAAAAGAAAATATGGAGTGTACCATCTACTCCTACAAGGGTAAGGTCTTCAACGTCGAGCCGCCGTTCTTCGTCGACCTCGTCGTTACCGACACAGATCCGGGCTTCGCAGGCAACACCGCTACAAATGCGACCAAGCCCGCGACCCTCGAGACCGGCGCAGAGGTCAAGGTTCCCCTCTTTATCGAGCCCGGCGAGAAGATCCAGATCGACACCCGCACCGGCGAATACCTCAGCCGCTCCAAGTAATTTTAGAGGCGCATTGACGCTGTACCTATACGGTGATTGCTGGTGCCCGGTATCGTGATTGCCGACTAAACCGGTAAACTGCCGCTTACCGGCAGCGCACAGCAAGTTTTGCGGCGCATCTATATTGGCGCCCCTGCGTAAGGGGAGCTGTCAGCGAAGCTGACTGAGGGGTCGCTTTTTCGCGCACAGCTATGAATTCGCGCAACCAAAGGAGTTATTTAATGACAGTTAGTGAAAAAGTAGCATATCTGAAGGGTCTTGCAGACGGACTCGGCATAAAGGACAGCACCAACGAGGGTAAGCTCATGCTCGCCGTCATCGATGTGCTTGAGACTATGGCCGACGATCTTGAAGCCGTCGACGCTCACGCAAAGGATCTTTCCGACAGCATCAGCGACATCAACGAAGATATGGAGTATCTCGAGGATCTCTGCATCGGCGACATTGACGACGATGATGAGGATTTCGACGATGTCGATGACGATGCCGATGTATCCTGCCCCGGCTGCTGCGGCAGCTGCGGTAGTGACGAGCAGGAGTATGAAGTCACCTGCCCCAAGTGCGGCGAGACCATCACCGTTTTCGAGGAGGATCTCGACTTCGGCTCGATCCGCTGCCCCAAGTGTGACGCGGAGCTTGAATTCGACATGAGCTCCGACGACGGCGAGGATAAGTAAATAAACCGCAAAAAAGGACGGCCGATAGGCCGTCCTTTTTTCAGACTGTCAAAGAACCTATGTTGCGGAGGAAAAGCATCCGCGCAGCAGGGGAGCACGAGGGGGCGAAGGCCCCGCTCGCAATTGGATTATAGCCATCAAAAAGCCTGATTTATCAGGCTTTTTGACGAGCACAGCGAGATTTTTCGTGAAGCGTAAGCTTCACGAAAAATGTGGCGTTTTTGAAGCGTGCAAAAAAGTCGCAGACTTTTTTTGACACGCTGAAAGGACGGCCGATAGGCCGTCCTTTTTCAGTGGCGCACAAACGCACCTACCTATACGTATATTGCGGTCGCACGGGATCAATAATGCGACGAAAGCCACAGCGTTTTGCATCCCATAAAAATGTCCTGATTTGGTGCAAAAGTTTGCGTTGTACCCTTGCCTTCCCCTTCGAGGGGAAGGTGTCGGCGCAGCCGACGGATGAGGTGGAATTAAATCCGTTTGCCGCAGGCAAACACATATAGCTATCAGCTGTCCGCTATCTACTCGCTATGGCTGATCTCGCGGATATTTTTTTCAAATTTACTGCGCGCACCCATGACCTCGCGGCCGCAGCCGAGGCACCTGAGCTTGAAGTCCGCGCCGATGCGCAGCACCTGCCAGCGCTTCTCGCCGCAGGGGTGCGCTTTTTTCATCGTCAGCACGTCGCCGACGCGTATATCCATTGGCATTTTCGGCACCTCACTTTTTTATCTCGTCCCAGTATTTTTTCGCGGCCTGCTCTATCTTGTTGTCGCCGTATTCGTAGTAGCGTGCACTCTTGAGCGCATCGGGCAGGTACTGCTGGCGCACCCAGTGGTTGGGGAAGCTGTGCGGATATTTATAGCCCTGCTCGCGCTCAAAACCTGTTCCGTCGGCATGGACGTTTTGCAGTTCACGCGGCGGCGGACCGCTTTTTCCGGCGCGGACATCGGCTATGGCAGCGTCGATGGCCATGACTCCGCTGTTTGATTTCGGCGCGGTGGCGAGGAAGATCACAGCCTCTGCAAGCGGAAGCCGCGCCTCCGGCAGACCGAGCTGCAGGGCCGAATCCACGCACGCCTTGACTATGGGCACCGCCTGCGGATAGGCAAGGCCTATATCCTCGCTTGCCGAGCACAGTATCCTGCGGCACGCGCCGACAAGGTCTCCGGCTTCCAGAAGCCGCGCGAGATAGTGCAGCGCAGCGTCCGGATCCGAGCCGCGCAGCGATTTCATCAGCGCCGACAGCGCGTCGTAGTGCTCATCGCCGTCGCGATCATATCGCATAGCGCTTTTTTGGGTGACGGTTTTCGTATCGTCGAGGCTTATATGAACCGTGCTGCCGTCAATTTCGCCGGCCGTGAACAGCAGCTCCACGGCGTTTAACGCTTTGCGCACGTCGCCGCCGCAGGCGCGGCTTATCCGCTGCACGACGCCGGGCTCGAGCTCCGGCGTTTTGCCTTCACGCTCGGCGAGAATGTTGAACGCGCGCATAACGGCAGGCTCGGCCTCCTGCGGAGTGACGGGCTTGAACTCGAACACCGTCGAGCGGCTGAGAATTGCACCGAACACGCAGAAATACGGATTCTCGGTCGTTGACGCGATGAGCGTAATGCGCCCGTCCTCGATAAATTCCAGCAGCGATTGCTGCTGCTTTTTGTTGAAGTACTGTATCTCGTCGAGGTACAGCAGAACGCCGCCCGGGGTCAAGAGTGTGTCAAGCTCGCCGATGATCTCCTTTATATCGGCAAGCCCGGCGGTCGTTGCGTTTAATTTGCGCAGGGTGCGGTTGGTTTTTTCCGCGATTATGCGCGCAACGGTGGTCTTTCCCGTGCCCGACGGACCATAGAATATCATATTTGGTATGCTGCCGCTTTCGACTATGCGCCGCAGCAGACCGCGGCTGCCGAGTATATGCTTTTGGCCGACAACGTCGTCGAGACTGTGCGGTCTTATTTCGTCTGCAAGAGGCTTGTACATAGGTGTTCCTCCGGAAAATGTTGAGATCGGCCGCATTTTAAGTGGCGCAGCGGCCGAGGCTGTGTTAAAATACCGAAAAGAGGTGATATTTATGCGCACAAAGCAGCAGGTCTTGGAGATAGTACGACTTTTGGAGGAGACCTACCCCCTGGCCGACTGTACGCTTGATTATAAAAAGGATTATGAGCTTCTGTTCTCGGTGCGCCTTGCTGCGCAATGCACGGATGCGCGCGTTAACGAGATAACGCCGGCGCTGTTTGCACGCTTTCCGACGCTCGAGAGCTTTGCTGAGGCCGACGTCGGGGAGGTGGAGAAGTATGTCCACTCCTGCGGCTTTTACAGAGCCAAGGCGCGTGATATCGTCGGCGCTGCGCAGATGATAATGCGTGATTTCGGCGGCAACGTGCCGGGGAACATGGACGATCTTTTGAAGCTGCCCGGCGTTGGGCGCAAGACCGCGAATCTCATCCTCGGCGATGTTTTCAAGGTACCCGGTTCCACGGTCGTGGATACGCACTGTATCCGCATATCAAACCGTCTCGGGCTGGTTGATGATCTAAAGGAACCCGCGAAGATCGAGCAGGAGCTTCGCAGGCAACTTCCGCCGGAGAAGAGCTCTGACTTCTGCCATCGTATTGTGCTGCACGGACGCGCTGTCTGCACAGCGCGCAAGCCCGACTGCGAGAACTGTACGCTGCGCCGTGTCTGCCAATTTGCCGAGCAGAAAGACTAAAATAATTATAGCCTAAGTGGGCTGCCATTTCAATCTTTTTAGAGGCGCCTTTTCAGAAGCGCATTAAGGCCGTGCATACACGGTTATTGCAGGTACCCGGTATCGATAATGCGGCGGAAACCATAGCGTTTCGCATCCCATAAGAATGTGCTGATTTAGTGCAAAATTTTGCGCTGTACCTTGCCTTCCCCTTCGAGGGGAAGGCGTCGGCGGAGCCGACGGATGAGGTGGAATTAAAATCCGTGCGCAAGGCGCACACATATAGCTATCGGCTATCAGCTGTCCACTATCTGCTTGCCACGGTTTCTGCGGCAGTTTCCGGTCAGGTTCACGCAATCAAAGTATTGGAGGAATAGAAATTTGCCACGAAAAATAGGGAGCTTAAATTTGGGGCTGGCGTTTGCCGGATGCTTTTTGGGAGCGGGCTATGTTTCCGGACAGGAGCTGTGGCAGTTTTTCGGCTCGTTTGGCGTGAAGGGGGCGGCGGGCCTGCTGCTGGCGGTCGGCCTGCTGTTTTTGACGGGCGTTGTGATGATCCTACTCGGCCGCATCACGGGGCTCAAGGAGATCGACAAGCTCGTTGTGCGCCGAAACGTGCCGCTTCTGCGCGGCGCGGTGACGATCCTCGAGCTGCTGTTTCTGTTCGGCGTGGGTACGATCATGTCAGCGGGTATCGGCGCGCTTTTGAATCAGCTGTTCGGTCTGGCGCCGTTTGTCGGCTCGGCGGTGTTTATTGTGCTCGTGGCGATAGTATCGCTGGCGGGATTTTCGGGCATGGTCTCGGCCTTTTCGGCGACGGTTCCGATCCTGTCGATCGTCACACTCGTGTTCGGCATTATTAGCGTATGCGAAAACGGCGTCGTCCTGCCGGAGGCCGCCGGCGGCAGCAACCCGCTCATGAGCTCGTGGATCGTTGCGGCGGTGAGCTTTGCCTGCTATAACGTTTTCGGCAGCATCGCCATGATCGCGCCGCTCGGCCCGTACATAAAAAGCAAAAAAGCCGCAGTCGGCGGTATCGCAATCGGCGCGTGTGTGCTGCTGCTCATAGCAGGAAGCGTGCTCGTGTCCGTCTCGGCCGCGCCTGAAACTGCCTCGGCGGAGCTTCCGATGCTCGCGCTTGCGCAGAGCCGCGGCGCAGTCTGGGGCTATGTCTACGGCGTGCTGCTCCTGCTCGCAATGTTCGGCACGGCACTGTCGAGCCTCGTTGCGTTCGTGAGCATGCTCGCTGCCAAGTCCGAGCGCATATCGCAGCGCAAAAAACCTTTCACTGCGCTGTGCGCCGTGTGCATGTTCCTCGGCAGTCTCTTCGGTTTTGGCGACCTCATCGGCATCGTGTATCCCATATTCGGCTATTGCAGCAGCGTGTTCATCGTGCTTATGACCGTGCATTATTTCAAGGTTTCTAAAGTTACTAAAAATAAATAAACCGAATTTTCTAATGTTATTTTAATCTTTTTCCTTTATAGTGAAAATCAGAGTTGCGAGACTCAAAACTGCAAAGGAGGAAAAAGCAATGTGGGATATCATTCTTGACATTCTCGACAAGTCCGGCGCTGACGAAGCTGCAAAGATAGCTATTCAGGCAGTCAAGGCT